>CANOEC010000016.1 GCA_947564735.1 uncultured Lachnospiraceae bacterium | reverse complement strand
TGGATAATTCCTTACTGGCTGTAAGGGGTATTAACCATAAATATATTGTAGTAGACGAAAAGAGTATGGAAAAGTTATCGTCCGGTTATCGGATTAACAGGGCGGCTGATGATGCAGCCGGTCTGGCTGTTTCTGAGAAAATGCGCAGGCAGATCCGCGGACTAACGCAGGCGTCTTACAACGCGCAGGACGGCATTTCCATGATACAGATTGGGGAAGGCGCTTTAAATGAAGTGCACGATATGCTGCATCGTGCAAATGAACTTTCGGTGAAAGCAGCGACCGGCACTTTGACGGATGCAGACCGGGAAGCAATCGACTTGGAAGTGCAGCAGATTAAGCAGGAGATAGACAAGACGGCGGAAAACACGGTGTTCAATGAAATCAGATTATTTCCGGACGACGGATACGCACCGTCCCTGATGCAGTCAGAAATATATCATTACAATCTGGTATACGATTCCGCGAGCGGAACGTTCACGGCGGTTCCGGCTGAGCAGGAGACAGCGGGTGCGGACGGCGTGACAGGGCATGCGGCGAAAGCGGCGGCACGGGCGGCGCTAAATCCGGTCTCTGCAGGCGGTGCGATGGCGGATTTGTTGGCGACCGATTTGATACCCAAGGCGGCACAGCAGATTATGGATGCATTCCCGTCCATTCGGAATGATATCGGCAACGTGACGGTGAATCTTGCCGTCGAAGTTACGAATGTAGATGGAAGGGACAGGGTACTTGCGCAAGCAGGGTTTAGCTATAAGACGAATGGGGGAAGACCGGTAACCTTGACAATGCAGGTAGACAGAGAAGACTTTACGCTGGCGGACATACAGGGGACTGGGAGCAGGGCGGCGGTGCTTCAATCGACAATCGCCCATGAGCTGATGCATACGTTCATGCAGTATTCCATGACGGACGGCATGAGCGGCAGGGGAAACCATGCAAGATATCCGGAGTGGTTTATAGAGGGAACGGCGCAGCTGGCAGGCGGTGGTTTTCCTACCAACTGGAACAATACGCTGCTGGCGTACTGCAAGAATCTGACAGACGAGAACGATTCCAGTCAGGATGCCGGTATCAGGGCGTACTTAAAAAGCTATACACCGGCAAACAGACCTTACGGGCACGGGTATCTGGCGGCTGCTTATGCGGGCTGGCTTGCGGGCGGCGGCGGTGATGTGACCGGCGATAAGATTGCCGCCGGCATGGATAAAATTTTTGGTGATTTGATTAAGGGCAGTTCGCTTGATGCGGCGCTTCAGAAACATACGGGTATGTCGGAGGCGGCGCTTACGAGTAATATTTCGTCTGGCGGCGGCAGTGCGCTTGAATTTGTGCGTAAGCTGACGTACCATTCTTTGGGCGGTGCAGGCTCTGTGATTACAAATTCGTTGAAAGTGAGCGGCGTCATTGACGGCGCTGTTGGCGGCGGCAGTACAGGGGATCCGTCCGTAGGACCGATAGGGGGTCCGTCCGGTTCGGACAGCAAAGGGATTGCCCTGCAGGTGGGAGCGGAAGCGGGACAGCACATAGAATTGCATCTCTATCAGATGAACACAAATGCGCTTGGACTGGCGGATACCAATGTCAGGACGACGGATGACGCCGATAAGGCGATTGATGCAATTAAGGCGGCGCTTCAATATGTCAGCACTGTGAGAAGCGATTACGGGGCGGTACAGAACCGTCTGGAACATACGATTGACAATCTGGATAATATCGTGGAGAATACGACTGTGGCGGAGTCGAGAATCCGGGATATGGATATTGCACGGGAGATGGTCAGCTATTCCGGCAGTCAGATTTTGATGCAGGCGGGCGCTTCCGTATTGTCACAGGCAAACCAGCATTCAGAGGTGATACGCAGTCTTCTCGGGTAGCTTGTGAAGCCGGAGGGCAGGCGTTTTGTGCAGAGAAGATTGGCATTAGGATTAACTTTGTACATGGAAAAGGCGCATATGAAGACAGGATGTGCATATATATTAACGAAGAAGCATCAAGGTTGATTTATGCGTATCTATAAAAATAACAACAAAGCGATGATAAAACGGATTAGAAACAAGGCGGCTGCCATCTTGCTGGCGGCAGCCTTGTTTTGCCGTTTGGGGGAAGATGCCTTTGCGGAGGATGTTCTACGGACGGGAGATGTTTTTTTACAGGAAGAGATGTCTTCTCAGAAGGAAAAAGAGGAACTGCAGTTATATGCACAGGCGGCAGTGCTGATGGACGCCGATTCGGGACGGGTTCTGTACGGCAAAAACGAAAAGGATATTCTTCCGATGGCAAGCACGACGAAAATTATGACCTGCATTCTTGCGCTGGAATACGGTAATCTGCAGGAGGTTGTGGAGGTTTCTTCTTATGCGGCGAGTATGCCGAAAGTAAAATTATATGTGAAGCAGGGGGAACACTATCGGCTGGAAGACCTTCTCTATTCGCTGATGCTGGAATCCCACAATGATTCCGCAGTGGTCATTGCGGAAGCGGTGGGAGGCAGCGTGGAGGGGTTTGCCTCGATGATGAACCAGAAGGCAAGAGATATCGGCTGTTTTGATTCCTATTTTATTACGCCCAACGGTCTGGATGCAGTGGTCAATGAGAATGGAAAAATACATTCTACCACGGCGAGAGATTTGGCAAAAATCATGGCGTACTGCGTGACGGACTCTCCGGCAAAGGAGAAGTTTCTGGAGATTACGCGGACGATCGGATACGATTTTACCGATGCGGACGGCAAAAGAAGCTTTCACTGTAACAATCACAATGCGTTTCTTAGCATGATGGAGGAAGCGCTTTCCGGTAAGACCGGCTTTACAAATCAGGCAGGTTACTGTTATGTGGGAGCGATAGAAAGCGAGGGAAGAATCTTCACGGTTGCCCTGCTTGCCTGCGGATGGCCGAACAACAGAAGTTACAAATGGAGCGATATGAAAAAGCTTGCCGCCTACGGAATGGAGCATTACCAGTACAGGGATATTTATGAAGAACAGACTCCATATACTGTCCGGGTGGGAAACGGAATTGACACGCTGTCCGGGGCGCCTTATAACGAGGCGCAGGTGACGGCGTATGTGGATGACCGGGGAGAGAAAAGTATTCCCTATCTGCTCTGCGAGGAGGATGAGATAGAAGTGCGTACCCGGGTAAAAGAAGTATTGCAGGCGCCGGTAGCAGAACACGAGGAAATCGGTACGGTATGTTATTATTTAAACGGAGAGTTGATTAGACGTTACCCGGTTGTTACTAAGGGGGCAGTTGAGGAGCGTACGTTTGTTTGGATTTGTTCCTATCTGTTCAAAGCGTTCCTGCCATAAAAATTTGTCGTAAAAGCGAAGCACATAGTAGACCTTTTCCTTGTATTATGATACCGATTGTCATGATGGTGATACTCGGTATCGTTTGTTACCATGCGGCGTCTGAAAATGCCGTCAGATGATGTCGAGATTCGGAGAAAAGGTTCAACACACGTATTAAGGCGATTATAGACAAGAACAACAGCATTGCGGAGCGGACAAGCCGTTCTGTTGCTGAATGACGGGATTGAGGCGGCGAGAGCGGAGCGGTTCGGGGATTTAGCGGACGAAACGATGATGCGGAATTTCTCAAGGGTTAGGCGCAGAAAATTAAATTTTTTTGGAAAATTAGCTAGTCTAGCAGGTGAATCTGTGTTATACTACCTTCGTGTGTTATGCGCACAATAATAATGTTCTAATTTTTTATAATTATGATAAATGGAGGGCTGAAAAATGAGTACTACTTCTCAAGCGAGTCAAAGAATCAATGCTTTGCTCGACGAAAACAGTTTCGTTGAGATTGGTGCGCTCGTAACGGCGAGAGCAACGGATTTCAATCTGAAACAGGCAGAAACTCCGTCGGACGGTGTTGTGACCGGCTATGGAGTAATCGACGGTAATCTTGTGTATGTGTATAGTCAGGATGCTGCCGTTTTAAACGGAACAGTCGGTGAAATGCATGCGAAGAAAATTGCAAACCTCTATGATCTGGCACTGAAAACAGGTGCGCCTGTAATCGGACTGATTGATTCCGCCGGACTTAGACTGCAGGAGGCTACGGATGCACTGAATGGTTTTGGTGAGATTTACATGAAACAGACGCTTGCGTCTGGTGTGATTCCCCAGATTACGGCTGTGTTTGGCAGCTGCGGCGGCGGACTTGCCTTGATTCCTGCGATGACAGATTTTGCGTTTATGGAGGAAAAGAAAGCAAAATTATTTGTAAATTCTCCGAACGCATTGGATGGAAATGAAATTTCCAGATGCGATACGTCTGCAGCGGCATTCCAGAGCGAAGAGACGGGGATGGTAGATGCGGTAGGCGATGAGGCGTCCATCATGGCGCAAATCAGACAGCTTGTTTCCATGCTGCCGGCAAACAATGCGGAAATCGCTGTCAGCGATTGTGCGGACGACCTTAACAGAGTGTGCGCGCAGATGGCAGACTGTGTGGGCGATACATCCATCGCGCTTTCCCAGATTGCAGATGATGGTGTGTTTGTAGAAGTAAAACAGAATTATGCAAAAGATATGGTTGCCGGATTCATCAGATTGAATGGTGCGACAATCGGCGCTGTGGCAAACCGCACGGAAGTGTACAATGCCGACGGCGAAGTAACTGACAAATTTGATGCGGCGTTGTCTGTAAGAGGCGCGGAGAAGGCGGCAGAATTTATTAACTTCTGTGATGCATTTGACATTCCGGTACTTTCACTGACCAATGTGAAAGGATTTGCAGCGTCTAAATGTTCTGAGCAGAGAATTGCGAAGGCGGTAGGAAAGCTTACATATGCTTTTGCGAATGCGACGGTTCCGAAGGTGAATGTCATCATCGGCAAAGCATACGGCAGCGCTTATGTAGCAATGAATTCCAAGGCAATTGGCGCCGACATTACCATCGCATGGCCGGATGCAGAGATTGGCATGATGGATGCACAGCTTGCAGCAAAGATTATTTGTGACGGACAGGGTTCCGATGCGATTGACGCTTGTGCAAAGGAGTATGCGGCGCTTCAGAATAATGTGGCGAGCGCAGCGAAGAGAGGATATGTAGACCAGATTGTTGAGCCTGCCGATACAAGAAAATATGTCATTGGCGCATTTGAGATGCTGGCTACTAAGAGCGAAGGCCGTCCGGATAGAAAACACGGTACAGTTTAGAAAGGATGATGCTTAATATGAAAAAATTATTCGCAATATTAGGTGTGATTACCTGTATGCTCGGCTTGTGCGCATGTGGTCAGGAGGAAAATAAAGAGTTGACGCCGCAGGAGCAGATGCTGCTTCAGATGGGCGAGGATACGGTCAGCCAGATGAATCTGGTCGTACAACAGGGCGCTGTAGAGCAGTATGCAAATTATCCAGAGCAGTATGCCGGACTTGTCGGATGGAACGATGCGTTGGAGGATATAGGTAAGTTTGACAAAACCGATGGAGGTACGGTCGAAATCAATGAAGAGGATGCAGTTGCCGATATCAATGTGAATGTTATTGGTACGGAACATAACGCCACTGTGGAAATTGTTTTTGACCTTTCCGTAGGCAATTATCAGAGTATCACGACAAATGTGAAGTATTCCACCGGAGAAATTATGTTGAAGGCGGCAATGAATACGTTAATCGGTATGGGAACCGTATTTATTGTGCTGATTCTGATCAGCCTGATCATTTCCAGCTTCGGTCTGATATCCAAGGTTGAAGAAAAGAAGAAAAAGAAAGCGGCTGCGGCAACGGTAAAAGAAACCGTGCAGGCAGACCCGGTTGTGACACAGATTGCAGAGAAGGAAGAACTCTCAGACGATACGGAGCTGGTAGCGGTAATTGCTGCGGCGATTGCAGCATATGAAGGTTCCGCTTCCACAGACGGATTTGTTGTCCGGTCTATCAGAAAATCTAATAAGAGCAAATGGCAGAATGCCTAATAGTCATAGGAGGATATGAAAATGAAAAATTATACAATTACCGTAAACGGAAGCGTATATGATGTAGTAGTGGAAGAAGGCGCAACAAGCGGCGCACCCGTTGCAGCGGCACCGGCAGCACCTAAGGCAGCTCCGAAAGCGGCTCCCGCACCGGCGGCAGCACCCAAGGCAGGCGGCGCTGGCAGCATCAAGATTGAAGCAGGCGCAGCGGGTAAAGTATTTAAGATTGAGGCAAACGTAGGTCAGGCAGTGAAGAAAGGCGATGCTGTCGTAATCGTTGAAGCTATGAAGATGGAGATTCCTGTAGTTGCTCCCCAAGACGGTACGGTAGCAAGCATTGATGTAGCTGTAGGCGACGCAGTAGAGGCAGGCGCATTACTGGCAACATTGAACTAATGAGCTGTACCAGCGGCTTTGCTGCTATGACAGCGGTGTGGGCAAATGTGGTAAAACTGCATTTCGACACATCTGAAATTAAAACTACAGGAGGTTAATGAAATGTATATAGTTGAGACGCTTAACAATCTGATACATCAGACCGCTTTCTTTAATCTGGAAGTCGGCAATTATATCATGATTGTTGTAGCACTTGTATTTCTATATCTGGCTATTGCCAAAGGCTTTGAACCGCTTCTGCTGGTTCCGATTGCTTTTGGTATGCTGCTTGTTAATATCTATCCGGATATTATGGCTCCTTATGGGGAGGGCGGCGCAGGCGGCGGTCTGTTGTACTACTTCTACAAACTGGATGAATGGGCGATTCTGCCGTCCCTTATTTTCATGGGCGTCGGCGCCATGACAGACTTTGGTCCGCTCATCGCCAATCCGAAGAGTTTTCTTCTCGGCGCGGCAGCACAGTTTGGTATTTTTGCAGCATATTTCGGAGCGATATTCCTTGGCTTTAATGACAAGGCGGCTGCAGCGATTTCCATTATCGGCGGCGCTGACGGTCCTACATCCATCTTCCTTGCAGGTAAGCTTGGACAGACAACTTTGATGGGTCCCATTGCTGTGGCGGCATATTCCTATATGGCGTTAGTTCCGATTATCCAGCCGCCAATTATGAAGCTTTTTACGACAGAGAAAGAGAGAAAGATTAAAATGGGACAGCTTCGTCCTGTCAGCAAATTAGAGAAGATTTTGTTCCCTATTGTGGTAACGATTGTCGTTTCACTGATTCTTCCTACCACAGCGCCCCTCGTAGGTATGCTGATGTTGGGTAACCTGTTCAGAGAGTCAGGCGTGGTAAGACAGTTGACAGACACGGCTTCCAATGCGCTGATGTATATCGTCGTTATCATTCTTGGTACTTCCGTAGGCGCGACGACAAGTGCGGAGGCATTCCTTAACTGGGATACGATCAAAATCGTCATCTTAGGTCTGATTGCGTTTGCATTCGGTACGGCTGCCGGCGTATTGTTCGGTAAGCTGATGTGTGTTGTGACAAAGGGCAAGGTAAATCCGTTAATTGGTTCAGCAGGTGTATCTGCAGTGCCTATGGCAGCGAGAGTATCTCAAAAGGTTGGTGCGGAAGCAGACCCGACCAATTTCCTGCTGATGCATGCTATGGGACCTAACGTAGCAGGCGTTATCGGAACTGCTGTAGCAGCCGGTACATTTATGGCAGTATTCGGCGTATTCTAATCGAAGAACACCCGCTTAATTTGTCTTTTCGAGACTGCTTCGCGGTTTCGGAGATTATGTTGAAGTAAAAATATAGTTGAGAAAGGAATGAAAATATTATGGCAGAACAGGTTAAAAAACCGGTTGGAATCATGGAAACCGTTCTTCGTGACGCACATCAGTCTCTGATTGCGACCAGAATGCCTACCGAGAAAATGCTTCCGATCGTAGATACAATGGATAAAGTCGGCTACCATGCGGTAGAGTGTTGGGGTGGAGCTACCTTCGATGCTTCTCTTCGTTTTTTGAAGGAGGATCCATGGGAGAGACTCAGAAAATTAAGAGACGGATTTAAAAATACAAAGCTGCAGATGCTTTTCAGAGGGCAGAATATTTTAGGATACAGACCTTATGCAGACGACGTGGTATATGCGTTTGTTGAGAAATCCATTGCAAATGGTATTGATGTCATCAGAATCTTTGACTGTCTGAACGATATCCGTAACCTGCAGGCGGCGGTAGACGCGACCAATAAGATTAAGAAGCAGGAGGGCAGGGGAGAGTCTCAGATCGCGCTTTCCTATACACTTGGTGATGCTTACACATTAGATTATTGGGCAGATATGGCGAAGAAGATTGAGGAAATGGGCGCTGATTCCATTTGTATCAAGGATATGGCGGGTCTGCTCGTGCCCTATCGTGCGGCGGAGCTTGTAAAGACATTAAAGGAGAGCACCAAACTTCCGATTCAGCTTCATACGCACTATACATCCGGTGTAGCGTCCATGACGTATCTGAAAGCTGTTGAGGCGGGCGTAGATGTGATTGACTGTGCAATCTCTCCTTTTGCATTAGGTACATCCCAGCCTGCGACAGAGGTTATGGTGGAGACCTTTAAGGGGACAGAGTATGATACCGGATATGATCAGGAGATTCTGGCACAGATTGCAGATTACTTCCGTCCTTACAGGGAGGAATGTATTGAATCCGGTCTGATGAGTACGAAGGTGCTCGGCGTTAACATTAATACATTGCGCTATCAGGTTCCCGGCGGTATGCTGTCTAACATGGTAAGTCAGTTGAAAGAACAGAAAGCGGAAGATAAATATCAGGATGTGCTGGAAGAAATTCCGAGAGTACGTAAGGATTGCGGTGAGCCGCCGCTTGTTACACCTTCCTCACAAATCGTCGGTACGCAGGCAGTATTTAATGTATTGATGGGCGAGAGATATAAGATGGCAACAGGAGAGTTCAAGGATTTGCTTCGTGGTAATTACGGACAGACAGTTAAGCCTATGAGTCAGGAAGTAATCGATAAGGTAATTCCCGGTGAGAAGCGGTCTACTGCGCGTTCTGCTGAGGCGACAGGTCATGTTGAGCCGGAGCTTGCAGGTTTGGAAGCAGAGATGAAAGAGTGGAAACAGCAGGATGAGGATGTATTGTCTTACGCATTGTTCCCACAGGTTGCAATTGATTTCTTCAAGTATCGTCAGGCACAGCAGGAAAAAGTGGACATGGGCGTTGCTGATACCAAGAACGCAGCATATCCGGTTTAATAGAAATTGATAACAGATAGTATTCAAAGGGACGGAGTATCATCCGTCCCTTTTGATATCATAGGAAATTCCGACAAAAAACATAATGCCGAAGGCATTCTTCCCAAGATAATCTGCGAAGCAAATTTTCTTGTAAGAAAAGGATTGACGAAGGTTACATAATCTATTATAATAACATATGTTACCAAAAGATGATAGATTGCTACACAAGAGAGGTTATATCTTATGGCTAGAAAAGAGACAATTACAAAGGATGAAATCTTAAACGCTGCGTTCCAGATGACCAGACAGGACGGATTTTCACAGGTGAGCGCCAGAACGCTGGCGGCGAAAGCAGGCTGTTCCACGCAGCCCATTTTCCGTGTGTATAAGAACATGGAAGAGCTGGGGGCGGATTTATACGGTAAGGCGATAGAATTTTTCCATGCTTATTATAGCAGCTTTCCGCATACGAGCGACACGCCTTTTGTAAATATGGGGCTTGCCTATATCCGCTTTGCACAGGAAGAACAGCAGTTATTTAAGCTTCTGTTTATGGCGGAGAACAGACATGGAAAGAGTCTGTATGATTTGCTGAACGGTGAGAAGGGGGCAGTTGTCAGAGAAATCAATCATGCGAAGGTATACGGGTGCAAAGACCCCAGCGGCATGTTTATGCGGATGTGGATTTTTATCCATGGTTCGGCGTGTATGTCTCTTACAGGTGATTACGACTTGCCGGAAGCCGATACGGTGAAGCTTCTGGAAGAATCGTATAAGGCGTTCTTGAATGTATAGATGCGGCAGAATGACACAGAACAGGAAGGATATAGTTGCGTAGGACATGGCGATACAGAACCGGTATGATATTATCACAAGAATCAATGAACATTATGGCAGAATGAGTAAGGGACAAAAGGCGATTTCTGCATTCATCTATGACCATTACGATCAGGCGGTATTCATGACGGCGGCAAAGCTTGGTGAAACGGTTGGCGTCAGCGAGTCTACTGTTGTCCGCTATGCAATGTTTATCGGCTACAATGGCTATCCGGAATTTCAGCGGGATTTGGAGGACTGGGTACAAAACAAGATTAATTCCGTACAGAAAATCGGCGCGAAATACGGCAAGAGTACGCAGTCGGAAATATTGACTTCCGTGTTGGAAGCGGATATAGAAAAAATAAAGGATACGATACAGAGTCTTGATCCGGTTGCGTTTGAGACGGCGGTAGACATTATCTTGGAGGCTGAAAACGTCTATATCATGGGTGTCAGAAGCTGTGAGCCGCTGGCTGATTTTTTACATTTTTATCTGAATATGATTCGCGGGAATGTGATACTGCTCAAGACCACAAGCGTGTCCGAGACGTTTGAACAGATGATTCGTATCGGTGAGCAGGACGCTATGATAGGCATCAGCTTTCCAAGGTATTCTATGCGCACGTTGAAGGCAATGGAGTTTGCCAATGACAGAAACGCAAAGGTTATCACGGTTACGGATTCCGTGCATTCTCCGATGAATCTTTATTCGTCCTGTAATCTGCTTGCCAGAAGTGATATGGTGTCAATTGTAGACTCTCTTGTGGCGCCTCTTAGCGTGATTAATGCGCTTGTCGTGGCGATGTGCCTGAAACGACCGGAGGATGTGAAGAAGAATCTGAAAAATTTAGAAGAGGCATGGAATAATTATCAGGTTTATTTAAATGATGAAATTAATTTTATTGACGAGGAACCCATGTTAAACTACTCGTTACGCAAGAAGGAAGAGTGATTTGCGAAACGGTGGAATTAAATGATAGAGAACAAAGAATGTATCTTTGAAGTTATTCTTTGGAGTGGATAAAGATGGGCAGTGTGATTGTGGCAGGCGGCGGCGCAGCCGGTATGATGGCAGCGTACGCCGCCGCAGAATGCGGGCATAATGTTGTGCTGTTAGAGCAGAACGAAAAGCTTGGGAAGAAACTGTATATAACGGGCAAAGGACGCTGTAATGTGACCAATGACTGCGAACCGGACAAGCTCTTTGGGAATATTGTGAGCAATCCGAAGTTTTTGTACAGCGCGTTTTATGATTTTGACAATAAGCAGATGGAAGCTTTTTTAAAAGAGGCGGGCTGTCCGTTGAAGGTAGAGCGCGGAGAGCGGGTGTTCCCGGTATCCGATCATTCTTCGGATGTCATAGCGGCGTTTGAGCGGATGTTAAAAAAGAAAGGCGTCTCGGTGCGGCATAAGACTACGGTCAAAGAAGTGACGGTACAGGATGGCGCTGTGACGGGTGTGCTTTTAACAGACGGTACACGGCTTTTGGCGGATGCGGTCATACTGGCGACGGGCGGGCTGTCTTATCCGACGACGGGGGCGTGCGGTGACGGCTACCGTATGGCTGAAATGGTAGGACATACGATAAAGGAATGCGTACCGGCACTGGTGCCGATGGAGATTCAGGAGCCTTGGTGCGGTTCCCTGCAGGGACTGTCGCTTAAAAATGTCCGTCTGACTATGCTTAGCGGTACAAAAAAGGTATGGCAGGGATTTGGCGAGATGCTGTTTACACATTTTGGAATCAGTGGACCGCTGGTGTTGTCAGCCAGCAGTTATTACGGCAAGTGTAAAGATAAAAAACAGACTACGGTTTTAATCGACCTAAAACCGGCGCTTACTGTGGAACAGCTTGACAAGCGCATTCTGAGAGATTTTGAACAGAATCTGAACAAACAGTTTAAGAATGTGATAGGCGGATTGTATCCGGCGAAGCTTATGCCGGTGATGATTGAATTGTCCGGCATCGGTGCGGAGAAAAAGGTTCATGAGATAACAAAAGAAGAGCGGAGCAGACTGGTTTCGCTTACCAAAGGGCTTACGATGCATGTGAGCGGTCTGCGGGACTATAATGAAGCGATTATCACGCAGGGCGGCGTCAATGTGAAAGAAGTGAATCCGTCCACAATGGAATCAAAGCTTGTAAAGGGGCTTTATTTTGCAGGAGAGCTGCTTGATCTTGACGCGGTGACGGGAGGGTTCAATTTGCAGATTGCATGGTCCACCGGACATCTTGCGGGAAGCAGTATACCGGGCGCGGGAAGGGAAAGTAAACTACAGTGAAACAGAAAGAAGAGGAAAAGATATGAGTTATAATATAGCCATTGACGGACCGGCAGGCGCCGGTAAGAGCACGATAGCAAAGAAAATAGCGAAAAAGCTGGGGTATATCTATGTCGATACGGGTGCCATGTACCGTGCGATGGCTCTGTATCTGCTCAGGGAACAGGTTCAGCCCTCAGATACGGAAAAAATTAACGTCAAATGCGCTGAGGCGGATATTTCAATCGGTCATGAGAACGGCGAACAGATTGTATATTTAAACGGTGAGAATGTAAATGATTTGATTCGTTCGGAAAAAGTGGGCAATATGGCGTCTGCCAGCAGCCCAAACCCCAATGTCCGCAAGAAGCTGGTGGAATTACAGCGCAGGCTGGCGGCTTCTGAGAATGTGGTGATGGACGGCAGGGATATCGGTACATGTGTGCTGCCCGATGCGCAGGTCAAAGTATATCTGACGGCGGACAGCCGGGTACGCGCCCAAAGACGATATAAGGAGCTTACGGATAAGGGCGTTTCCTGCGATTTGGATACGATAGAACAGGATATTATTGAACGCGACAGAAAGGATATGACGAGGGAGATATCACCGCTTATGCAGGCAGAAGACGCGGTGCTTTTGGATTCTTCTGATAAGTCAATTGACGAGGTGGTTGATGCGGTTATCGCGTTGGTGCACTGATAGTAGGCGGCGGATTGCAGGGTAAGGATGGCTGGTTTAGCCGCGTAAACGAAGAAGATGAAAAGACAGGGTTGAATGAGAGGGTTATGTCAGCATGGAAGTGATTTTAGCCGAACATGCCGGGTTCTGTTTCGGGGTAAAGAGAGCGGTAGAGCAGGTGTATGAGCAGGCGGATATGGGAAAAGCGATTTACACCTACGGTCCGATTATCCATAACGAAGAAGTTGTAAAAGATTTGGAGCAAAAAGGCGTGAAAGTCATTGAAAACGAAGAACAGCTTCAGACGATTACGGAAGGAACCGTGGTCATACGTTCCCACGGTGTACCCAAAAGGGTCTGCGAGATGATACAAAAGCAGGGGTTAGTGTGTGTGGATGCCACCTGCCCCTTTGTGAAACGCATTCATAATATCGTGGAAACAGAGAGCAAAGCGGGTAAAAAAATTGTGATCATCGGCAATGCGGGACATCCGGAAGTAGAAGGAATCATGGGCTGGTCAACAAAGCCGACGACCGTGATAGAATCGCTTGAAGAAGCGCGTGATTTTGTGTGCGGGAAGGACGAAGAGATTTGTATTGTTTCCCAGACGACATTTAACTACAATAAATTTCAAGATATGGTTGAAATTTTCATGGAAAAAGGGTACAATGTTTATGTTGTGAATACTATATGTAACGCTACGGAAGTGCGACAGGCTGAGGCTAGAAAAATAGCCGCGACGGTCGATGTTATGATAGTAATAGGTGGTAATCATAGTTCTAATACACGGAAGCTATATGAGATCTGCAGGCAGGAGTGTGTAAACACATATTTCATACAGACGCTCGACGACTTGCATCTTGATTTACCTAAATCTGTCCGACTGGTGGGTATTACAGCAGGGGCTTCGACCCCAAACAATATTATCGAGGAGGTTCAAAATTATGTCAGAGTTAACTTTTGAACAAATGTTAGAAGAATCATTTAAGACAATACACACAGGAGAGGTTGTTGAAGGTACCGTTATTGATGTGAAGCCGGAAGAGATTATTCTCAACATCGGATATAAATCAGATGGTGTTCTTACCAGAAATGAATATACAAATGAACCCAACGTAGATTTGACAACCGTTACCAAACCCGGCGATACGATGGAAGTGAAGGTACTTAAGGTAAACGACGGTGAGGGACAAGTTCTTCTTACTTATAAACGTCTTGCCGCAGACAGAGGCAATAAGAGGATTGAGGAAGCATATAATAACAGAGAGGTGCTGAAGGCAAAAGTTGCGCAGGTACTCGACGGCGGTCTGAGCGTTGTCGTGGAGGAAGTAAGAATCTTTATTCCTGCAAGCCTTGTATCCGATACTTATGAGAAAGATTTGAACAAATATGCCGGACAGGAGATTGAGTTCGTAATCAGTGAATACAATCCGAAGAGAAGACGTTATATCGGTGACAGAAAACAGCTTATCATGGCTGAGAAAGCCGAATTACAGAAGAAACTGTTCGAGACGATTAAAGTGGGCGATACAGTAGAAGGAACGGTTAAGAATGTGACGGATTTTGGTGCGTTCATTGATTTAGGCGGCTGTGACGGTCTGCTCCATATTTCAGAGATGTCATGGGGCAGAGTGGAGAATCCGAAGAAGGTATTTAAGGTTGGTGACGTCGTGAAAGTTCTGATTAAAGAGATTTCCGGCACCAAGATTGCGCTTAGTCTTAAATTTGAGGATGAGAATCCTTGGAAGGATGCCGCAAGCAAATATGCAATTGGCAACGTAGTGACGGGGAAGGTTGCACGCATGACGGATTTCGGTGCATTTATCGAGCTGGAAGCCGGAATTGACGCACTGCTTCATGTATCACAGATTTCTAAAGAGCATATTGAGAAACCTGCTGATGTACTGAAGGTTGGCGAAGAGGTAACGGCTAAGGTGGTAGATTTCAACGAGACCGACAAGAAGATTAGTCTGAGTGTGAAGGCAATGTTTGCTTCCGAACCGGAAGAACAGAAAGAAGATGATGCGGATATTGCTTCCGTAGATATTGAAGCAATGATAGCAAATGAAGCGGCTGATGAAGATGCAGAGGCTTAAAATAAAAAATAAGATAATTAACAGGCGGTGAAGATTATGGCATATGATTATGAGTATTTCAAAAAAGCGATTTACGATTTGACGAAGATTGATTTGAATGCTTATAAAGAAAAGCAGATGAAACGTCGAATTGATACGCTGATTGCAAAAAACAAAGTTGTTGGGTATGATAAATATGTGGCGGCTTTAAAATCAGACCGTAACATGTTTGAAGAGTTTGTAAATTATCTGACAATTAATGTATCCGAGTTTTATCGTAATCCCGATCAGTGGAAATTGCTGGATCAAGAGATTTTCCCCGATTTGATTAAGCGTTACGGTAACAATCTCAAGATTTGGAGTGCTGCGTGCTCTACGGGTGACGAGCCGTATTCCCTTGTTATGGCGCTTTCTAAGCATTTATCTCTGAACCAGATTAGAATTTATGCAACAGATTTGGATAAGCAGGTGATTGCCAAGGCAAAAGCAGGGCTATATTCGGAGAAGAGCGTTGCCGGGGTGCCGGATGATTTGAAGAAGAAATTCTTTACAAAAATCGGACCGTCCTATCAGATTTCCGATGAGGTGAAAGCAAGAGTAGAGTTTAAGGAGCACAATCTGTTAAAAGATACATATCCGACGGATTATCATCTGATTGTATGTCGTAACGTGCTGATTTACTTTACTGAGGAAGCAAAGGATGAAGTGTTCCGCAAGTTCCAGAAGAGCCTGAAGCCGGGCGGATACCTGTTTATCGGAAGTACGGAACAAATTATCAATCATAAGGAAGTTGGTTTTGAGAGGAAGAACTCTTTCTTCTATCAGAGACCGATGTAGAACTGTATAGGTATTTAAGAAATGAAAAAGGGGACGTTTCCGGAAGGAAGCGTCCCTGTTGTATATGATGTCCGGCTTTTTGCAATGCACGGATGAATCAGTATGTCTTTGCCATTCTGCCAAGCAGATATTGCGCATATCGTGAGAACAGCGCCCGGTCTTTCTTGATGTCATCCGTCAATTCAAAGAATAAATCTTTACTCTTGTAATCCCTCTTAAAGAAAGGCTCCATAAAGATGTCCCACTGTGGCAGGTAAGTGGCGTATTTGCGCGTATAACATGTGGCGGCGGACGCCTGCGTGCGATGTTCTTTATCTACGAAAGAAGCGACGGACTTGTGGAGCGCCACATCTTCTTTTGGAAGATAGTAGTAGTCTTTATAGTTAGAATAAAAGTATTTCATTTCCTCTTCATAAACCGGGACTTTCAGGATTCCCTCATCTGCCTCGCCGCTGAAGTAACATCCGTTCGACAGATTGGCTATGGCGAGCGGAAGAGAAGTGGGCAGTTCCAGTTTCATCAAAAGCTCCTGTCTGTCATGTCCATGATAATCGACATAGCGGTTGGATTGTACTTTTTTCGCTTTGAGAGGACAGTTAAATAAATCATAGAAGGCGAGGAGCGGCAAAATCTGCAGCATTCCTTTCATATCATCGCTGTTGTGGAGAAGCAGAAAGCGGTACGCCTCCTCCGATGGTTTTTTCACATAATCATGGTAGATACCTATCAATTCTCCGCCGTTGTAGATGTCTTCCCTATCAATTCCGAGCAGTTCTTCTAAAGTTTTTTGCTTGCAGTTGGGCGTATGCAGAAAGAATTTATAAGGGGATATTCGTTTATAAATATCGATTCCTTCAAAATCGTCAAAATGGTAGGGAAGCTTGTACATTTCACATTTCTGAAGCAGATAAGGCAGGTCGAAATTATTGCCGTTAAAATGAATCAAATGCGTAAAATCTGTAGCAAATGGAAAGAAGTCTTCCAGCAGAGCTTTCTCATCGCTATAATTTGTGGCAAACCATTGTTTGATATGCCAGCAGCCAGAATAGTAATAAGCCGCCCCAATCAGATACAGGGAGGAGTTTTTTGCGGTAAATCCGGTCGTTTCAATATCAATAAACAATAGTTTATCAAGGGGAGCAATCCGCTCCAAAGGGTATTGTATCGCAAAGTTTTCTAAGGTTTGATTAATCGTGCGCATAATGTTCTCCTATTACAAATAACTTAGGTATATACTAACATATTTTTTGAAATAACAGTAGTTTTTTTCGTCGAATAATAGTATATTTATAGAGTAAGCTTTTACAGATGATAATTATTCTTGTGTATTCTGCCAGCGGGTATTTATAACTCTATTTGGCAGTGATGTACGGGAATTGAATGATACTATATAGAAAGAGGGGCAAAGAATGGCAAAACGAACATTTCAAGGCGGCATTCATCCCTATGACGGGAAAGAATTGTCCAAGGACAAACCGATTAAGGCAGTACTGCCAAAGGGCGATCTGGTTTACCCGTTATCGCAGCATATCGGTGCGCCGGCGAAACCAATTGTGGAAAAAGGCGACCATGTACTGACCGGACAAAAGATTGCTGAAGCGGGAGGCTATGTGTCTGCACCGGTATACGCAACCGTATCGGGTACTGTCAAAGCGATTGAACCGAGGCGGGTAGTCACGGGAGATAATGTAATGAGTATTGTCATCGAAAATGACGGATTGTATGAGGAAGTGGAATATCCGGAAGTGAAACCGTTAGAGGAGATGACAAGAGAGGAGATTATTGAACGGATTAAGGAAGCGGGCATTGTCGGTATGGGCGGAGCAGGATTTCCGACGCATGTCAAGCTATCTCCCAAGGAGCCGGAGAAGATTGAGTTTGTGATTGCAAACTGTGCGGAGTGCGAGCCGTATCTGACCTCTGATTACAGGAGAATGATTGAAGAGCCGGAGAAACTGATTAAGGGGCTGAAGGTTTCCTTACAGCTATTTGAAAATGCGAGAGGCATACTGGCGGTGGAGGATAATAAGCCCGACTGTGTAGAAATATTAAAAAATCTCACCAAGGATGAGCCGCGTATCAGTGTCAAGGCGTTAAAGACCAAATATCCGCAGGGCGCGGAGCGACAGATTATCTATGCGACAACCGGCAGGGCGATCAATTCAAAGATGCTTCCGGCGGATGCAGGATGCGTGGTTAATAATGTGGATACTATCGTAGCGATTTATCATGCGGTATACGAAGGTAAACCGCTGATGAACAGGATAGTGACCGTTACAGGTGACGCGGTGGCGGACCCAAGAAACTTCATTGTGCGGATAGGTACGAATTATCATGAGTTGATTGAGGAGGCGGGCGGTTTTAAGAAGGAACCGGTTAAGATTGTCTCCGGAGGTCCGATGATGGGATTTGGCATTTTTGACCTTGACGTTCCGACGACCAAGACGGCGTCAGCGCTTCTGTGTCTGACAGAAGACGACGTATCGCGTATGGAGCCAAGCGCATGTATCAAGTGCGGGAGATGCGTCGAGGCGTGTCCGAGCCGTCTGGTGCCGAACAAGCTTGCAGTTTACGCACAGAATTATGCAGAAGAGGAATTTCTTGCGCTTGACGGTTTAGAGTGTGTCGAGTGCGGCTGCTGCAGCTTTGTATGTCCGGCGAAACGTCCGCTGACACAATCGATTAAGTCTATGCGTAAGATTCAGCTTGCCAAGAAGAAAAAGTAGGAAGAAAGGAGTACATATAAAGATATGAGTGATTTAATGAAAGTGTCATCCAATCCCCATGTCAGGTCAAAAACAACCACGGGCAATATTATGCTGGCTGTTGTGATCGCCCTTCTTCCGGCAGCGGGATTTGGTATTTATAACTTTGGCTTGAAAGCGTTGATTACAATCGTAATCACGGTGGCGACTACCGTGCTGACAGAATTCGCTTTTGAGAAAATATGTAAAAAGAAAGTAACGATCGGAGATTACTCGGCAGTGGTGACCGGCTTGCTGCTGGCGCTCAATCTTCCGGTGTCCGCGCCATGGTGGATTGGCGTGGTGGGCGGTGTGTTCGCCATTTTAGTAGTGAAGATGCTGTTCGGAGGGCTGGGGCAGAATTTTATGAATCCGGCGCTCGGCGCGAGATGTTTTTTACTGATTTCCTTCACGTCCATTATGACGAATTTTGATTGTGACGCCTATACGGGCGCGACGCCGCTTGCCGATTTAAAAAGCGGCGCCAGTGTGAATATCCTCAACATGGTCATCGGAAAAACGGCAGGCACGATTGGCGAGACATCCATGATTGCCATTGTGCTCGGTGCATGTTTCCTGATTTTGATGGGTGTGATTGACTTGCGCATTCCCGGAAGCTACATCGTGAGCTTTGTAATTTTTATCAGCATCTTTGGCGGACATGGATTAGATGCGGCATATCTCTCCGCGCATTTAGCGGGAGGCGGTCTGATGCTTGGCGCTTTTTTCATGGCGACGGACTATGTGACCAGACCAATCACAAAGAACGGTCAGTATCTTTTCGGTATTCTGCTTGGTATTCTGACGGGCATCTTCCGGCTGTTTGGACCTTCTTCAGAAGGGGTGTCCTACGCGATTATTATCGGCAACTTACTGGTGCCGCTTATTGAGAAGATAACTCTTCCGAAAGCATTTGGTAAAGGAGGAGAAAAAGCATGAAAGAAATGATGAAAAATACCGGAATCATGTTGGCAATTACGGTAGTTGCCGGACTTCTGCTTGGGTTTGTCTATCAGATTACAAAGGATCCGATTGCGAAGCAGGAAGCGTTGGCGAAGCAGGAAGCGTGTCAGGAAGTCTTTCAGGACGCCGCATCCTTCGGAATGATAGCAGTAAATCCGGTGGACGTTACCGCATGGAATGATGCCGGATATGCACAGGAGAGTGTGGATGAAGTGATGGAGGCAAAGGATGCATCGGGCAGCCTGCTTGGATATGTGATTACAGTGACAACGAAGGAAGGATATGGCGGAGACATACAATTTTCTATCGGAATACGTATGGATGGTACGGTCAATGGGATTTCGATTCTGTCCATCTCAGAGACGGCGGGTCTTGGTATGCAGGCGGAGGACGTATTGCAGCCGCAGTTTGCCGGAAAGCAGGTAGAAAAGTTTGAATATACCAAGACTGGCGCAGCCTCAGAGAGCCAGATTGACGCCATCTCCGGTGCAACGATTACGACGAATGCAGTGACCAATGGAGTCAATGCAGGATTATACTATTTCCAGACTCAGTTGGGAGGAGGTAGTGAGAATGAATAATGTAAAAGAACGTCTTGTCAATGGTATTGTGAAAGAAAATCCGACCTTTGTATTGATGCTTGGTATGTGTCCCACGCTGGCGGTCACGACTTCGGCAATCAATGGGTTGGGCATGGGACTTACGACGATGGTGGTGCTCGCGCTGAGTAACGTGTTTATTTCCCTGCTTAGGAACATCATACCGGATAAGGTGCGTATTCCGGCATTCATTGTGATTATTGCGTCCTTTGTGACGATGGTGGAGTTATTATTACAGGGATTTCTTCCGTTTCTGTATGATGCACTTGGAATTTATATTCCGCTTATCGTTGTAAACTGTATTATACTAGGACGTGCGGAGGCATATGCCTATAAGAATCCGGTCATTCCTTCCTTGTTTGACGGAATCGGTATGGGACTTGGTTTTTCGGCGGCGCTTACATGTATTGGTGCGGTGAGGGAGCTGTTAGGCGCCGGTGAGTTATTCGGTATTCATGTGATGCCGGACAGTTTTGTTCCGGTGAGTATTTTCATTATGGCGCCGGGAGCATTCTTCGTACTGGCGGTTCTGACGGCGATTCAGAATAAAGTGAAGATAAATGGAGAGAAGAAAGGCAAAGATATGTCTAAGATTCAATCCGGCTGTAATTCTGATTGTATGAACTGTTCCGACAGTGGCTGTGCACATAGACTCTATGACGAGAAGGCGGACAGTGCCGATGCAAAAGTGTCCGCGGAAAGAAAAAATGTAGAAATAAAAGTGACGAAGGAGGATGAGAAGAATGGTTAAAGATTTACTCGTGATTTTAATTGCATCCTCGTTGGTAAATAATGTAGTTTTGAGCCAGTTCCTTGGTTTGTGCCCGTTCCTCGGCGTTTCTAAGAAGACTGAGACGGCGACCGGTATGGGTGTGGCAGTTATCTTTGTTATCACACTGGCTTCGGCGGTGGCAGGCGTAATCTACAAATACATTTTAGTGCCTCTGCACATCACATATTTGCAGACCATCGTATTTATTCTTGTGATAGCGGCGCTTGTGCAGTTTGTGGAGATGTTTCTTAAGAAATTTATCCCGTCCCTGTATCAGTCGCTGGGCGTGTATCTGCCGCTGATTACGACTAACTGTGCGGTGCTTGGCGTGGCGCTCACGAATGTACAGAAGAACTATGGCATCGGCACCGGAATCGTGAATGGATTTGCGACTGCGGTAGGATTTACCATTTCAATCGTAATTCTGGCAGGTATCAGAGAGAAGATGACCTATAATGATATACCGGAATCTTTTAAGGGTATGCCAATCGTTCTTGTGACGGCGGGATTGATGGCGATTGCATTCTGCGGATTCTCCGGGCTGTTATGATTTTGATATGAAGTGAGGTAGAAATATGAATATAACCGGAATTTTGATGGCGACGCTGGTGGTTGGAGCAGTAGGTCTTTTCGTGGGACTGTTTCTAGGCATTGCCGGCATCAAATTTAAAGTGGAAGTTGATGAGAAAGAAGAAGCCGTATTGGGTGTTCTGCCGGGCAATAACTGCGGCGGATGCGGTTATGCAGGCTGTTCTGGTCTTGCGGCTGCAATCGCGAAAGGGGAGGCTCCTGTGAATGCCTGTCCGGTAGGCGGTGAGAAAGTCGGCAAACAGATTGCGCAGATTATGGGTGTGGAAGCAAAGGACAGTGCAAGGCAGGTCGCTTTTGTCAGATGTCAGGGAGATAAAGAGCGCACGAGGAGGGACTATGACTATACCGGTATCGAGGACTGCCGTATGCTGTCCTTTGTGCCGAACGGCGGACCGAAATCCTGCAATGACGGTTGTCTTGGTTTTGGAAGCTGTGTAAAAGTGTGTCCCTTTGATGCGATTCATGTAGTAAACGGCGTGGCAGTGGTGGATAAAGAAGCCTGCAAAGCGTGTGGTAAATGTATTGCAGTATGTCCTAAGAATCTGATTACGCTAATTCCCTACGACGCGAAGCATGTGGTTGCGTGCAGCTCCAAAGAAAAGGGACCGGCGACCATCAAAGCGTGCGATGTGGGCTGTATTGCCTGTCAGCTCTGTAAGAGAAATTGTCCTGCAGATGCGATTACGATTGAGGATTTCCATGCGACGATCGATCAAGAGAAGTGTATCGGATGCGGTGCCTGCAAGGAGAAGTGCCCGAAGAAAGTTATTGTGTAAAAAATCGAGCTGTGCTCGATTGCGAGATATTGCTTATGAGATGCTGCGCATCTTTGCAAACTTGGGATATTTTGCATTCTCTTAAGAACAAGTAATGGTGAAAATGCAGTTTTGGAAAAGGATTAGGATAGAATGGACGGACAGTTGAAGAGCAAAATGACGCTCATTTCTGAAAGCGGTAACAGGTATACGGTTGAAAAACTGCTAGGCTCCGGCGGTCAGGGAGAGGTATATTCGGTAAATGCCGGCAATCAAACATATGCGCTGAAATGGTATTATAAAAGTACGGCAACCGAAAACCAGAAAGAAATACTGGATAATTTGATACAGAGCGGAGCGCCGGATGCGTCTTTTTTGTGGCCGCAGGATATGATTTTTACGATATACGGAGAGCCCTTCGGTTACATTATGCCGCTTAGACCTAAAAATTATAAAAGCATTGTGGATATGATGAAGAGAAAGGCGGAGCCGTCCTTTTATTGTCTGTGCAAAGCCGCTTATAATTTGACAAAAGGGTATAACGCGTTGCACGCAAAGGGATACAGTTACCGGGATATTTCCTTTGGCAATGTTTTTTTTGATCCGGATACGGGTGACGTGCTTATATGCGATAACGATAATGTTTCTTATAATGGAGCGAAAACCGGAATCTACGGAACACCCCGTTTTATGGCGCCTGAAATTGTCGTCGGCAAAGCGAAGCCTTCCAGAAATACGGATTTATTTTCGCTGGTAGTGCTGTTGTTCTATATGTTTATGTTGAATCATCCACTGGAGGGAAGACGGGAAGCGCAGATTAAATGTATGGACATTCATGCAATGAACCAGTTGTACGGAACGAATCCGTTGTTTATTTTTGACCCTGATAATAAAGAAAATCGTCCGCTTGCCGGCTATCAGGACAATGCGCTTATTTTCTGGGATTTGTATCCACAGCAGTTAAAAGAACTGTTTACGTTATCATTTACCGTAGGATTGCAGCAGCCTAACCGGAGAGTCACGGAGAGTAAATGGCTGGAAACATTTGCAAATCTGATGTCGGGAATTATGATTTGCCCAAGCTGCGGTGCGGAAGTGTTCTATGATGTAAACAAGGAAGCCAACGGCGTCATGCATACATGCTGGGGCTGTCAGAAGCCGGTGCCTGTTCCGTCTAAACTTGTGATTGGCAGAAGTACTATTCTGCTTATGGCAAATACAAAAATCTATAAGCACCATATTGACGGCGGGCATGATATGGAAACCGTAGTAGGAGAAGTGGTGCAGAATCCAAACAATCCGAACCTCTGGGGGATTAAAAATTTAACGAAAGAAAACTGGACCTATATCAAGGCGGATGGAACGCAGATTCCTGTAATGGAAGGACGTTCGGCAGCGATTGCCAAAGATGCAAAGATTGATTTCGGGCAGTTGACGGGCGGGTTTTATTAAGTATTCGTGTGAATGGAAGTTGAATATATGGAAGACTATGAAGTTCTAAAAAAAATCATAGAGGATTATCCGGAGGCTCTTTCGGAGAGGAAGAAGCTGCATGCCTTGTTTTCAGACTTTTTTCCGACGGACAGGCTGAAAAGAAATACACTGCTGATGGTATTTGATGACGGAATCGTGAATGAGATGAGAGGAATAGGGCAGATGGACCGCATTGCCCTGCACCGGTTTGTGAAGTCGGTTGAGCAGGGATACGGCATCAGGACGAGGAATGCCGAGCGTGCGGTGCTTACATGGGCGCAGGCAATGGGACTGACGTCAGATGACGGAAGAACTATCACAGGAAATGGCGGCACATCAAAGGAAACAGACGCAGGGGATAAGCGGGCACAGGAGTGGACTGCAGTTGAAAGCGACAGTGCATATGAGTACGAGGAAACGTCAAGAGGACTCATTATCAACCGGTTTGTCGATTTTGATGATAAGACAGTTGTTGTTCCCAATGTCATTGAGGGCAAAAGGGTAATTGCGGTCGGCAATCATGCGTTCAAAGGATGTGTCGGTATCGAGAAAATCATGATTTCCGAAGGAATTGAGATTCTGGGAAACGGGGCGTTCTTAAATTGCAAAGGGCTGCGGGAAGTGGTTCTGCCGGGGTCTTTGAAGCGTATCGGAACAACGGACGCAACGGGCTGTCCTGCAATCTTAGGCAGTATGATTAAGTTTGACGGCGCATTTGAATATACCGCATTAGAAAGCATAACGATACCGGACAGCGTAAAGTATATCGGCGAGTATACGTTTGCAGGCTGCGGAAAAATGAAAAGAGCCATACTTCCATCGAAACTCAGGGAGATTCACAAGGGAACTTTCCGCTGGTGTCAGAGTCTGGAGGAGGTGAGATTTCCGCAGGAACTGGAAACCGTCAGGCTGTCGGCATTTGAAGGCTGTGAATCAATAAAAAGCGTGGATTTGCCGGAAGGAGTAAGAAGCATCGAGGAAGGCGCCTTTGCGGGATGTAAAAATCTTGCAAGTATTTATATACCGGATTCCGTTGTGGAGATTGGAGGCGGAAAAGGGAATGGATTCTTACAGACCTTCGGGGAACCCGAAGAAAGAAGGGAAGATTTTAGAATTCTGTGCAATGCAGGTTCTTATGCGATGCAGTATGCAAGGATGCAGCAGATAAGATGTGCGAGCGCACGATATTAAGGAGGAGACAGGATGGCTGAATTGAAAAGACCGGGAGGGGAACTGGCAAGCAGACCGTTACATTTTTTTTGGATTGTGGACTGTTCGGGTTCCATGCACGGGGAGAAGATTGGCACAGTGAATCATGCAATCCAGTCAACGATACCGGAGATGGTGTCGGCGGCGGAGAATAATCCCAACGCACAGTTGTTAGTCCGCACATTAAAGTTTTCTACGGGTGCGTCATGGGTGACAAGCAGTCCGGTAAATGTGGAAGATTTTGCATGGGATGATTTGGAGGCGGAAGGCGTAACCGATTTGGGCAAAGCATTTGAGCTGTTGTCAGCGCAGCTTACTATTCCGCCGATGTCGGACAGGGCGTTACCGCCTGTGCTGGTGCTATTGTCTGACGGACAGCCTACTGACGATTATAAAAAATCGCTGGCGGAACTAAAGAAGCTTCCGTGGGGCAAGAAAGCGGTGAAAATAGCGATTTCCATCGGGCAGGATGCGGATGATGAGGTACTGGAAGCGTTTACGGGCAACAAGGAACTGGTTCTGCAGGCAAACAACGCGGCGGCGCTTACGAAGATGATTAAATGGGCGTCTACGGCGGCTTCCCTTGTGTCGGCACCGGCAAGCATTGGAACGGACGATGGAGGAGCTGCTGACGGCGGCGTAAATCCGGTGATTGTGGATATGGGCGGAAGACTGCCTGACCTTGAGGACATTAATGAGGGTGATGTCTGGTAGAAGAGTCGGAAATCGGACCGTTACTTAGAAAGGACATTGCATATGATACGAAGTGTATTCGGTGAATCTGTGCAGGGCGCATCCCATATCAGAAGCGGCAGGGAATGTCAGGACAGCTTAAAAAAAGTGGAAATGGATGAAAATACGGTGATACTGGCGGTGGCGGACGGACATGGGAGCAGTTCTAGTCCGTACAGCAAAACCGGTTCTTATGTGGCGGTAAACGTATTTTGTAAAATTCTCGGTGATTATCTGGAAACCTATGAGGGGCAGCCGGAGCTGCTATTGACCTTTTTAAAGCGGGAAGGCGATACAAAAGTGGCGCAGGCGATTGACGCCGAATGGAAACGCAGAATACTGAAGATTCATGCCAGATGCAAACGGGAAGTGATTCTGGATGCTAAGAACAATAAAGACAAGGGAGCGATTTACAAAATGTACGGGAGTACATTGCTCGGACTGGTGATTACGAAAGAGTTTCTGTTTGCTTTTCAGATTGGCGACGGTGATATTATCAAAGTATCGGACAAGGGTGTGCAGAATATCATTGAGGCGGATAAAATTCTCGGAACAGAAACGCATTCGTTGAGCAGGCAGGATGCATGGAAAAAGGCGGTTACCTTCGTAAAAAGAGAGGGAGAAAATATCTGTCTGCCTGTTCTGTATATGCTTTGTACGGATGGCATGGCAAACAGTTTTAAAAATGATGCGGAGTTTCAAAAGACTTGTCATGATTACTTTACATTGCTCAATGAGCACGGAGCAAAGGCGGTATCCGACAATCTGAAAACATGGCTTTCGGAGACGAGTGAATTAGGATGTGGAGATGATATTACGGCTCTGTTTTCCTATTATGCGCAGGATGATTTTTCTTGATGTACACGGATACGGCGTAGCATCGGAAAGGAAGGATTTGCCTTGAATGAGAAAATGGAAGCCCGGATTGCACTGTGTAAGTGCAAAGAAGGCGGAAGAATCTATGGTGTGCGTTTTGAAAAGACAGGAGATGACTGGAAATATACATGGGCTTTTCCGGTAAAAGAAGCGTCTGCAAAGCGTGAAAATTATGATAAGACGAAGATTGTTGGAAATCTGATAGCGGACGATGGATATCCGGGATGTCCGTTCTGCAGAACAATGGATTTTGTCGTCTGTCACTGCGGAAAATTAAGCTGTCATAATGGCAGAACAGAAAAATTTACGTGTAACTGGTGCGGTCTGACCGGTACGCTGGGGCGTTATGACGGGTCCGGCTTCGGTTCAGCCGGCGACATATAGAATGTAGGAAAGGATGAATATATGGAGACTGTGAAGCTTGGGAAAACAGGGATAGAGACAAACAAAAATGCGTTTGGTGCGCTGCCTATTCAGCGAATTTCTGATGACGAGGCGGTATATCTTTTGAAGAAAGCATATGAGAATGGAATTACGTTCTTCGATACGGCGAGATGGTATACCGACAGCGAACATAAAGTCGGACTTGCCTTTGAGGGAATGCGTGAAAAAGTTTTTATTGCGACCAAAACCGGCGCGCAGAATGCAGAAGGTTTCTGGCAGGATTTGGAAACGAGTCTTGAGAACCTTAAGACGGATTATATTGATATCTACCAGTTCCATAATCCGGCTTTTTGTCCAAAGCCGGGGGATGAAAGCGGTCTGTATGAGGCGGCGCTTCAGGCAAAAGCAGAAGGAAAGATACGTCATATCGGTATAACCAATCACCGTCTTGCGGTGGCGCATGAGGCGATTGACAGCGGATTGTATGAGACATTGCAGTTTCCGTTCTGTTATCTGGCGAGTGAGAAGGATATCGAACTGGTAGAGAAGTGCAGGGAGGCTGACATGGGATTGATCGCCATGAAGGCGTTATCCGGCGGACTGATTAATAATTCTGCGGCGGCGTATGCGTTCCTTGCGCAGTATGACAATGTACTTCCCATCTGGGGTGTGCAGAGGGAATCGGAGCTGGATGAATTTTTATCTTATATTGACAATCCGCCGGCGATGACGGAAGAACTGGCAGAGGTCATCCGAAATGACAGAGAAGAATTATTGGGCGATTTTTGCCGGGGATGCGGTTACTGTATGCCATGTCCGGCAGGAATTGAGATTAATAATTGTGCGAGGATGTCATTGCTGCTTAGGCGTTCTCCATCTGCGGCACAGCTTAGTCCGGAAGGGCAGGAGAAGATGATGAAGATTGAAAACTGCATCCACTGTAACCAGTGCAAGAGTAAATGTCCCTACGGACTGGATACGCCGGCATTGTTACAGAAGAATCTGGAAGATTATAAGCGTGTTCTGGCAGGAGAGATACAGGTGTAATGGACAAAAGAGGCATGGACCTGCAGGGCATACGGCGGCAGGGCGGCAGATGCGATATGTTATCGGGTTTCGGGGAATCCGTCAGAGTGGAGGAGTGTACCGTCTTTCGTGATAAAGAGCGCCTCCACGTCGTCCAGTGACTTAACCAATTGCATGCCTTCATCAAGACCAAGAAAATAGCAGGTGGTGGACAGGGCGTCAGCTTCAAGGGAGGAGGGCGCTAAGATAGTCACCCCTGCTATCTGATTATCCTCTGGATAACCGGTTTTTGTGTTGAGCAGATGGTGATAGAGTTTATCATTTTCATAAAAGTACCGTTCATAGATACCGGAGGAAACGACGGAACAATCGGTCACACTGACGGTAGTAACCGTCTCGCCTTCGTCGGCAAAGGGCTTCTGGATGCCGATGTGGTAGGGGGTTTTGTCCGGTTTGCTGCCAATGGTTATCAGATTGCCGCCCAGACTGATGCAGGCGCTTTCGACATGCTGCTCTGTCAGGTATTCTTTTAATCGGTCAGCGATATAGCCCTTGGCGATGAAGCCTAAGTCGATAGAGGCATAAGGGTCGGTAAGCGTCACGGTGTTGCCGTCCAGTCTGACAGCATGATAATCAATGTGTGACAAAGCTTCCTGTATGGCGTCATCATCCGGCACCTGCGGACTGCCTTCTGAACCGAAATTCCACAGTCTGCTTAAGGGAAGGACGGTGAGGTCAACTTTGCCTTCTGAAAGCTCCGAATAGTATAGGGCAGACTGAAGCAGGTGCATCGTATCCTCGGAGACAATGACGCTTCTGCCGCCGCCGTGGTTGATGTTCCAGATGTCGGAACCTTCTATCGTTGCACTGAACAGGCGCTCGTAATCGTCAATCATTGCAAAACATTCCTGAATGGTGCGGATACAGGATTCCCGGTCGCCGTCGGTATCATACAGCGTAATCTGTACGACCGTGTCAAGGTAGAAACCGATTTGTGAGACAGGGGATGCGTTTCGGGCACATCCCGTCAGAAGCAGACCAAGCAATAGAATGAATACTGGCAGGTGTCTTTTATAGTACATAACAGGAATTCCTTTTCATTAAGATTCATATGTTGTAATTTATATTTTAGCACTTGACAAGGAGAATAGATATAGAGGAATATAATACAAGTGGATTTTTTTTGTGGAATGGAGGCGTATTATGAAATTACCGGGTGAAGAAGAATCCGGAAGGGGAGGACTTCCGGTTTTTTATATGGTGATTGCAGTGACGGTATTTATGATGGTTCTGCTGCTTATGATTATGAAGAGTAACAATGATAAAAAGAGCGGGAGCGATTATCTGAAAGAAATACAGCAGCAGAAAGAAGAGATGGCGGTACTCGAGGCGGAGGAACAGGAAGTATTGGAGCCGGAACGGAAGCTGCGGGCAGAGGACTTGGACTTCTGGGATATGTATCCGGTGGAAGGTGAGGAAAGCGAAGAAAGCGGGGAAGAAGCTCCTTTGGCAACACAGCCTGCGGCAACGCAGAAGCCGGTGCAGTCAACATTTACCGAAAGAGCGGAAAAAGAACGTGAAGAGCGGGAGCTAAGAGAGCAGCAGGAGGCGCAGAACGACCCGGCGACAGACGGGAAGCATACGCTTGTCACGAATCCGGACGGTACGGATGAGTGGGTTCTGATTAGTCCGTATCTGACCAAAAACAACTATGATTTTACGAAGATGGAGGAGAAAGCGGGCTTAAAGCGCTATATGGAAAACGGAAAGGAACTCTCTTATGTGGGAGCGGATATTTCCAAGCAGACCGGAACCGTCAATTTTGTAAGTCTGAAGGCGGCAGGCGTGGATTATGTGATGATTCGTTTAGGCGGCAGAGGATACAGCAGCGGACGGGTTACGCTCGATGAAAGCTTTAAGGAAAATATCGAGGGTGCGATTGCGGAGGGGATTGATATCGGGATTTATTTCTATTCTCAGGCAATCACGCAGGAAGAGGTGAATGAGGAAGTTAATTTTGTCGTACAGAATCTGGAACCTTACAGAGCGCATGTCAAATATCCGATAGCGTTTGACATGGAATTTGTGGCAAATGACGAGGCGAGAATTGACGGGTTAAGCACAGATGACAGAACGAATATTGCCATTTCTTTTCTGGAAGGCGTGAAGGCGGCAGGGTATGTGCCGATGATATACGGGGACAAAGAATGGCTGCTAAAGGAGATTGATTTGACGAAACTGCAGGACTATGACGTATGGCTTACGCAGGAGTCTGATATTCCCGATTATCCGTATGAGTATGCGATGTGGCAGTATTCCACAAAAGGGGTGTTAAACGGCGTGAAAGGCGATGCAAATCTGAATATTTGTTTCATCGGTTATTCACAGCGGTAATGTCTGATACCGGAGGAAACTTTGACAGCGGCGTATAAGTCGGCGTAAACGGCAGGTGACATGCCCTCCATATAATTTGGAGTGTATGCCTTGTTTACGCCGGCTTTTTTGAGTAAATCCACGGCTTTGTTATAAGCGATGGCAGCTTCCGTTTCCGTGTCGTAGGTTCCTACATGGATGTTGCCTTTTACATGGATTTTGACCTGATAGCGTGTTGTGCCGTTGTCATTGATGGTACATACGCCGTTATAGCGGTTGATAATTTCAATATTTTCATAGCGCATGTCCTGATTATTTCCATTCAGAAAACGATAATCTTTTCCTTCTACTGCATAGTTTTTGATGCCGTAACGGCTCATGATATTAATCTGCATTCCGTAATCGGCAACAAAGTAGTGACCGCCTCTGCGGGAGATTTTGCGGGAAGAATAATAAAACAAATCTTCCGTATCGAATATGAAAAAATCAGAGGGTGAAAAATAGTAATAGAAAAATTTGGGACGTATATAAATCGGCGTGGGAAAATAGATACCATTGTCCCGGAAATTGAGCAGACTGACCCATTTTGTGAAGGAAAGCGGAGAATCATCATGGTATTGACTGAGTGAAATGCCATGGTCGGATAAAAGCGAACCGGCAAGCAGATAAGCCTCGTGCGCATCTGCGGCATGGTCGAAACTTCCGAGACTGATGTGTTTATTGCGATAAGTTAAGGATGCACGGTAATAGGTGCTGTTATCTTTGCGTTTTGCCGTATATACGCCGGGAAACTGCTGCTCCATGATTTTTCCTCCATTGATATAATTGTACCATTTTTGAGAAAAAAAACAAATTCAGAAATATTTTTCCTATGTCCTGTATAGAATATTAACATGTACTAAATAATTTTGTAACAATTCCCTTTGGGACATGGAGGAAAAATGTACAGGAAATATATCACAGTGTTCTTTCTGGCAAGCATGATGTTCGGAGCGTCATGGGTGTGTGCCAGAGAACTGAAGATTAACCGGATTGCGGCAAAACCTGCATTTCAGATAGAATATCTGGATGAAAGCATGGAGGAAGATAAACATAGTTTTATGGAAATGATTACAAGTGTATCTTCCGGACAGCGTGTAGTGGATTATGAAATATTAAAGAAGACGAAACAGTATCAATTGTCGGACAAGGATGAGGAAGCGCTTATGCGGATTGTGGAAGCGGAGGCAGGCGGAGAAGACCAAGACGGCAAGCTTTTAGTGGCAAACGTGGTGCTAAACAGGGTAAACAATGAAAACTTTCCGGATACGGTCTGGGAAGTTGTGATGCAGAATGAACAGGGAATTGCACAGTTTTCCCCTACGGTGGACGGCAGATACCAGAGGGTAAAAGTCAGCGAGGATACGAGGGCGGCGGTGGAACGCGCGCTGTACGGCGAGGATATCTCTCAGGGGGCGCTGTATTTTTGTGCAAGACAGAAAGCGGATTCCGAAAAACTGCAATGGTTTGATAGAAAACTAACAAGGCTGTTTGCCTATGGAAGTCATGAATTTTTTCAGTAAAAAATCTGACAAGCATGTTCGTATGCGGATAAAAAACGAAGAGAAACTCGTTGACAAACGCGTGTTGCGCGACAAACGATTGTGTGTTACAATGTGCGGTGAAAAAGATTTAAAATAGAAATTTTAAAAAGATTAAGTTTTTATTTTAAATCTAAAACGATTGAAAGGCATGGACAGATAAAATGGAAGTATTATACAGCAGTACGAGAAACGGCGAGCGTAAAGTCACGGCTTCCCAAGCGATTCTGAAAGGTCTGTCGGATGACGGCGGATTGTTTGTGCCGGATCATATTCCGACGCTGGAATGTTCTATGCGGGATCTTATGGAGAAATCTTATCAGGAGACTGCATATGAGGTTATGAAGCTTTTTCTGACGGATTTTACGCAGGATGAGCTTATGACCTGTATTGAACGGGCATACGATTCCAAGTTTGATACTGAGGCGGTTGCGCCGTTGGTGGAAGCCGAGGGTACATATTATTTAGAGTTGTTTCACGGTGCGACGATAGCGTTTAAAGATATGGCATTATCAATTCTGCCGCATCTGATGACCACCGCAGCAAGAAAGAATCATGTGGAGAATGAGATTGTTATTCTGACTGCCACGTCCGGGGATACAGGGAAGGCGGCGCTTGCAGGGTTTGCAGGAGTAGAGGGAACTAGGATTATCGTATTCTATCCGAAAGACGGCGTCAGCCCGATACAGGAAAAGCAGATGCTGACACAGAAGGGCAATAACACTTTTGTGGTAGGAATCAGGGGCAATTTTGACGATGCACAGACCGGCGTAAAGGCATTGTTTAACGATAAGGAGTTAGGGGAGAGAATGGCGAATGCAGGCATGCAGTTTTCATCGGCTAATTCGATCAATATCGGACGGCTTGTGCCGCAGGTGGTATATTATGTATATGCCTATGCGAAACTGTTGAAAGAGGGCAGGATTCGTGATGGCGAGAAGATAAATGTGGCAGTGCCGACAGGCAATTTTGGCAATATCCTTGCAGCATTTTATGCAAAGAACATGGGTGTGCCGATTGGCAGACTGATTTGCGCATCGAATGAAAATAAAGTATTGTATGATTTCTTCGTGACGGGCAGATATGACCGTAACAGAGAGTTTATGCTGACAAGTTCTCCTTCGATGGATATCTTGATTTCCAGCAATCTGGAACGTCTGATTTACCGTATTGCCGGAAATGACGCAAAGATCAATGCAGACCTGATGAAGTCGTTGTCCGAGGCGGGAAGCTACGATATTACGGAGCAGATGAAAGAGCAGCTTGCGGATTTTTATGGCAATTATGCCGATGAAAAAGAGACGGCAAAGCGGATTAAAGAAATGTATGAGAATACAGGGTATATTCTGGATACCCATACGGCGGTGGCGAGTGCGGTTTACCGTAAATATGTAAAAGAGACAAAAGATACGTCCGTGACGGTGATTGCTTCTACAGCCAGCCCGTTTAAATTTACAAGAAGTGTAATGAATGCGATAGATACCAAATACAACGCCATGTCCGATTTTGAACTGGTGGACGAGCTTTCCAAGATTGGTAACGTGGCAGTGCCGAATGCGATTGAAGAAATCAGAACAGCGCCGATACTTCATGACACCGTGTGCGACAAGACCGAGATGAAAGCAGTTGTTGAGCGTTTTCTGGGAATTGCCGCACAGTCATGAAACATCTTCTGGTAGTTGATGATGTGTCCACCAATCTCAAATGTATCGGGTTAATCTTAGAAAATAAGTATCGGGTGACTACGGTAAAATCAGGCAGCGAGGCACTAAAGTGTCTGAACAGGGAGAAGATAGATTTAGTTCTTTTGGATATCCGCATGGTGGGAATGGACGGTTATGAAGTGATGGAACATATGAAGCAAAACCTTAAGACAGCGGATATCCCGGTAATTTTTCTGACTGCGGATACTGATAAAGGGTCGGAAGAGCGGGGAATGGCGTTAGGTGCGGTTGACTATATCAGAAAACCGGTTGTGCCGCAGCGCCTTCTGGAAAGAATAGAAGCCGTCTGGAAAATGGAGGAATAGGTAAAATGGGAATGGGAGGCGTGATAGATTTTCTGTTTTTTGCAAGCGGATGTTATCTGATTTACACAGCGATATCGGCAAAGAAAAACAAGACGATTGCGGCGAACGTGATGCTGAGCAAGAATACGAACGAGAAGGATATCAGGGATAAAGTCGGATATATTGATTATATGTATAAGAAAATTCTTTTTGCGGGCGTATTGATTTGCATAGCTTCAGTCATCCATCTTGCAAATGACTATTATATTCATTCACAGACGCTCACATGGGTGGGAATTGCGCTTATATTTGCAGCGCTTGTCATCTATGTCATCTCCTTTTCGCGCGGACAGAAGCAGTATCTGACACAGGTAAAAGGGCAGAATAAGCAGAGTAAAAGTAAATAGAGTAGAAAATAAAAGAGATGCTTTAGGCATCTCTTTTGTCTATCTGAATATAGTTTCTGTCGGTACAGATGGGTTTGTATGCCGGTCTGATAATCTTGCCGTTATTGGCAAGCTCTTCCATGCGATGCGCGCTCCAGCCCACGATTCGGGCAATGGCGAAGATTGGCGTATACAGCTCCATGGGAAGATTCAGCATGTTATATACAAAACCGGAGTAGAAGTCTACGTTGACGTTAACACCTTTGTAGATAGGACGTTCCTTGGAAATAAGTTCCGGACCGAGCCGCTCTACTAAGGAATAAAGTGCAAATTCGTCCTGCAGTCCTTTTTCTTCGGAAAGCTTTTCCACAAAGGACTTGAAAATGACGGCTCTTGGGTCAGATTTGGAGTAAACTGCGTGTCCGACGCCGTAAATCAGTCCTGCATGGTCAAAGGCATCTTTGTGCAGAAGCCGGGTCAGATAATCTGCGACCTGCCCCTCATTGCTCCAATCGGTTACTTCACGTTTCATTTCCTCAAACATCTGGACAACCTTGATGTTGGCGCCGCCGTGACGGGGACCCTTGAGGGAGCCGATGGCTGCGGCGATAACAGAGTAGGTGTCGGTCAGAGAGGAAGTTACAACATGGGTCGTAAAGCTGGAGTTGTTACCGCCGCCGTGTTCCATATGCAGAATCAAAGCGATATCCAGTATCCGTGCCTCCAAAGGAGTGTATTTGCTGTCCGGACGCAGGATGTGGAGAATGTTCTCCGCATTTGACAATTCCGGACGCGGCTGATGTATGTAAAGGCTTTCGCCGTTGTGGTAGTGGCTGTAAGCCTGATATCCATAAATGGACAGCATCGGGAACAAGGCGATTAGCTGCAGACACTGCCGCAGCACGTTGGGCAGGGAAGTGTCATCTGCCCGGTCATCATAGGAATAGAGTGTCAAAACGCTCCTTGCGAGCGTGTTCATCATATCGTTGCTGGGCGCCTTCATAATAATATCGCGCACAAAACTGGTGGGCAGGGAACGGTAGCCGGATAACAGACGGGAAAATTCTTCGAGTTCCTGTCTGTCCGGAAGTTTGTCAAACAGAAGAAGGTAAGTGACTTCTTCAAAACCAAAGCGGTTCTCGCCGGCAAGACCTTCTACCAAATCCTTGACATTATAACCGCGGTAGAAGAGTTTCCCGTGGGTGGGAACCTGTACGCCGTCCACAATTTTGCTTGCACGCACATCGGAAATATTGGTAAGACCGGCAAGTACGCCTTTGCCGTTTAAGTCACGAAGTCCGCGTTTGACGTCATATTTTGTAAATAATTCGGTATCTATAATACCGGCTTGCTCGCTCAGACCTGCAAGTCGTACAATTTCGGGTGTGATTTCAGAAAAATAGTTCTGTTCCATGATAGGTGCCTCCCTTCATCATTCTCGTTTCCGTTTTCGCTCATATACATGTCTATCATACCATGAACAAAAAGTGTGAAACAAGAAAAATCGGCAATTTAAGAAAGATTTAACATTATTCAAAAAATGTTCATATATTGAAAAGTAATGTTTTTTGTACGATTATACACTTTTTTCTTTGGCTGGCATTTTGGATGGAATCGTATTACAATAGTGTGAGAAGAATAGATGGCAATCGGCGGCGTGTCATATGGGAGCGTGCCGGAAAATAATTTACAGAAAGGAGCAGATACGGAAAATGGACAAGAGGGAAATATTAAAACGTGTGGACCATACACAGCTGAAGGCGTTTGCAACATGGGAGGATATTGTAAAGCTGTGCGATGAGGCGATTGAAAATCAGACGGCATCCGTCTGTGTGCCGCCCACATATATCAAGAGAATCCATGATACTTACGGGGAGAAGATTAATATCTGTACGGTGGTGGGGTTCCCGCTCGGATATTCCGTGACGGAGGCAAAGGTTGCCGAGACGAAACAGGCAGTGAAGGACGGCGCCCACGAGATTGATATGGTGATTAACATCAGTGACGTAAAGAACGGACTGTATGACAAAGTGGAGCAGGAAATACGCGCACTCAAAGAAGCATGTGACGGACATATTCTGAAAGTCATTATCGAGACGTGCTATCTGACGGAGGAAGAAAAAATTGCCATGTGCAAGGCTGTGACCAATGCCGGCGCGGATTACATCAAGACTTCCACCGGCTTCGGGACGGGCGGTGCAACGATCGAAGATGTCCGTCTCTTTAAAAGCAACATCGGTCCACAGGTTAAGATTAAGGCGGCAGGCGGTATTTCCACACTGGAAGATTTGGAGGCGTTCGTGGTGGAAGGGTGTGATAGAATCGGGACGTCCAGAGCGGTCGGACTGCTAAAGGATAAGTAAGAAGGTAGTAAGGCGGTGGACTGGGCAGTTGGATCATACCGTCCACCGGCAGTTGACAACCGGCAGTTGACTTGAATTTCATTATTGACTTTTAAAGGTGGTTTTGAGATAATGAGAACGGTGTACGAGAATAGCGTACATATCATGCATGTGGCGGAAGATATTACATCTTCTGTTAGATAATACAATTTTAAGGAGGAGAATATAATATGTCAACAAAAGCGTATTATCCCATTTCCGAGATTGGTGCCGGCAAGGTTGGTTTTTCCAAGACCCGTTCCATCATCGAGGCAGCTTTTTACGGAAACAACGTAGTAAGAATCAACACATTAAGAGAAGCTTATGAATTAGCTAAAAATTCACCCGGTACCGTTGTAACAGACATGCCGGTTAAGAACGGAGAGACATTTGGTCTTCCCGCCGATGCAAAGGTTCTTCTGTTCAATGACGGCGCTGTAACCGGTCGTTATGCAGCAGCGCGCCGCATCAAGGGCGAGCCCGGCGTAGATGCAGTGAAGCTTGATAAGGTTGTTATGGATGCAATTTATAAGACACGCTGGAAGACTCTGTATCATGCAGAGTGTTTTGTAGGTCTTGATCCTGAATTTATGGTAAAGGCTCACCTTCTGATTCCGGAAGGAGAAGAGAACTTACTGTATAACTGGATGATCAACTTCCAGTATATGTCTGACGAATATGTTAAGATGTATAAGAATTCCAAACCGGTTGGCGATGGCAAAGAGCCTGATATTTATATCTTCTCCGATCCCCAGTGGGCACCTGAAGAGGCACCTGATGTTGATTACAGCTGCTTAAGCGATCCGCTGACACTTTGCTATTTCGATACCAATGAGAACTGTGCAGCAATCCTTGGTATGAAATATTTTGGTGAGCATAAGAAAGGAACATTGACAATGGCATGGGCGCTTGCGAACAGAAACGGTTATGCATCCTGCCACGGCGGACAGAAAGAGTATCTGTTAAATGACGGTTCCAAGTTCGTTGCATCCGTATATGGTCTGTCTGGTTCCGGTAAGTCTACATTGACACATGCGAAGCATGGCGGTAAGTATGAAATCAAGGTTCTTCACGATGATGCTTTCATTATCAACACAGATACATGTGCATCCGTAGCGCTTGAGCCTACTTACTTCGATAAGACAGCAGACTATCCGACAGGATGTCCTGATAATGAATATCTGTTATCTGCTCAGAACTGCTCTTGCACAATGGACAGTGAAGGCAAGATTCAGCTTGTAACAGAGGATATCAGAAATGGTAACGGTCGTGCGATTAAATCTAAATTATGGTCTCCTAACCGTGTAGATAAGATTGATGCACCCGTTAATGCAATTTTCTGGATTATGAAAGATCCTACCATTCCGCCGGTAGTGAAGCTCAAAGGTTCCGCGCTTGCATCTGTTATGGGCGCTACACTGGCTACTAAGACATCTACGGCAGAACGTGTTGCAGCAGGCACAGACCTTAATGCAATCCGTATCGTACCCTATGCTAACCCGTTTAGAACCTATCCGTTAGTAAATGACTATGATAAGTTCAAGAAGTTAGTAGAGGAGAAGAACGTAGCCTGCTACATCGTTAATACAGGCGATTTCATGGGTGAGAAGGTAAAACCTGCTGATACCCTCGGAATTCTTGAGACAATCGTAGAAGGCAAGGCTCAGTTCACACAGTGGGGACCCTTTGAAGACATCGAAATCATGAACACATGGGATGGTCAGACAGAGGGCTTCAAGAACTTCAACGCAGACCTTGGTGATGCTGATTATAAGGCACAGCTTAAGAGCGCTATGGAGACACGTGTGAAAGCTGTTGAGGACTTCGCTACGAAGAAGGAAGGCTATGATAAGCTTCCGGATGAAGCGCTGGCAGCACTGAAGAAGCTGGTTGACGCTTTGAACTAAGCAGAGTGCATAGTTTCTTTACAACGAAATAATTGAGTCTGAATAGACTTAGGGTAAGAAGGGGTGTATAATACTTATATGCCCCTTTTTCGTTGGTTATTCTGAGAAATTTCTCGGCGCATTGAGGGATTGGGGCACTGAGATATACGAAAGAATGATATTATGATTGTGTACGGAGGGGGGACGAAAGATGTATCATTGCCATGTTTGTTTTTATCTGCTTGATGGTGACAACGGTTTGTTGGAAACGGTAAAGGGAATAGAGCCGCTTCCGCATTTTACGCATGAATTTCCGGCAGGTGATGCGCTGGAGGGAGAGTTATTGCGTAATGCCGACGTGATTATGGCGGATATGAGCGGCAAAGACTGTACGGAATTGCTTCGGATGCTGCTCATACATAAGAAGCAGGAAGCGCAGTTGATTCTTCTTGCGCAAAAAGACCAGACCACGCTGCTTTTGGACCAGGCGGCGGTATTGACGGGGATAGATGAGATTACGGATATCTGGGTAACGCCGATGTCTAAGGACGAATTTTGCTTTCGGTTTCGGAAGTGGCAGGCGGCTTACAAGATGAGCAGGGATTTCTGGCTGAATGCGAATTATCTGGATTCCATGATTAACAGTGTGCCGCACATGATATGGTTTAAAGACAAAGAAGGCGCGCACATGAAAGTGAATGACTTTTTTTGTAAGACGGTCAATAAGACGATGGAGCAGATTGAAGGGCGGGGGCATTATTATATCTGGGATATTGATCCGGAAGAGTATGCGAAGGGTGAGTTCATCTGCATGGAATCCGAGTATGAGGTTATGGAGAAGAGAGAGACTTGTATCTTTGATGAAAACGTCATGATTGGTGATAGCATGAGACAGTTGAAAACCTATAAATCTCCGTTGTTTGATTTGGATGGAAGCGTTATGGGAACGGTTGGCGTTGCCATTGACGTGACACAGGAACGGCTTTATGAACAGATGATTATTAAGAATGCCAATACGGATTTTCTGACGGGACTATACAACAGAAGATATGTATATGAATCTATCGAGCAGATGGAGGAAGGGCATTTGACGATATTCTGTATTGACCTCAATAAGTTCAAGAGCATCAATGATGTTTACGGACATCAGGAGGGCGACAGAGTGCTGGTGCTTACCGCCAAGGTTCTGAAAGAATGTATGCCGGAATCACTGATAGCGAGAACGGGCGGAGATGAGTTCTTGATTGTAATGCCCGGAGAACATACAGAAAATGAGATTGAAGAGACGAGAAAGATGATTGAAAGACAGCTTGACGACGCTTATGCCAAAGAGAAAAATTTCTGTAAAATATCAGCAAGCGTCGGCGCGGCGCATTCCGCCTGCGGCAAAAGAGCATTCGATGCCTTAGTGGGGGAGGCGGATGCACTTATGTATCGTGAGAAGGAGAGGAAAAGATAAGAATTGGATGAAAAAAACGATAAAATCCGGTTGTAATATGTCACTATCTCGGATATAATAGAACTAACCTGAGATGTACGACAAAGTCTTGTTATTTTGAACCTACAGATACTTTAAACGGGATTCTTATATTGCCATATGGATGTCAGGCCTCCGGCTATAAGCCTTATGCAGTGGAAGGCAGAAGTATGGTTGCGGTTACCCACCTAGCTTGGCTAGGAGTCAAAATACAAGATACGGCATTTCGGGGTTATACGAAAGACAAAAAGCAGTCGTTTCATGCGGCTGCTTTTGTTGTGTGAAAGCAGTCGGACACGGATATGTCATGTAACAGAACAAATGAAGAAAAACAAATGAATAAATGTAAATGATGACAAAATAGATTGTCATATAGCAAACGATTATGGAGAGAATCGTAAGGACATGGAGAACTAAATGAAATATGATGCGAAACTTATCACAAAATTGTCTTTGATTTTTTTTGGACTGTTGTTCTTGGTATGTATATGGCTGGGAAGAAGGGAACGGAATATCGGGGAGCAGGAGGGTGAGAAAATTACACTGGAAGACGCAAGGATATTAATGGACGCGTTGGATATACAGACGTCTGTAGAATTTGGGACAATGCAAGACAGTGTAGAAAGTACCGGAAACGAGGAGTCTGCCGTGCTGACCTACGGTCAATATATGTCGGTATATGAGCAATTGGACGGCGAACAGATAGGGCTGCCCGATTTTGCTGGCAGCTACAGGAAGGATTATGGGATGCTGAAGGAGGATTGGTATGAGGCTTACCGGATCATGCTGGCATATTTTGACACCGGGCAGTCTGTATGGGAGACGGATATTTTTCTCTTAAAGCTGGACGAAGAGACAAAAAAAGCTTATACGGATAACGGTGCAATACAGGAACCGTATACATATTGTTCATCGGAGTTTATAGCAAATGTACTGCACAGTATGAAAGTGTATGTAAAGGATAATCAACTGCTGACAATTGTGGAAACAATTCCGGAAGAATATGAACTTGAGAATGTATGGGTGGCAGAATCTGCAAGTGGGAAGTTAGCATGCTTTTATAGACAACTTTCATTTGAAGTAATGACAGAGCGGTCAGCCGAAAGAGAACAGATTGCAGATTTGACTTTTTGCGGCGGTATTCTGACAGATATCCACGAAAAAGATGAGAAGATTCACGGAAAGTTGTTGTGGATGTCGGATGGGGAACTGGAGATCGAAGGAAGCGGCGTCTATCCGGTTTCGGAGGACATGGAAATATATAGATTGTATGGAAGTCTGGAGACGCTTCGGAGGACAGATTTAAAAATCGGTTATGCGGATACCGACTATGTGATTGAAAAGGGAGAAGTCTGTGCCTGCCTTGTGTCGGAGAAAGAGGCGGCGGACAGGATTCGCGTACTGCTAAAAAATACCGCAAAGGGAAGCGATTATCATGCGGCTGTGGAATTGTATGTGGATGGTGAAAAAATACGGATTGAGGAAAAGGATTTGGAGGTGGGAGAACGCCGGACATATCGGTGTGAAGCATTGACCGATAAGGTCATTGTAAATATGGAAGGTATTGATAAAGAGGATAACGCTTACAGGGGGACGATTGAGTGTTATCGGAGCGCTGGCGGAATGGTGATTATCAATGAGCTCCCGCTGGAAGAATATCTGTATGCGGTAGTGCCGAGCGAGATGCCTGCGTCCTATCCGATGGAATCGCTGAAAGCGCAGGCGGTATGCGCCAGAACATATGCGTATCTGTATATCCTTCATGCGGGACTTCCGGCGGTCGGGGCACATGTGGATGATACCACATCCTATCAGGTCTATCATAATTGCAGCGAGCACATTGCGGCAACAACGGCGGTCAAGGAGACTGACGGAATGCTTCTCGTTTATCAGGGAGAACCGGCACAGAATTATTATTATTCGACCTCCTGCGGCGTCGGCACGGATGCGGGGATATGGAAATCGGGAAACAGTGCGGATTTATCCTATATGCGTGCAGTGCGGATGAATCTTCAAACGCATCAGGGTGGATTTGCGGGCGGATATACGGAAGATGCAAAGGAGGAAGGAACGGGGAGCGCTGTCGATTCCCTACAGGAGGAAGAGATATTCCGTGCGTTTATTACATCTAAAAACGAGGCGGATTTAGAGAGCGGGGAACCTTGGTATCGTTGGAACTACACAGTGAAAGAATTAGATGAAGAGCAGCTGTTAAAGCGCATCAAGGAGCGTTATAAGGCAAGTCCGGCTTCTGTGCTGACTGAGGCGCAGGGGGGATATTTCGTGTCTCAGGAGATTGAAAAACTGGGGAAGATAAAGGATATCCGTATCGGGCAGAGAGGAGCGGGAGGCGTCGCGGGAGAATTGCTGATTGAGGCTGATGCAGGAACCTATAAAATACTTGGGGAATACAATATCCGCAGCGTATTATGTGATAAGGTGAGCGAAGTGGTAAGACAGGATGGGAGCAGTGTGGTACCGGCATCGCTTCTGCCCAGCGGATTTTTTGTGATTGAAACTAGTAAAAAGAAAGAAAGTGTGGTAGGATATACGTTAATTGGCGGCGGTTACGGACACGGCGTGGGTATGTCGCAAAACGGTGCGAAAAGTCTCGGCGAAGAGGGAGCCGACTATCAATATATTCTGAAATTCTTTTTTCCGGGCTGTGAAGTGAGTACATTCGGAGAAGATGATTGACTTAGGATAATTTTATTATAATGAAGCTTGGTGATTTATGAGAACGATTTACAGACTTTATTACATATTCCGGGATTTTAACTGGCAGATGACGAAAAAGAATATTGCCGCTTTTGCAGCGAGTACCGCTTTTTTTCTCTTTCTGTCCATGATTCCGCTTCTGATGGCATTGTGCGCCATTTTGCCATATACGAGATTGACTGAGGCAAATCTGATTGGTGCGATTACACAGTTTACGCCGGAAGCCATGGAGGCGCTTGTCGTCAGCGTAGTGTCTGACGTGTATGCGCGTTCTGCAGGAACGATTACGGTTTTTGCAATTGTGACAATCTGGTCGGCGTCTAAGGCAATGCTGGCGCTAATCAGGGGATTAAATGCAGTCAATGATTTTGAGGAGCGGCGTAACTATTTTGTCCTGCGGTTTATTGCCTGTATTTATACGGTAATTATTCTGCTGGCAATGCTGTTGGCGTTGTTCGTTATGGTTTTCGGCAATGTCATCGTCGATTTACTGTTGCGGGATATTCCGCCGCTGCATATACTTGTGCAGTTTATCATGCATTTCCGCTTCCTGCTTTCATGGGCGGTGCTGACGTTTATCTTTGCATTGATTTATGCTTATGTCCCAAGCAGTAAGATGCGTTTCAAAGGACAGATTCCCGGTGCGGTTTTTTCGGCAATCATGTGGAGTGTGGCATCCTATGCATTTTCGGTTTATGTGGACAGTTTTAACGGCTTTGGCACCTATGGAGGATTGACTACAGTGGTCATATTGATGTTCTGGTTTTATCTGCTCATGTACATACTGATGATTGGCGCACATATCAACCGATATTTCGGTCCGGTGTATAAATTTCTTTTTGGATGGCTTGACAAGTCGGGGAAAAGTCACTAAAATGGCAGTAGATTTGTTGAAAATGAAGATAAGGAAAAGCTTTGAAGGTGTCAGTAGAAAATTATTTTCCGTCAGAGAAAGGGAATCATCGGCTGGAAGTTCCCTTCGGTTCAGATAATTTTTTGAATTTCCCACCGGAGCTGTCCGGGTGAAATAATGTTTAAGTAGTCCGGAACGTTATGACACGTTACGTCAAACGAGGTGTCTGTCCGTATACATGACAGCCGGAAGGCTGATTTGTGTGAATGCGACAGGAAACTGGGTGGTACCGCGGATATGATTCGTCCCATGTGTGTTGTGCACATGGGATTTTCTTGTGTAATGGGAGAGCTCAGGAAATTCCACCAGAGAGCGGAAGAATGTAAAAGAAAAAGGAGAATGATTATGAAAGAAAAGTTAGCACAAATCAAGGCGGAGGCGCTGCGCCAGATTGAGGCGAGCGATGCACTGGAAAAATTGAATGAAGTCAAAGTAAATTACCTTGGTAAAAAGGGAGAACTGACTGCCGTGTTAAAGAGCATGAAGGATGTTGCGCCGGAAGACCGCCCGAAGGTGGGACAGCTTGTCAATGAGACGAGAGAAGAGATTGAGCGTGTGCTGGAAGAGTCTGTGAAGAAGATGGAGAAGGCAGTCAGAGAGGCGAAGATGAAAAAGGAAGTCATCGACGTGACGCTGCCGGCGAAGAAGAATAACGTGGGACACCGCCATCCGAATACAATCGCCTTGGAGGAAGTGGAGCGAATCTTCATCGGGATGGGTTATGAAGTGGTGGAAGGTCCGGAAGTAGAAAAGGATTATTATAATTTCGAGGCGTTAAATATTCCGGCGGATCACCCGGCAAAAGACGAGCAGGATACGTTTTATATCACAGGAGACATTTTACTCAGGACGCAGACGTCTTCCACACAGGTGCATGAGATGGAGAAGGGCAGACTGCCAATCCGTATGATTGCGCCCGGCAGAGTATTCCGTTCCGACGAGGTGGACGCGACTCATTCCCCGTCCTTTCATCAGATTGAAGGTCTGGTTATCGACAGGAATATTACGTTTGCCGATTTGAAGGGGACGCTTGCGGAGTTTGCAAAGGAGCTGTTCGGAGAAGACACGAAGGTGAAATTCAGACCGCATCATTTCCCGTTCACGGAGCCTAGCGCGGAGATGGATGTGACATGTTTTAAATGCGGCGGTAAAGGCTGCCGTTTCTGCAAAGGGGAAGGCTGGATTGAAATTTTGGGCTGCGGTATGGTTCACCCTCATGTGCTTGAAATGAGTAATATCGACCCGGAGCAGTACACAGGATTTGCGTTTGGTGTAGGACTCGAGCGAATTGCACTGTTAAAATATGAGATTGACGACATGAGACTGTTGTATGAAAATGACATCCGGTTCCTGAAACAGTTTTAACATTGCGGGAGAACAAAAGAGATGCAGAGAAAATAGACAGTATCAGCCAATAAAATGAAATAGGACAGAAACGCGGGCAGATGAAAGGTGCGTTTCAGAATGGAGGAAATATGAATACAGCATTATCATGGGTGAAAGCATATGTGCCGGATTTAGCGTGTACGGATCAGGAATATATGGATGCGATGACCTTATCTGGCACAAAGGTGGAAGGCTATAGCAGGCTGGATAAGAATTTAGAGAAGATTGTGGTAGGGCAGATTGAGAAGATTGAGAAGCATCCCGATGCCGACAAACTGATTGTATGTCAGGTCAATATCGGTTCTGAGGTGATTCAGATTGTGACAGGCGCACCGAATGTCAAAGAGGGTGATAAAGTTCCCGTAGTTTTAGACGGCGGGAAGGTTGCCGGAGGACATGACGGCGGACCGCTGCCGGAGGACGGCATTGTAATCAAAGCCGGTAAGCTGCGCGGCGTGCATTCAAACGGTATGATGTGTTCCATTGAGGAACTGGGTTCGGACAGAAATATGTATCCGGAAGCGCCGGAAATGGGTATTTATGTGTTTGCAGACGATGTGGAAATCGGCTCTGACGCTGTCACGGCGCTGGGCTTGCGGGATACCGTATTTGAGTACGAGGTAACTTCTAACCGTGTGGATTGCTACAGTGTTATCGGGATTGCCAGAGAAGCGGCGGCAACCTTCCGTAAGCCTTTCTATCCGCCGGCTGTTCAGGTAAAGGAAAACAATGAGCGGGTAGAGGATTATATTTCGGTTGAGGTGCAGGACAAAGAATTGTGTCCAAGATACTGTGCAAGAGTCTGCACCAATATCAAAATCGGGCCTTCACCCAAATGGATGCAGAGACGACTTGCGGCAAGCGGTATCCGGCCTATCAACAATCTGGTTGATATTACCAACTATGTAATGGAAGAGTACGGACAGCCCATGCACGCATTTGACTTGGATACGATAGCGGGACACAAGATTATTGTGCGCCGCGCCAAAGACGGCGATGTGTTCCGTACCTTAGACGGGCAGGACAGGAATTTGGACTCTGATGTACTGATGATTTGTGATGCGGAGAAAGAAGTGGGTATTGCGGGTATTATGGGTGGTGAGAACTCCATGATTACCGATGAAGTAAGGACTGTATTATTTGAGGCGGCGACCTTTAATGGCGCAAATATCCGGAAATCTGCCAAGAGAATAGGACTTAGAACCGATGCGTCAGGGAAGTTCGAGAAGGGACTTGACCCATATAATGCAGAGGCGGCAATCAACAGGGCGTGCCAGTTGATTGAAGAACTCGGCTGCGGCGAGGTGGTAAGCGGCATTGTAGACGTACACGGAGAAATGAAAGAAAAGGTAGTTCTTCCCTTTGAGCCTGAACAATATAATAAACTGCTTGGTACAAATGTATCGAAAGAAGAAATGTTGGATATCTTTAAGATGATAGAGGTTGATTATGACCCGGTGTCAAATAAGCTGACGATGCCCACATTCCGTCAGGATTTGCTGCGTCAGTGCGATATTGCGGAAGAAGTGGCGCGTTTCTATGGTTATGATAAGATTCCGATGACACTGCCAACCGGTGAGGCGACCACTGGCAAAATGCCCTTTAAGCTTCGCATCGAACAGAAGGCACGGGACATCGCAGAATTTTGCGGTTTTTCACAGGGAATGTGTTATTCTTTCGAGAGCCCGAAGGTATTTGACAAGCTGCTCTTCTCGGCGGACGATCCGGTACGCAATGCAATCCAGATATCCAATCCGCTCGGTGAAGACTTCTCGATTATGAGAACGGTTTCCTTAAATGGTATGATGACGAGCCTTGCGACCAACTATAACAGAAGGAACAAGGATGTGCGTCTTTATGAGCTCGGAAACATTTATATCCCAAAGGCATTGCCCCTTACGGAGCTGCCGGATGAGAGGATGCAATTTACGCTCGGTATGTATGGCGACGGTGATTTCTTTACGATGAAAGGGGTAATTGAAGAGTTTTTTGACAGCATTGGGATGCGTAAGAAGCTTACCTATGACCCGGACGCAGGAAAGAATTTTCTGCATCCCGGCAGGCAGGCAAATATCATCTATGAAGGCGTGACGCTTGGCTATCTGGGAGAAGTGCATCCGGAAGTATGCGAAAATTACGATATGAAGACAAAGGCTTATGTGGCAGTGCTTGATATGCCTAAGGTGGTCCCTTTTGCAACCTTTGACCGAAAATATGAAGGAATTGCCAAATATCCTGCAGTATCCAGAGATATCAGCATGGTGGTGCCAAAGCACATTCTGGCGGGACAGATTGAGGCGGTTATCGCACAGCGCGGCGGTAAGATTCTTGAGGATTACCAGCTATTTGATATCTATGAAGGAGACCAGATAGAAGAGGGATTCAAATCGGTGGCATATTCTATTACGTTCCGCGCAAAAGACAGGACATTGGAGGAAGCGGACGTGACCAGCGCGATGAAGAAGATATTAAATGGTCTGGAAGGAATGGGGATTGAGCTGAGAAAATAAGCAGATGACAGGGAATCTGTTTGATGAATTTTGCTTCACGTATTCGTGAATGAGATGATTTTATAAGGAAAGCAGGTGTAAGGATGGAACACAAAAACACATGGGAAACTTATGATGCGGGACAGCTAAAAGAAGTGGATGCTTTTGCACAGGAATATATGGCGTTTCTGGATAACGGCAAGACGGAGCGTGAGTGCATCGACCGGATTGTCAACGTGATTGAGCAGGCAGGATATCAGGAGCTGGAGGCGTTGATTGCCTCCGGCGCGAAGCTGAAAACGGGCGATAAAGTATATTCTGTCTGCATGAATAAATCTGTCGCGATGTTTCAGATAGGTAAGAAGAAAATGGCGGAGGGCATGAATATTCTTGGGGCGCATATTGATTCTCCGCGTCTGGATATCAAGCAGAATCCGCTCTATGAAGACGGCGGTTTTGCCTATCTGGATACCCATTATTACGGTGGCGTCAAGAAATATCAGTGGGTGACGCTTCCGCTTGCGATTCACGGCGTGGTAGTGAAAAAAGACGGAACCACCGTGGAAATCAACGTAGGTGAAAATGAGGACGATCCGGTATTTTTTGTATCTGATTTATTGATACATCTGGCGCAGGAACAGCTGGATAAGAAGGCGAATAAAGTAATCGAAGGCGAGGCGCTTGATATTATCGTCGGCAACAAACCGCTTGTACTTGACCGGAAGGAGCAGGACGGGGCGGAGAAAGAAAAGGATGGAAACGAGAAACCAGATGAGAAGGCTGCACAGAAAGATGCGGTGAAAAAGGGCATTCTGGAAATTTTGCAGAAGACTTATGACATTGAAGAGGAAGACTTTATTTCGGCGGAATTAGAGGTGGTTCCTGCAGGCAGAGCGAGGGAAGCAGGCTTTGACAGAAGCATGATTTTGGCGTATGGGCAGGACGACAGGGTATGTGCCTTTTCATCCTTGAAGGCAATGCTGGAAATCGGACAGATTGACCGTACGGCGTGCTGCATCTTGGTTGATAAGGAAGAAGTAGGCAGCGTTGGCGCGACCGGTATGCAGTCGAAATTTTTTGAGAACGCGGTTGCGGAAGTGATGAATCTGGCAGGAGAGTACAGTGAACTGAATGTGCGCAGATGTCTGGCGCATTCCTGTATGCTCTCTTCTGATGTGAGCAGTGCGTTCGACCCTACCTATGCGGCAAGCTTTGATAAAAAGAATGTTGCTTATCTGGGTGGCGGCATGGTGTTTAACAAGTTTACCGGCGCCAGAGGAAAGTCCGGTTCTAACGATGCCAATGCAGAGTATCTCGGACATATCAGAGCTATTTTTGAAGAAGAGAATGTGAACTTCCAGACGGCGGAACTGGGCAAGGTCGATTTGGGCGGCGGCGGCACCATTGCATACATTCTTGCTTTATATGGAATGAATGTGATTGACAGCGGCGTGGCAGTTTTAAATATGCATGCTCCGTGGGAGGCAACCAGCAAGGCGGATGTCTATGAAGCAAAGAGAGGGTATGTTGCCTTTCTCAAACATGCGGATTTATAAGAAGGATTGTTTGAAATCATAGAAATGGGTTACAGAGATGGAAGCATTAAAAAAATCAGATTTTTATTTTGAACTGCCTGAGGAGCTGATTGCGCAGGATCCTCTGGCGGACCGTTCCAGTTCCCGTCTGCTGCTGTTAGATAAGGCGAGCGGAAAGACGGAACACCATATTTTTAAAGAGATTGTGGATTATTTAAGACCGGGCGACTGCTTGGTCTTAAATAACACTAAGGTCCTCCCGGCGAGACTGATGGGGGTGAAGGAAGAAACGGGTGCGTCAATCGAGGTTCTGCTGTTGAAAAGAAGAGAAAACGACGTCTGGGAAACGCTGGTGAAGCCGGGCAGGAAGGCGAAACCGGGGACGAAGCTCGTCTTTGGGGACGGCTGTCTGCGGGCGGAGGTGCTTGATGTGGTGGAAGAAGGAAACCGTCTCATACGGTTTTCTTACGACGGGATTTTTGAGGAGGTGCTTGACCGTCTCGGAGAGATGCCGCTGCCGCCGTACATAACGCACAAATTGCAGGACAAGAACCGCTATCAGACAGTCTATGCAAAGTACGACGGGTCTGCAGCGGCGCCTACTGCCGGACTGCATTTTACGCAGGAGCTTCTTCGCCAGATTGCAGAAAAGGGCGTGGAAATTGCCTATGTGACGCTGCATGTCGGTCTTGGAACGTTCCGCCCGGTCAAGGCAGACAACATTCTGGAACATCATATGCATTCCGAGTATTATCAAGTGACCAAAGAGGCTGCGCAGAAAATCAACCGCGCTAAGGCGGACGGACACCGGGTTATTTGTGTTGGAACAACGAGCTGCCGTACTGTGGAGAGCGCGGCAAAAGCAGATGGGACGTTAGAAGAATGCTGTGGCAGTACGGAGATTTTTATCTATCCGGGCTATCGTTTTAAAGTGCTAGATTGTCTCATCACGAATTTTCATCTGCCCGAATCCACATTGGTGATGCTTATCTCGGCGTTAGCAGGCAGGGAGAACGTACTGGCTGCCTATGAGGAAGCGATTAGGGAAAAGTACCGCTTCTTTAGTTTCGGGGATGCTATGTTCCTTACAGATTCCTTTACAAAGGATGGTAAATCATGTAAGATATAGATGATGACATAGGAGAAAGGTAGAGGGGATATGGAGGAAAGAAGAAAAAGTAAGCGTTTAGCGCTGCAGTCCAAGCTTTTGATAAAAAGGATGGATAATTCCGAATTATCGGAAGAGGTAAATATTACGGTAACGGATGTATCCAAAACAGGAATTGGTTTTTTGTGTGATGCCGGGCTTGAGGTCGGGGCGGTATACGAGTCTTTTCTGACGATATGGACCAAAGAAGTGCTGCATGCCTTTTTAGAGGTTATTCGTGTGGATCCCGGAGAGGACGGCATGTATGTCTACGGGGCAATTTTTATCGGGATGTCGGAGATTGATGCGAGCAGAATTGAAACCTATGGCACGATTAAGAGTATGGAGACATAGGAAGAAATTTCGGAGAGAAGATTGACATGGGACGGAAGAAGCATACAAACCTATGGCTTGAGATTGTAGTAATCATTGCAGCGGTGATTGCGCTTATGCTGCTTGTATATTTCGTGATGATTGTCTCGTTTCAGAATGGCGTACAGTCAACGAATGTGACAATGCGGGTGGCGGGACAGATTGCGGAGAGCATCTTTGAGAATCCGACGCAGGAAAAGGTTGAAACGGTATCCTTGATGATTCGATACGGCGCGCACCTTGCGTTGTTTTTTGTAGTGGGACTGGTGACTGCATTTGTCAGTATGGTACTATGCAGACAGTATTTCCGCATTGTCGGGATACTGGCATCGGGCGTGGTCTGTTACGGACTTGCCTATTATACAGAATATTATAAACAGTTTATAGATGGGAGACATTTTCAGATGTCCGACGTATCGCTTAACTGGTACGGAAGTCTGGCGGGAATCAGTTGTATGGTTGCATCATATTTTCTAAACAGATTGTTGGTAAAATTGTCTTCTTAAGTGAAACGGCATTGCATAAATCAATGTATGATTTATACAATGCCGTTTATTATGTTCATAGCGAACCTGCTTTTTATTGTTTCGTGTGGATGGGATATCCGTGGCTGGTCAGGATTTCTGTTGCCTGACCGATGGCTTTGGTATCATAAAATTCGATGCGCAGCGCGCCCTCAGCATGTTCCCTGTTGTGATTGATGCCGATGTTTTTGATGCTCACATCATGCATGGCAAGCAGAGAGGCAATGGCGGCGATGGCGCCCGGCTTATCTGCGATATCTACCGTTAGGACATGCTCCGTCTTGATTGGTCCGCTGGAAGTATTGCTGAAGGATTCCCTGTAATTTCTTGCGGTGTCGAAGAAATCATACAGCGCGTCTTCGGCGTGATAATCGAGACAGACTGTGATATCATTCAGTGATGCGATATATTTTTTGAGAAGCTTGGAAATGTTTTCTGTGTTAGTAAGACAAATCTGCTGCCACATTTCCGGTGAGGAAGAAGCAATCCTTGTGATATCTTTAAAACCGCCGGCGGCGATCATTTTCATAATCCCGTCCATGGAGTCGGAATTTTTCACCAGATTCACTAAGGATGCGGCAATCACATGGGGAAGATGGGAGATTGCCGCCGTCACATAATCATGTTCTTCATAGGTTAACACTAACGGTATCGCGCCGATGGATTCCACAAGGGTGCGGTATTCTTTTAGTTTATCTTCGGGTACTGCGTCTGACGGCGTCAGAATGTAGTATGCATTTTCTAATAGTGCTGCATTGGAATTTGGGTAGCCGAAGCGCTCGGAGCCGGTCATGGGATGTCCGCCGATAAATTGCTTTTCTAATCCTAAAGATTCTATCTGCCTGTGAATGCCCGTCTTAACGCTTCCGACATCGGTCAGTATGGTTCTGGGAGCGATATGCTTTTTTAAAACAAGCAGATTTTCATCATTATGTGCGACAGGCGCGCATAAGAATAGATAGTCGCAGGACTGAAAAGAATGGTCGATGGAAAATACGATTTCATCTGCAATATGTTCCTTGGCGGCGAGACGCAGGGATGCCTCGTTGATGTCATATGCAATTATGTGTGAGTCCGGAAGCTTGCTGCGTATTGCTTTGGCAATGGAACCGCCAATCAGTCCGAGTCCGATAAAACCAAATGTAAGAGTGCACATAGTGTCATTCCTTTCCTTAAAGTTAAAGTATATCCGAGTCCGTGAAGCGAATCTCGTAAAATGAATTCCACAGAATTTATTTTTATTATAAATTACCAGTCACAAGAGGGCAAGAACGAAGAGCATGAAATCTATTGACATAAAAGTGCAGTGTAAAAACTTATGCATTTCGCATAATTGATATTGAATTATTATAAGAAATTTAGTAAAATATACTTACAATTTGTGTTTGGGGATAAAATGAATGGAACAATCTGCCCAATCATGAGTGAATAACAGAACTGGAGGACCTAGAAAATGAATATTTACACAACGGATAAGATTCGTAATGTGGTTTTGCTGGGGCATGGCGGCTGTGGTAAGACCAGTTTGGTGGAGGCGATGGCTTACCTGTCCGGTATCACTTCCAGAATGGGCAAAGTTGACGACGGTAATACAGTAAGCGATTTCGGGAAGGAAGAGCAGAAACGCCATATATCCATTGCGACATCTGTTGTTCCGATTGAATGGGAGAATGTGAAGATTAATGTGCTGGATACCCCCGGTTTCTTTGACTTTGTTGGGGAAGTGGAGGAAGCTGTCGGCGCGGCGGACGCGGCGGTCATTGTCGTATCAGGAAAAGCGGGCGTTGAAGTGGGAACAGAGAAGGCATGGGAGCTGTGTGAGAAGTATAAACTGCCCAGATTTGTGTTTGTGACGGATATGGATATTGATAACGCGTCTTTTAGGCAGGTAGTGGAGGATATGACTAAGAAGTACGGCAAGAAGATTGCGCCGTTCCATCTGCCGATTCGTGAGAACGAGAAGTTTGTAGGTTATATCAATGTGATTACGGAGCAGGCTTACCGCTGGGAGGGCAAGGAAGTTGTGGAGTGCGAGATGCCGGAATACAGTAAGGCGAATTTACAGCTTTGCAGGGATACCTTGATGGAAGCCGTAGCCGAGACCAGTGAAGAATTTATGGAGAGATATTTTAACGGGGACAGTTTTTCGGAGGCGGAAATCAGAGCAGCGCTGCGCAGTAATATCATGGATGGAAGCGTTGTTCCGATGTCCATGGGTTCCAATGTACTGTGTCAGGGTATTTATACATTGCTCGATGATATTGTAAAATACATGCCGAGTCCGGAGAATCGTGAGTTTGCAGGAATCGATTTGAAGAGTAATGAGATATTTGAAGCGAATTTTGATTTCTCAAAACCGAAGTCTGCATATATTTTTAAGACCATCGTAGATCCGTTTATCGGTAAATATTCTTTAATCAAGGTTTGTTCCGGCGTATTTAAGAGTGATGACGTCATCTATAATGACGAGAAGGAAGTCGAAGAGAAAGTCAACAAGCTATACGTGATGCAGGGGAGCAAACCAATCGAGGTAAAGGAACTGCATGCGGGGGATATCGGCGCCATCGCGAAACTGACGGCGGCGAGAACCGGCAATACATTGTCCACTAAGGCAAGAATTATCCGTTATGGTAAGACAGAGATTTCAACGCCCTATACATACAAGAGATACCGGGCGAAGAATAAAGGTGATGTAGACAAGGTGGCGCAGGCGTTACAGAAGATGAAGCATGAAGACCAGACCTTGTGGATTGTCAATGATGCAGAGAACAAGCAGACATTGCTTTACGGTATGGGTGATTTACATCTGGATGTGATTGCCAGCAGGCTGCTCAATGAATACAAGGTTGAGATTGAATTGTCAGACCCGAAGATTGCATATAGAGAGACCATACGTAAGAAATCGGATGTTGAGTATAAATATAAGAAACAGTCCGGCGGACACGGACAGTACGGACATGTGAAGATGCGCTTTGAGGCATCGGGTGATTTGGAGTCCGCTTATGTGTTTGAACAGGAAGTAGTGGGCGGTGCAGTGCCCAAGAATTATTTCCCGGCGGTTGAAAAAGGGTTACAGGATTCTGTGGGAAGCGGTCCCCTTGCGGCATATCCGGTAGTGGGTGTGAAGGCAATCCTTTACGATGGTTCTTATCATCCGGTGGATTCCTCGGAGATGGCGTTTAAGATGGCGACGATTCAGGCATTCAAAAAGGGCTTCATGGAAGCCGGACCGGTATTGCTTGAGCCGATTGCAAATTTACAGGTAACTGTACCGGATTCTTATACGGGCGACGTTATGGGAGACCTGAATAAGAGAAGAGGACGGGTACTTGGCATGAATCCTGCAGGAGATGGAAAGACTGTTATCGAGGCGGATATTCCGGTAGCATGTCTGAACGGTTATTGTACGGACCTTCGTTCCATGACGGGAGGACGCGGCACATATAAATATGAGTTCGCAAGATATGAGCAGGCGCCCAGCGACGTACAGGAGAAGGAGGTCGCTGCAAGAGCAAATAAGGTAGCAGAAGCCGGCGGTGAGGCATAAGGGGAAGTGCCTTACACTGCAAGCTATAACCGACTGTAGATAGAGAAGGTTTCATTTATAGGAACGGGGCGTGGACGACACGCCCTGTTTCTATGGGCAGAATTTGCGAAAAGGAGCAGGGGTAGAGGATATTTCACGCAATCTGCTTGACAAATCGGTTCAGTATAATACAATATTAATCATGGGAAAATTGAGCGGCGCTTGAACGCGGAATTTGCTTTGCAGACTCGCGCATGGAACGGAGCGGCTGCTTATAGAGTGGGAAATAAGATGAGAATCGGGCATCGTGTTCGATTATGAGATTTGCTTCGCAAACTCGTCTAATTAGTGCGGAGCTGAAAGGCATGGTTATAAAATGGCAGAAGTTTACAATCACAGAGAAGTAGAGACAAAATGGCAGAAAGTTTGGGATGATGAGAAGGCTTTTAAGACCTCGGATGATTATTCCAAACCGAAATATTATGCGCTGGTGGAGTTCCCGTATCCGTCGGGACAGGGGCTTCATGTAGGGCATCCGAGACCCTATACGGCGCTCGATATTGTGGCAAGAAAAAGGAGAATGCAGGGATATAATGTTTTATATCCGATGGGATGGGATGCATTCGGTCTTCCGACGGAGAATTATGCAATCCAGAATCATATTCACCCGAAGATTGTGACGCAGAATAACGTGGCGCGTTTCAAGAGGCAGCTTCACTCACTCGGTTATTCATTCGACTGGGACCGGGAAGTGAATACGACAGACCCCAATTATTATAAATGGACACAGTGGATTTTCCTGAAACTGTTTAAAGCGGGACTCGCGTATAAATCTGAGATGCCAATCAACTGGTGCACTTCCTGTAAAGTCGGACTTGCCAATGAGGAAGTGGTAAACGGCGTCTGCGAACGCTGCGGTTCCGAGGTCGTGCGTAAGGTGAAGAGTCAGTGGATGCTCAAGATTACAGAGTATGCGGAGAAACTGATTGAAGGTCTCGATACAGTTGATTATGTGGAGAGGGTGAAGGTTTCCCAGAAGAACTGGATTGGCAAATCAACCGGCGCGGAAGTTGATTTTATCATAAAGGGAAAAGAAGACAAAATGCGTATTTACACGACCAGATGTGATACGCTGTTTGGTGTGACCTATATGGTTATGTCTCCGGAGCATCCGCTCTTGGATAAATATAAAGACGATATCAAGAATTGGGATGAAATTGCGGCATACCGTGATCAGGCGGCAAGAAAGTCTGATTTCGAGCGTGCAGAGCTGGCAAAAGAAAAGACGGGTGTCAAGATTGAAGGCTTGACGGCGGTCAATCCGGTGAGCGATGTGGAGATACCGATTTTTGTCTCTGATTATGTACTCATGAGCTATGGTACGGGTGCAATCATGGCAGTGCCCGCCCATGACGAGAGAGACTGGGAATTTGCAAAAAAATTTAACCTGCCGATTCTTGAGGTTGTTGCGGGTGGTAAAAACGTGCAGGAAGAAGTCTATACGGATGTGGCGACAGGGACGATTGTCAATTCCGGTTTTATCAGCGGTCTAAGCGTTGAAGAAGCCAAGGCGAAGATGATTGCCTATCTGGAAGAAAAGGGCATCGGCGGCGCCAAAACCAATTTTAAGCTGAGAGACTGGGTATTTTCCAGACAACGTTACTGGGGGGAGCCGATTCCCATTGTATATTGTGAGAAATGTGGATATGTGCCGATTGACGAGAGTGAACTGCCCTTGGAGCTGCCGGATGTGGACAGCTACATGCCTACCGATAACGGAGAGTCGCCGCTGGCACTTATGACTGATTGGGTCAATACCACATGCCCGTGCTGTGGAGGTCCGGCGAAGAGAGAGACGGACACAATGCCGCAGTGGGCGGGTTCTTCATGGTATTTCCTGCGGTATACGGATCCGAATAATACGGAAGCGCTTGCCAGTAAGGAAGCGCTGGAGTATTGGATGCCGGTGGATTGGTATAACGGCGGTATGGAGCATACGACGCTGCATCTGCTGTATTCCAGATTCTGGCACAAATTCCTGTATGACCAGAAAGCGGTGCCTTGTCCGGAACCATATGCAAAGAGAACTTCCCATGGGATGATTCTTGGACTGAATCCGCATAATTTTGCGAATCTGCCTGCGGAAGAACAGAAAAAGCTGCTTGCCGAGTACGGCGACGAGAAAGCGGCAAGGGCGGCTTTGAAAGAAAAATACGGAGAGATGGCGGAGCATCCGGTTGTAAAGATGTCCAAATCTCTTGGTAATGTGGTGAATCCGGATGATATCGTAACGGAGTACGGTGCGGATACGCTCAGAACTTATGAAATGTTTATCGGTGCGTTTGAACTCAGCGCAGGCTGGAGCGAGGACGGTGTCAAGGGCTGTAGGCGTTTCTTGGAGAGAGTCTGGAAGCTGCAGGACATCATGGCGGATGAGATGGCGTACTCTGAGGATTTAGAGACGAAGATGCACCAGACAATCAAGAAAGTCAGCAATGATTTTGAAAATCTGAAATATAATACGGCGATTGCGGCGATGATGGCGCTTGTAAATGAGTTTTATAAGAAAAATTCGGTGACAAAAGGTGAATTTAAAACGCTGCTCACCATGTTAAATCCTGTGGCGCCGCATATCACAGAGGAATTGTGGCAGAAGACGGGATTTGAAGGCAGATTATATCAGACTGCATGGCCAGAATATGATGAAGCTAAAACTGTAGAAGCTACTGTTGAGATTGCAGTGCAGATTAACGGTAAAACGAAGGCTACACTTGCCATCGGCAAAGACGATCCGAAGGATGATGTCATTGCAAAGGCAAAGGAAGTCGTTGCAGATAAACTGACAGGAACCATTGTAAAAGAAATTTATGTTCCGGGCAGAATTGTAAATATTGTGCAGAAGTAAGAATTGAATTGCCACGTTTGTGTATCTTTTACAGGCGTGGCAATGTTTTTTGTAATAGGAAAAGAGAGGGGAAAGTAATCGTATCCGATATGATACAGACTTCGTCAGGAACTTTACAGTTCCTGACGTGTGCAATCGGGCTAGCCCCGCTTTTTGACAATCTTCATTAATTTGTCGATTTTGTCCAGTTCTTCCGGTGTGGAATATTTGCGAATGGTAGAAGTGATTGTTTCGACTTCATCTTTGGTAAAAGATATGTGGTTGTCCATGCCTCTTTTGGCAATTGCCATAAAGAAAGGCATCATCTGCTCCTTGGTGAGAGACTGGCTCTCGAACACAAGCGACTGCAGAAAATCCAGTTTCGATTTGGCGATATGTGAGACGGCGGAATCCTCCATCCAGTTTCCGGTCATGTTGTGCTCCTTTCCGATTATTTGATTAGGATTTGGTTTGCGCTATGACAGCTTTTATATCTGCAGCAAGACATTACAAAAAATTTATGATGGTTCGGGTACTTCTGATGTACTTGTGTTTTGCTGGAACATTTCATACATGGCTTTCTGTTCCGGCGTTAGCATATTCATTAACATATCCATCATGGAAAATTGACCGGTCTGCGCGGACTCTGTGCTTCCGTCAGAGGAAGACACAGAGTCGCTTCCGAAAGGCGGAGCGGCAGACATATCAGGAAAAATTTCCTGCAGGGCAGACATTGTCTGCGTCATTTCCTGCATGGTCTCCATAGTTTGCAGCATGTTCTGTAATTGTTCCAACTGCCTGATTTCTTCCGGGGAAGAGTAGAGGCAGAGTTGGCGGCACAGCGAGCGCAGATCGGGTTTTGAATCGGAAGAGATGCTGCAACCGCTTATTTGAAACGGGTGTTTACGAACATAACTTAATGTGTATTGCAGCTCCATATATTTAATATAGACCGCCAGATGCTTTTGCATGGAAGGTTCTATGTAGGGCAGAAGAACCTTGAGCTTCTGGATTGAATTGGTGGTATATAAGGCATCAAATGCCATAACGTTTGCAGCTTCCTCTTTTTTTTCAGCCATAGGATATGCCTTTCTGATGCCCCTAGTTTTCTCTACAGTATATGCCGCATGTGAGAGAAATAGGCTCTAAAGAGCCAGAGCCTATTTCCCAGATATGAAGTAATAGATGTGTAAAGGGGATTGTTTGTGAAATCAACCGCAGCAGCTGGAAAGGATTAACAACCAGATTAAGGTGCTGCAGCAGTTGTTATCGCCGTTACCGAACAGATTGAAACCGCCGCCGTCGCATCCGCATCCGTCGTTGTTGTTTCCACAGCAGGATAAGAGGATGAGAATCCAAATCCATGATCCGCATCCGCCACCGAAAAATCCACCATTATTATTGTTGTTGCATCCGCAGTGGGTTGCTGTTAAATCGCTCATTGTTTGTTCCTCCAAATGTTGTTTATGCTTTATCTTATGTGCATGGGGTTGATGTGTGACTGAACTTTTTGTGAAATAGTCATTCTGCTTTTAGAGAACAATTGAATGCCTTGAACTTTTGACCCTTCTGCTTTTGTTTGAAGCGGTAAAAAAATGTTTGTAAATTGTATAAAGTTGTGTCCAACTTGTGTAAATTATGACAAAACACTTGCATAAATCTCAAGATATAGTAAAATTATACTATATGCTAATAGGTCAAATTAGGTTTATTGAGTACATATATTAAAGTAAAGGAGCGGTCCCCATGGAGGGATTTGAAGTCGCCGGCAGAAGATTCCGGACACAGGCAGACTATCGTGCGGCGCTGCGGGATAAGGCGAAGATTGATGAAATCAAGACAAAAGTCAATATGGAACAGCCGGGGGAAGTGATTACGCTGTATGCGGAGATGGAAGCCGGTAAGTATCGTTTTGAAACGGCTGTCGGCAATGATTTCGATGACGAAATCTATGAGATGGCGCAGGAATATAAGAGGCAGGGCTATCATAAAGACAGCAGGCTTCCCGCCGGAAAGAAGAAAGCCTCCAAGAAGAGAGGGAAGGCGGCGAAGCAGACTTCCGGTAAGAACGTCGCCGGGAAAAGTAAAACATCTGTAAAAAACGGCGCTAAGGATAACGGGAATGCAAAAGTTTCGCTGGAGGCATATGACAAGGATATGCAGAAAGAAATCTTGCGCGAGTTAAAGAAACGGGAGAAGCGCCGTAAATTAACAGTAATCCTCTGTTCTGTAGTCGCAGTCGTATGTTTCGGATATTTTGGCGTATATTCCTATTTTTCGGACAGGACGCAGATGGACTATGAGAATCTAGCGCAGTTGAAAGGCAATACGACGCTGGCGGCAGGAACGCCGACCGGGGTGACGATTCACTATACAGAGGAGGAAGAAATTGAACTTAAAGTTCTGGAAGAATACCAGACGCTTTATAGTAAGAATAAAAGTCTAATCGGATGGCTGAAAATTGACGATACTAATATAGACTATCCCGTGATGCAGACAGCGAACAATGAATATTACTTAGATCATAACTATAGTCAGGAATATGATAAGAATGGCAGCCTGTTTCTGGATAAAGATTGTGATGTGGTACATAGAAACACGAATCTGATTATATACGGACATCACATGAAATCGGGGAAGATGTTTGGCAATCTGAACAGATACAGCAGTAAGGATTACTGTGAAAGCCACCCGACGATTCAGTTTGATACGATATATGAAAAGGGAACCTATGAAGTAATGTATGTGTTCCGTTCCCGGATTTATAATGAGGATGAGGTTGTATTTAAATATTACAAGTTTTTTGATGCAGCTTCGGAGAAAGAATTTAACTCTAATATGCAGGAGATGGCAGAACTATCGCTCTATGATACCGGCGTTACGGCGAGCTACGGCGACGAACTGCTGACGCTTTCCACCTGTGATAACTCGGAAGAGGACGGCAGGTTTGTGGTGGTGGCAAAGAGGGTTCTGTGATTTGTGTTTGCAATGCATATGCTTTAATGGTGCATGTTGATATAGAGATTATTTCACGTAAGACGATAAGTCATACAGAGATTATATAGGGGAATAAGGAGAGGACTATCATGGCTAAGAAGACACCGGCTAGAAAACCGAGAAGAAGATTGAAGAGAAGCGTCAGACGCAGTCTGTCAGCGGTACTTATGATTACGGCGATTGCCGTTGCGGCGATCCCGGTACCGGAGAACTATGCGGATAATGGGGAGGCGGCTGGCAGGGCGGCAGAGATTATAGACAAACATGATATGAGTAAGTTTGTGTATGAGCCTGATTCGGCGTATGATGTAGACCCTGTTTTAAGTATTAATCTGAATAAGTACAAAGATAAAGATGTGGCAGAGATAATGGATGACGGTGCTTCGGCATCTTATGCAATTACGGATCTTGGCAATGGTGATATAAGTTTGTCATGGCAATTCCTTTTTTATAATGTAAAAAATCCGATAGATAATATTGATAGTGGGGTTATATGTAAATATAACAGCCGGTTCTATTCTGAGAAAGTCGAGCTTGGGTTAAGACCTATTACAAAGTATTATACAGTCGAGAGTGATGCGGTTGAGGCATACTTTGCCGGAACATCAAACGCAGGAATGGATAATAAGGCTACGGACGAGGTGATTTTCGATTATGCTGCATATAAAGGCGGCACTACGGCTGATGCGAAGGCAATCGCCTTTTATGAAAAATACTGTAAAGAAGATTATGACAGCGTTGTAAAAGAGTTTCAGGCATATGATGCCGCACTGGATGCTTGGAACAGTTCGCCGGATAAGGATCCTTCAACGAAGCCGACAGAACCGACGACAAGTCTCAGCAGGATACCAAATGAAATTTTAACGAATGAGCAGCGGCTAGAGTATTATTGCGAACATAATAACGCAATCAAAAATATAGGCAGCGGCTACACATTGCGCAGCGCTGTTGACGGCAGACCGGAGCCGGATGGGAAGGGCGGCATAGTTTATCTTGTCAAAGTTCCGGAAGGCATTACGCCGCCAGACCCTTTCACAAAGGATGATGCAGGCTTCCTTGTGGAAGAAAGAAGCCCACGTCTCATGTGTGCAATTGGGGCTGGCGCATTCAAGGGCGTCAACAATGTAGTGAATATGACAATCCCGGATCAGATTGGATTTATAGGCGACGAGGCGTTTACCGATGCCTCTTTGCTTGAGGCGATTACAATCGGCAATACGGCGCACATTGGCAACCGTGCGTTTAAAGGCTGTGTAAAACTGGCAACGGTAGATATCAGGCAGGGTACACAGACAATCGGTCAAGAATGTTTTAGCGGGACGGCAATACAGAAAATCGAACTGCCTGTTTCGGTGACGGAAATTGGTTACGGGGCGTTTGCAAATTGTAAGAGTCTGACAAGTGTGAATTTGAACCATATTGGCAGAGACTGTAAAATAGATGCATATGCGTTTTACAACTGTTCTGCCTTAAATGATATTGCCATGAAGGATGCGACAATCGTTTCGATTGGTGATGGCGCTTTTGCAGTAGAGACAGGGTCTCAGCCAATGAACATTGTATTGCCGCAGGGAATGACGGAACCAAAGAGCATCGGTAATTATTTATTTGCCGGACGGTCTGCATTAGAGTCCGTGGTTTTCCCTAAAGATTATGGTCGTACCAGCAGTAAAGCAGCCACAATACCGGACGAAGTATTTCATGGCTGTGCGAATTTGAAATATGTTGAGTTTCCCTGTGACCCTCAGACAGACCCGCAGGCTTGCGGATTTGTTTCCTATAACAAGACAGAAAAAGATGAACAAGATGGAACTATCACTGCTTCCGGTCTGTTTCAGGATGTAATCAACCCGGATTTTTATGTGAAAGGACCTAAGCTCAACTATGATTCCCAGCCGGCTGCTCCGCGTAAAAGTACGTGGGATGCGACGACAACGGTCTCTGATACAGTACCGTATTTGTACATTGAGAATGGTGTAGAATATTATGAGGTCAGCGACGGAACCTATCTGCTCTGTATTAATAACGAGGGGATTCTGACTTCCTGCACATTTAAACCGGGGCTGCCGGCTTCAAAGAAGAGAAATGTCAAGCTGGTGATTCCGGCAGTGGTAGGCAATACGAAGGTAACGGGAATTGCATCCGGGTGTTTCAGTGATTCCGAGTTAAATGAAAATACGATTTCTTTGAAGATAGAAGATGAATCCATAACGTCTATTGCCGATGGCGTATTCCAAGGCGGCGGCGGAGATAATGGCAGGGACTGGCAAAATCTGGCTTCTGTGTACATTGGTAATTCCGTTACATCTATAGGTAAGAATGCGTTTAAGAAATGTAATAGTCTGGTAGATGTTACGTTTAGTTCCCCGTTGGGCGGACATGAGTCATTTACGATTGGAACGGATGCATTTAAGACGGAAAGTGAAAAACTGACTTTCCATGGAGACATCGTGGAAGGATATGCGCCCTTTGACTGGGCAATGGATCCCGATAATATCATTGACAGTGAGAAACCGGACAGTCAGGGAATACGCGTATGCTACAAGAGTATGTCGCCTGATTATCTGACGGTTATGTATAATCCGGTTACCAAGATGGTCACGCTGTTAGACTATCCGAAGGCTGACCAGATTAATGATATCTTGGCTGATGCTCATCAGGATGATATGAAGGCTTACGGTGCAAACAATTATAATGAATATCGGGAGGCATATTTATATACTCTGTATGCAAATAGTAATTATGACAGTTATCGTACGGAGTTTGCTAAAATATGGGCTGGCGCGACGACTGATGAAGAGATAGCGGCAGCGTATCAATCTGATAGTTATGGACCATGGGTAAATGGTGATTTCTGTGCGCAATGGGAGAAGTGGGTTAACGGCACGCCGGGTTCCGGTACGACTTCAACCGGAACAACTTCAACCGGAACAACTTCGTCCGATACAACTTCGTCCGATACAACTTCGTCTGGAACGACGGGAACTCCGGGCGGCAGTACAACGACTCCGGGCGGGGATGATACTTCTGCAATGAGAAAGATGACGGATTGGCTGTTTGAGCCGATTACGGCATATGCGGCAGATGGGGATCCGAAGCCATATTATGAGGTTAACCAATATGATGTGGTAAAGAATGCAGAAGCAAACGATCCGTTCAGACCGTCTACGCCGGAAGAGGATTACCTGCGGTATGCAGTTGAGAACATTGTTGTTCCCGATGGTGTGGATTCCATTGATGTATATGGATATGTTAACAATCTGACGAGTGAAGGTGAGATATATAAAGGACCGGAGAGCAACAGGGGCAATTACACGACATATTTTGCCCTCGGCTGGGATGAGAAGAGTCGTAATATGTACACCAGAACGCAGGGTGAAGATGAGAATGTGAAGATTGTTCCGGGCTTGTTCAGCGGTTATTATGAAGATTATAACGGTGATTCTGAATTTGAGAAATTTAAGCGCGGAAATGACACCATTAAAACGGTGACATTGAATGGCGTGAAGTATTTGCCGGATTATGCCTTTGACAGTTGCGAGCAGTTATGGTTTGTATCGCTTGGCAGTGATTGTGCAGACATCGGCACAGCGCCGTTCAGAGGATGTGATGCGCTGAGTTCGGTTGCAGGAAATGATTATTATGAAGCGGATAACGGGATTATTTATTCCAAGAACACAGACGGTTCTCTTACGATTGAAGAGTGCTTTGCTTCGCGTGGCAAGCCGGGGATTGTAGGGCAGGCGTCGGTGAGTCCTACTAACGATCCGAAGCTGAGTCAGGTCAGTGCAATCAGACCGGGAGCATTTGAAGATTGTGACGTTATTACGGATGTTAACTTTGGAAATAACAATACGGCTGGATTGACTGTCATTCCGGATGACTGTTTTAGGAATTGCGATGATTTGCAAAGAGTGGTACTTCCTGTGACGGTAAATGATGTCGGAAGCGAGGCATTCGTTGGCGCGAACCGGTTATCTGATTTGACTGTTTATGGTAAAGAAGTTAAGATTTCAGGAACTGCTTTTGATGATAATCCGGCGAAAGCTGTGACAAGAGTCAGAACTTATGAAGATTCGGCAGTGGTCAGATATGTGAAGGAATACGGAACCGAATATAAACTTCAGTTAGATGACAATCCTCTTGGTGAGCAATGGCTGGTAACCTTCTTAGGACCGGATTATAAGGTGATAGAGGAGCTTAAGGATATTGATGGCAACCTGCTTGATAATCCGCAGTATGTTGAGGATGGAACGCGTGTAAAACAACCGCAGGATCCGGAACCAACAGAGGAGTGGACTTTTGACAAATGGGTTGGCATGAATGATATTAAGATAGATGACCGGATTACAGAGGATACGGTTTTCTATGCACAAGGATTTACCAATAATGGCATGGTAAATGGTCAATATGTTGTAGAGTTCTATGACAGTATTGACGGTACAAAGATTGGACCGACACAATACATCGATCCCGGTAAGGATGCGGTTGCGCCTGCTTATCCTATTCATGCAGGTTATGTGTTTGATAAGTGGAGTGATGAAACGACCAATATACAGGCTAATAAAGCAATTCTGGCATTATATAAGGCAAGCAACGGGCTGGGAACAGTAAGTGGAACAACGACAAATACATCCGGTAATACGACAAATACATCCGGTAATACGACGAATACATCTGGTAATACGTCAAATACTTCGAGCAATACGACCAGTAGTAATAAAACCAGCAGTAGCAGTTCGTCTACCAGTAGCAGTTCAACCAGTACGAGTTCTACGACCTCCGGTTCTGATGCTGCAAAAGCGATGCACAGGGTAACGGTTGTGAATGGCAGCGGAAGTGGAAGCTATTCAACGGGAGCAACAGTTGTCATTGCAGCGAATGAGCCTGCAGCGGGAATGCGATTTAAAGAGTGGACTACGGAGTCGTCCGGCGTAACATTTAACCAGATTACGGCAACTGCTACACAGTTTGTAATGCCGGAGAATGATGTTCTTGTAATTGCTAATTTTGAAGGAGGCGCGGCACCGGCGGCTGCTCCGGCAGCGACCCCGGCATCCACAGGCGGCACCGGCGGCGGTACAACCGACAATGGTAATACCCGTGTTGATATTACGAAGCCAGGTATCTCCAACAAGGATCTTGCAACAGCCAATGTCAACGGTTCGACAGATAACTTTATCGTCAAGATTACGGAGACGGACAATGCGACAAGAGCGGTAGCGGATGCGCTGACAAACAAGTACGGCAGCTTAGACAATATTCTCTACTATGCGATGGATATCAGTTTGTGGGATTCCACCGGAACTTATCAGCTTACGGGTGAACAGGTTGCAGGACTTTCCGTAGACATTACGATTCCGATACCGGATGCGCTGGTGGCATACGGCGGTAATAATATGGCTGGTGCGGTGATTAACGGCAACCAGTTAGAGAACCTGAATGAGAACTTTACGACGATTAACGGTGTTCCTTGTATCAGATTTACAGCGACGCATTTCTCACCGTATACGGTTTATGTAGACACGGGTAATCTGACAGCAGGAGCGCTCGACGCAACGCCGAAGACGGGTGACCCGATTCATCCGAAGTGGTTCTTATCCGTCGGGCTGGCATGTTTATCCATTATTCTGTTCATGAAGAAGGATAATGCGTCGAAAGTAAAAACAGCATAAAGGAAATCTTATGGGGAAAAAAGTAAGAAATCTAATAGGTATTCTGCTTCTTGTAACGGCAATAGCAGTAACGCAAATCCCTGTATCGGATGTGGAAGCGGTGGAAACCGCTTCCGCATCTGATTTTCAGATGGATGGAACTACATTAGTGAAATACAATGGCACGGCTGAGGACGTGTCTATTTCCAATTATGTAGAGAGGATAGAGGCGGGAGCCTTTGAGGGTAACGATTATATCAAGCGCGTCACGATAGGAGATGCGGTGGAGTTTATTGGTTCCGGGGCTTTTTCGGAATGTAATAATCTGGAAAGCGTTTCCGTTCCAAATTCCGTAAAAACGATTGAGAACGCGGCATTCAGCGGTTGTCCGTTATTGAAATCAGTGACGATAGGAACCGGACTTAGTAGTCTTGGAAACGGGGTTTTTGCAGGGGATTACAGTCTTGCGAACGTGCAGTTTGACAGCAGCAACCCGAAATTCACCTGCGATGACGGCGCAATCTATAATAAGAACGGATGGGATACGCTTTATCAGGTATTGGCAGGCAGAAGAGGAGACAGTTATGCCATGCCGGGGAGCGTGAAAAAAATTAAGCCTTATGCATTTTGGGGCGACTATAATTTACAGAGAGTTGATATCAGCAGTAATGTCAAAGAAATTTCGGCATATGCTTTTTCTAATTGTAAGAATCTGAAGGAGGTCGGAATTCCGTATTCTGTCAAAAATATTGATATGAAGGCGTTTGAAGACTGTGTCAGACTTCGTCAGATTAAAGTACCGCCTTCTGTCAGTACAATTCACAGTACGGCATTTGATGGGTGTACAAAATTAGAAATTCAGGCGGATGCCGGTTCGAGAGCAGATACTTTTGCACAATCATTGGAATTGGCGGACATTGATGTGTCTGAGTATGAGGAAGCGCCGATTCCGTCAAGCGTCAGCGGAAACGATCTGGCGGATGGCGAAGATACAGAAAATGCGCAGCTTCTTCCGCCGGTAGATTATTACCATGAAGTTTCACATATCAATGCCATGACGGAAGAGGAAGACCCGGAGGTCAGAGGAAAGACCAGAGTGATCGGACGGGAGGCAGTAGTGCTTGTAGATAATGCGCAGGCGACAGTCAATGTGGGCGGAACGGGCGAGACACTCGGCGGTGTATTGCAAAGTGATGTCGAACAGAATACGGACACGGTTCCGGGGCTGGAAGGATCCGATGATGCGAAGGGCGGCTCTTTCCCAAAATATGCGGTGGTCGATAATTGTGTCATAGCGGCACAGGCATATTATGATGACGAGAGGACTTCCTTTGACATTCCGGACGGTATTATAAGGCTTGGAGAATTTTCATTTGCAAGGTCGAATCTTAATTCGATTAGGATTCCGGGCAGTGTTGAGACGATTGGTTATGCGGCTTTTTATCATTGCGACGAGTTGACTAATGTGGTCATTCCAAACAATGTAAAGAATATTGAGGCGGCAGCATTTGAGAAAACGCCATGGCTGACAGATTGGCAACAGAATGGGACAGGTGATTATCTCATTGTCGGTGACGGCATTCTGTTAGCATACAAGGGAAGCAGCAATATTGTTTCCGTTCCTTCACAGGTGAAGCAGATTGGGGCGGAGGCTTTTAAAGACCACGGCGAAATAACGAAGGTGGTTCTGCCGGACAGCGTGCAGGTGATTGGTGAGGCGGCATTTCAAGGGTGCGGCAATCTTGTGGCATTGGAAGGCGGCAATATGGTGCAGGAGATCCGGGACAGAGCTTTTGCAGGATGTCCTATTGAGACAATCCATATTCCTGCCTCGACGAAACAAATCGGGCTTCGCGCCTATGATAATGGTGACGCAGGGAATGGGGCAGGTCGTGTGATTGTATTCGGCGGAGAGAGTCTTCCGGAGTTATCCTATGAGGCGACATCCACGAAGGTGTACAGAGACAATTATCGTGATTTTGCCTTTAAGGGTAATCACATCGCTGTCATTCCAGAGAATGTAAGCGACCTGACAGGAACGATTTTGGACAATGGCAATGCCGGTTTTGAGGGAATTGTCTGTAAGATGTCGAAAGCGGCGGCTGACGGCGAGGATGGTATTTTGCAGATTGTCGGCAGGCAGGGATACGGGTCCTATCCGCAGGCGGGAGAGACTTGCCTGATAGATGGAATGTCATATGTGCTTGAGGAAGGCGCCGAGAAGGTCAATAGCAGCGAACAGTCTCAGGATGCGACGCCTCAAGGAATTGATGTACGGATAAACAGCTATTCCCTGCCAAAAGACGGTATGGCGAATGCGGTCATGGAAGGCTCCGAAGAGAATTATGTGCTAACGATCGAGGACAGCGAAGAAGCAAAAGTTAAGATTGGTGATGTCTATAAAAAGATATACGGAAGTAAACTGCCGAGGAATCTGTGTGCATATGAAATCAGCATGACGGAAGCAGAGACGGGAATACCGATTACTGGGCTTGGCAGGCAGAGTGTTGCGGTTACGATTCCGATTCCGAATGGAGTGGGCGAGGAAAATCTGCATGTAGTATGTCTGGACGCAGACGGGCAGCTCGAAGAAGTAGAAAGCAGAGTGGTATCGGTTGACGGCATGGATGCCATTACTTTTACGGCAAGACATTTTTCGCCTTACGGCATTTATAATTATACGACGAGCAGCGTGGTGGTAGCGGATGTACAGGACGGTCAGGCGGTCTTTATGTCGCTTGGCAAAAAGGACGATTCCCCGAACACGGGCGACAACAGCATCCATCCGAAATGGTTCTTGTGTGCGGGGCTTATCTGTGCGTCCTTTGCATTGTTTGCATATCGTGGTGGAAAGAAAAAAGTTAAGATATAAAACAAAGAAACTCTAACAGAACCCACTCAGACTCCCGGCATAGAATAAATCTATAGCCGGGAGTTTTTTTTGCGTATACGAAGGGCTGATATTGTATGTCTGGTCCGCATGAAAACGAATGGCAGAAAAGTCTGGATAAGTGGTGAAAGATTGTGAATCGTGTCAGAAAGCAGGTGGGCTGCAGTGATAGGATACAGGAAACGATTATAACAGAGGAGGTCACAGTAGCGATTTTAGATACCGGTATTGGGGTACATCCTGACTTCGATAATCGTGTGATTGCCTTTACGGATTTTGTGAACGGACGACAGGGAAGATATGATGACAGCGGTCACGGAACACATGTAGCCGGATGTGTGGGCGGAAGCGGTTATGCTTCCCGAAGACTATACAGGGGAATGGCGCCTTCCTGTAGGTTGTGCATTGGCAAGGTGCTTGACCATAATGGTGAAGGCAGTATAGAAAGTATGTATCGGGGCTTGATGTGGGTATTACAAAATCGTATACGGCATCAGATCAGGGTGCTGAATGTGTCCCTTGGAATCGGGAGCAGTGGTGAGAAAAATCGTATGGAAGAGTTAATTGGTCTGCTCGATACAGTATGGGAACAGGGAATTGTCGTCGTCTGTGCCGCAGGGAATAACGGACCAAAGGAGAATACGATATCACCGCTTGGCATCAGTCGTAAAGTCATTACGGTAGGTTGCCATGAAGGCGGTTATTTCGGGGCGCGCAAAGATTTGTGTGAGAATTATTCGGGGCGCGGCGGGCGTGATATACCCTACCGTAAGCCGGATATCGTTGCACCGGGGACGGATATTATATCCTGCAATGTACAGTGCAGGGGAAATTATCGAAGCGGATTTCGGAATGCATATCTTAAAAAGAGCGGCACATCTATGGCGACGCCTGTCGTGTCTGGCGCAGCTGCGCTTTTTCTGCAAAAATATCCTTATATGAATAATGAGCAGGTCAAACGAAGAATGATATACAGTGCACGCGATATGGGAGATACATGGAGTAAACAGGGATGGGGCATGTTGAATCTTGAAGAAATGTGCAGTTCGGGTTGACAGAAATGGTATGATTGTATACAATTATACGGAACACACATCTATGCAACGGAAGAGCATTTCGCGTGATTGCAGTGGATAGGCGTAGAAAGGTCATGACAACTATGTATGAGGAGAGAACTTTTACAAATCGTCCGGTAACGATGAATGAGCACAATAATCTTCTGGAAATAGAAGAGCACATGTATATTTTGGACGATGTCAAGAAACCGAATGTATTCAGAAACATGTTTCCGTATTCCGAGATACCTAAGATTCCTTTTAACGATAGGACAGTTCCGCATAATATGCCGAAGGATATCTGGATTACAGACACGACGTTCAGGGATGGTCAGCAGTCCAGAGCGCCTTATTCGACAGAGCAGATTGTGACAATCTATGATTATCTGCATAAGCTGGGAGGACCAAACGGAATGATTCGTGCCAGCGAATTTTTCCTATACAGCAAGAAGGACCGGGATGCAGTATATAAATGCATGGAACGGGGCTATCAATATCCGGAGGTCACGAGCTGGATTCGCGCCAGCAAAGAAGACTTTAAGCTGGTCAAGGAAATCGGCATGAAGGAGACGGGCATACTTGTCAGTTGTTCGGATTATCATATTTTCCTAAAGTTAAAAATGACGAGAAGACAAGCCATGGATCATTATTTAAGCGTTATCCGTGACTGCCTTGAAGAAGGTATCAGTCCCAGATGCCATTTGGAGGACATTACGAGAGCGGATATTTACGGTTATGTAGTGCCTTTTTGTATGGAGCTTATGAAGCTGATGGAGGAATACAAAATACCGATTAAGGTACGCGCATGTGATACGATGGGATATGGCGTGAATTATCCCGGCGCGGTAATTCCGAGAAGCGTACAGGGTATCATCTATGCGATACATACCCATGCAGGCGTACCACATGAACTGATTGAGTGGCACGGACACAACGATTTCTATAAGGCGGTATCCAATTCTACGACGGCATGGCTGTATGGCTGTTCGGGAGTCAATACATCGCTGTTCGGTATCGGAGAGAGGACGGGCAACACGCCGCTTGAGGCGATGGTGTTTGAGTATGCGCAGTTACGTGGACATTTAAATGGAATGGATACCACAGTCATTACGGATTTGGCAGAGTATTATGAGAATGAAGTTGGGTATCAGATTCCGCCGAGAACGCCTTTTGTCGGCAAGAATTTCAATGTGACAAGGGCGGGGATTCATGCGGACGGACTGCTAAAAAATGAAGAGATTTATAATATATTCGATACGGAGAAGTTTTTAAACAGACCGGTTCTGTGTGCTGTGTCTAATACGTCCGGACTGGCAGGCATTGCACATTGGATTAACACATATTATCGTCTTAAGGAAGCGGATCATCTGGATAAAAACTGCGATTTGGTCAGGGCATTGAAGGTGTGGGTTGATGCGGAATATGCGTCGGGACGCGTGACGGTGCTGACGGACGAAGAGCTGGTTGCGCAGATTGGGAAAACCTGTGAGGAATTAAAGATTACGATGCCGCACTCTGCGGACAAAACGGATGTATCATAAAAAGGAGCATAAAAAAGAAAAGCAATGGCGAGTTATGATTTAAAAAATGAAGTAAACGATAAATATTCTCTGCGCGGCAGGGTATTTCAGAAGTTACGGGAGGATATCTTAAGCGGCAAATACAAGGAACACGAGGAATTGAAGGAAGTGGCAATCGGAGAGGAACTGGGGGTGAGCCGCACGCCGGTCAGAGAGGCTTTCAGACAATTGGAGCTGGAGGGGCTGATACAGATTGTACCTAATAAGGGAGCGTACGTTACTGGCATTACGGCGAAGGATGTGAAAGATATCTATATGATCCGTTCCCTTCTGGAAGGACTCTGCGCAAGACTTGCCACGGAAAAAATAACCAAAGAGCAGATGGAAGAGATGGAGGAAAACATTTATCTGGCGGATTTCCATGCAGCCAAAGGACATATGGATCAGATGGCGGAGTTGGACAACCGTTTTCATGATATTCTTTATGAGGCGTGTGATTCTAAAATGCTGGAGCATACGTTGAAGGATTACCATCAATATGTGCTGCGCGTCAGACAGAAAACATTGTCCACCAATACCAGAGGGCGTGCTTCCAACGATGAGCACAGACAGATTATGGAGGCGATTAAGTCCGGCGACGCCTCTAAAGCGGAACAACTGGCAAACAAACATATGCTGAATGCATATGACAATATGGTGAAGAACGGGCTGAATGAGATATACGGGGATGAAGCAGGAGTATTATAAAAAGAAAGGAAGGATAATGCCATAATGGAAAAAATCAGGATGACAACGCCCCTCGTGGAGATGGACGGAGATGAAATGACAAGAATACTTTGGAAGATGATTAAGGAGGAATTGTTACTGCCCTACATTGATTTGAAGACAGAGTATTATGATTTGGGTCTGGAACATCGAAATGAGACAGACGATCAAGTGACGATAGATTCGGCGGAGGCAACAAAGAAATATGGGGTAGCAGTGAAATGTGCGACAATTACGCCAAATGCAGCCAGAATGACGGAGTACAATCTGAAAGAAATGTGGAAAAGCCCTAACGGGACAATCCGTGCCGCATTGGATGGAACGGTGTTCAGGGCACCCATTGTCGTGAAAGGGATTGAGCCTTGTGTGAGAAACTGGGAGAAGCCGATTACGCTTGCGCGTCACGCTTACGGAGATGTTTACAAAAATACGGAAATCAAAGTACCCGGCGCAGGGAAGGCTGAACTCGTATTTACCGCAGAGGATGGCACGGAAATCCGTGAGGTGATACATCAGTTCACAGGTTCCGGAATCATACAGGGTATCCATAATACAGACGAGTCCATTGCAAGTTTTGCAAAAGCATGTTTTAACTATGCGCTGGATACCAGTCAGGATTTGTGGTTTGCCACAAAGGACACGATTTCCAAGAAATATGATCATAATTTCAAGGATATTTTTCAGGAGATTTATGATACTGAATACAAGGATAAGTTTGAAAAGGCGGGAATCGAGTACTTCTATACGCTGATTGATGATGCAGTGGCGCGTGTTATGAAGGCAAAGGGCGGTTTCATATGGGCGTGCAAAAATTATGACGGCGACGTGATGAGCGATATGGTTTCTTCTGCATTCGGTTCACTGGCAATGATGACCTCTGTGCTGGTGTCACCAAGCGGCGTTTATGAGTATGAGGCGGCGCATGGAACGGTGCAGCGCCATTATTATAAGCATTTGAAGGGGGAAGAAACTTCCACAAATTCTGTGGCGACGATTTTTGCGTGGACGGGTGCGCTCAGAAAACGTGGAGAGCTGGACGGTATAAAGGAGCTGATGGAGTTTGCTGACAAGCTGGAGCAGGCGACCGTACAGACGATAGAAGCGGGTAAGATGACCAAAGATTTGGCGTTAATTACTTCCTTACAGGATGTGACCGTTTTAAATAGTGAAGAGTTTATTAAGGCAATCAGGGAGACGCTTGACCATAAGTAAATCTCTTCGAGATTAACTTTGAGTAAATCTCTTCGAGATTAACTTTGAGTAAATCTCTTCGAGATTAACTTTGAGT
>CANOEC010000015.1 GCA_947564735.1 uncultured Lachnospiraceae bacterium | reverse complement strand
AAGACATTTTGCAATCGAAGGCAGGCAATAAGAATATTTTACCTTTCAAGACTGGGCAGCGGCGATAGAGATTGAAATTTTTTCCGGAAAGTGGTATTCTAAATTGATATATTGTTTTTTGCAGTATAGGAAATTTCGACAAATGTGGAAGAATCGAAGATTCTTCCGAACATAATGCCGAAGGCATTTTGTTCTATGATAGGAAATTTCGCCAAAGAGTGGAAGAATCGAAGATTCTTCCGAACATAATGCCGAAGGCATTTTGTTCTAATCAAAAGAATATGCTTGAGGAATCAGAATGAACCGTAAAATGAAAGTGATTGAGGGATACTGGCTGCTCTTTACGGACTTAATCAGTATCGTCATCTCTTATACAGTTGCCATTTTAATACGTTATCATAAATTCAGATGGGTGGATGAGCCGGAGCTTCACTTTATGGTATGCATCTGCTTTCTGTTGTTCTGCACGGTCTACAGCTTTCTGTTTGACTGGAACAGAGAGTTCTTAAAGCGGGGGTTCCTCGTTGAGTTCGTGGCGGTCGTCAAATTTAATATTTTTATGGAGATGGCGATTTTTGCGTTTTTGTTCATGGTGCATCAAAGCGCCGGCGTATCGCGTCTTGTGATGGGATATTTTGCGATTTTGGATGTTTTCGTCGTGTGGGGTGTAAGGCTTGGGATGAAGAAGGCGCTGCGCGTCTATTTTACCGCCAAATCCAACATTGTGAAAATCATGATTATCACGAAGGAATCCGTGATGGACAAGACGGTCTCCTCTTTGAAGGCGGCGATGGATATCAACTACGAGATTGTGGCGCTTGCCTGTGTGGATGCCGACCGCAAGGGTGTGGTCATAGATGGCGTGAAGGTGAACGCAGACGGAGAAAACGTGCTGGATTTGGCAAGGCAGATGCCCCTTGACGAGGTGTTTATCAATCTGCCGGAAGAAGATAAAAGGTATGTCAAGCACATCATCTATGATTTGGAATCTATGGGGATTGCCTGTCATTATAATATTGATATCATCGAGCGTCCGCAGAAGGAAGTCCGGGTGGGCAGTTTTGCGGGATATACGGTGGTGACGTATTCTATCAACCATTTTGATTACAGAAGAATGGCGCTCAAGCGTCTGATCGACATTGCCGGCGGACTGGTGGGATGTGTGATTACGGCGGTGCTGACGCCCTTTGTGGCGCTCGCCATCCGCATTGATTCGCCGGGACCGATTTTCTTTGCGCAGACGAGAATCGGCAAGAATGGGAGAAGATTTAAGATTTATAAGTTCCGTTCCATGTATATCGATGCGGAGAAACGGAAAAAAGAACTGGAAGCGCAGAATGAAATGCAGGGGCTGATGTTCAAGATAGATAATGACCCGCGTATTACGAAGGTGGGGAAATTTATCCGTAAGACGAGCATAGACGAGCTTCCGCAGTTTGTGAATATCGTAAAGGGTGATATGAGCCTTGTCGGGACAAGACCCCCGACGGAGGATGAGTTTGAACAGTACAATTCCCACTATAGAAGGCGTATTAGTATGACGCCCGGTCTGACCGGATTGTGGCAGATTAGCGGGCGCAGTGAGATTGTGGATTTTGATGAAGTGGTGAAGCTTGACTTGGAGTATATTGATAACTGGACGTTGGGGCTGGATATCAAGATATTACTCAAGACGGTCTGGGTCGTGCTGACGGGGAAAGGCTCGAAATAGAAGAAGGAGAAGTATGTATGCGGATTTGCATGATTGTACCCGAATCGACAGTAATGGGTGGAATTGCTTCTGTTGTCAATGGTTATCGAGGCTCTGTTTTGGAACAGAACCATACAGTGAATTATGTGGAATCTTACTGCAACGGGAACAAAAAACAGAAGCTTATCAAGGCGCTTGGCGCTTATGTCTGCTTTATAAAGCAGCTGGTTTATAACAGACCTGACATAGTGCATATTCACTCTTCGTTCGGACCAAGTTTCTATCGAAAAATACCTTTTATTTATTTGAGCAGATGGGCGGGTATTCCTGTTATCAATCATATACACGGGGCGGAGTTTGACAGTTTTTACCGACAGGCATCGGAGCGTAAGAAGAAGCTGGTGCGCAGAGTATATGGGAAATGCAGTCGTCTGATCGTATTGTCACAAGAATGGAAAAATGCCATTTCCCATATTGTGCCTCTCGACAGAATTGATATTATAGAAAATTATTGTGTAATTCCAAAGGAACCTTATGATACGGGACGGCGTCAAAATCAGATATTGTTCATGGGAGAACTGGGGGAAAGAAAGGGCTGTTTTGATATGCCGGCGATTTTGGAACACGTCAGGCAGATCTTTCCTTCCGCTCATCTGGTGATGGCAGGAGACGGTCAGCTGGAACTGGTAAAAGATGCATTTCGAAAGAGGAATCTCCTGCCATATGTAGAGTTTACCGGCTGGGTAAGGGGAGAAGAGAAGAGAAAACTGTTTCGGGAAAGTGCGGTTTTTCTGTTTCCAACTTATTATGAGGGCATGCCTGTGGCGATTCTGGAAGCAATGAGTTATGGAATGGGCATCGTGACCACGAAAGTCGGCGGAATCCCCATGCTGATTCGCCATAATGAGAACGGATATCTTGAAAATCCCGGGCAGATTGACAAAATGGCAAAATACGCAGCCGAACTGCTGCAGGATGAAGCGTATTGTCGCAATATGGGACGACGAGCGAGAATATTGGTAGAGCAGAAGTATAGTCTGGAACATCATTTGCAGAAGTTAGAGGAGACTTATCGGAAGGTAAATAGGAAATGAATAAAGTGTACAGAGCAGCAAAAAGCTTATTGAAAATCGCATATTGGAAATGCCGTTACGGTGCAAGAGTGCATAGTTCATGGGTTCAGGGGTTTGACCGTGCAAGGATCGAATTATCAGGAAACGGGCAGGTAAATCTCGGGACCAGAATACAGAACCGGGGGGAGTTATTTCTTGTCTGTGGTGGAGATGGCAGATTGGAGATTGGAGATCATGTTTTTTGCAGTACTTCAGTTTACATTACCTGTCTCGGACATGTAAAAATCGGCGATTATTCCAAACTGGGCAATCATCTGGTTATCGTAGATCATGATCATAATTTTAAAAATAAAGACGGAGAATATCTGATTGGAGATGTTACAATCGGAAAACGCGTATGGATCGGAGCAAATTGCACGATATTAAAGGGGACACATATTGGCGATGACAGTGTGATTGCGGCGGGCAGTGTCGTTAAGGGAGATGTGCCCGCAAGAACGCTTTATTATCAAAAACGGGAGATTCAGGAGAAGCTTTTAACGCAGGAAGGCTGGCGGAATGATAGAAAGTAGAGAACCATTGATCAGTGTCATCGTTCCGGTCTATAACGGACAATGTTATCTGGCAGGCTGTATTGAAAGTATAGAGCACCAGACTTATAAAAATCTGGAAATTATTATCGTTAATGACGGTTCCACGGACAGCACCGGAGCATTGTGTGATCATATGCAGGCAGTCTATGACAATGTGCGGGTTCTGAAGCTGGAGGACAGAGGCGTGTCTGCTGCGAGAAATGCAGGTATGGAGGCAGCGGAAGGTGAGTTCATCACTTTTGTGGATGCGGATGACAGGATCCTTCCCGATATGATCAGGCGGCTGTATGACTGTCTGGTTAAGACAGATAGCGATGTGGCAGGATGCAGGTTCTTTCTATGGCGCAGCGAGGAGGAGTGGCAGCGGACGACGGGAGCAACAAGTGCGGCAGCGGTGGAGAAAGCTACACGCCGTTTGGAAGTGCAGAAGGCGGATGAGTTAGGAAAAGACGTATTAAGGGCAGATAAGCCAGAGACACAAATCAAGATTTATAATGCAGACAGCTATCTGCGGGAGGAACTGCTTCGCGGCAACAGCCGGTGCTGGAGCAAGTTATATCGCCGGGCGGTTACGGAGAAAGTACGATTCCGGGAAAACATTACGATTGGGGAGGATCTGCTGTTTCTGGTGCAGATGTTACCGCATGTTAATGCGATTGCGGAGCTGCCTTATGCCGGTTACGGATATTATCAGAACCCGGCAGGAACGATTCAGCGTAAATTCACGCCACGTTATATGGACCAGATTACATGCTGGCAGCTTGCGCGGGAAGAGATACTGCGCATGGACGAGCGTCTGGACGCGCAGGTGACTGCGTTATGGATGACGGGTATCATGCTCACGGCAGGTAAAATTGCCATGCTTCCCAGAGAAGAATGGGATGAGTGCCAAGAATATATCAGAGTGTGCTGGGAGAGTCTGAAGAAGGCGATGAAAATCCATGGCGCGTATGGGAGACTGTCTATGGGATACCGTGTCAAAACCATGATGTTCAGGCTGTTCCCACAGTTGTATTTGTTACTGTATCATATGCACAAGCATGCAGATTAGCAACGCTTACATTTGAGTGGTGCTCATAATTGAGCTATGCTCAATTTGGTAAAGGAGCCGCATCTATGTTGATTATCAGAGCGATGGGCGGGCTGGGGAACCAGCTACAGCAGTATGCATTATATAGAAAGTTAGAGCAGATAGGAAAAGATGTCAGACTGGATACCTCATGGTTTCGCAATGAGGCATTTCAAGCGACTATGGCGGCAGGAAGAGAACTGGAGCTGGATTATTTTAATCAGCTTCCCTACAAGACAGCATCCGAGGAAGAAATACGGTCTGTTCTTGGCAGGATGTGGGAGAAGCCGGAGAGCATTATCGGTAAAATAAGGTGCAAAATACATCCTGTGTCGTGCGCTTATTTTGAAGAGAGCGATATGTACCATGAACAGATTTTTGCGATGGACCGGAAGTATCTGATCGGCTACTGGGCATGTGAGAAATATTATGCGGATATCATGGACAGACTGCGGGGGGAGATCACTTTTCCGCGTAGCCGGGATGCGGCGTTGCAGAAGCAAAATGACGAGGTCAGCCGGCAGATGGGGGAGACGGTTTCCGTCAGTGTGCATATCAGGCGGGGCGATTATCTTTCTGATATCAATAAGACGCTCTTTGGCGGCATTTGTACCGAGGCGTATTACAATAAGGCGATTGCGTATATGAGAGAACGGTTTCCGGATGCGGTATTTTACTTTTTTTCGGATGATATTCCTTACGTGCAGGAATATTACCGGGAGGATGCGTACCGCATCATCGACTGGAACCATGGGAAGGACAGCTTCTATGATATGATGCTGATGAGCCGTTGCAAGCACAATATCTGTGCCAACAGTACATTCAGCTTCTGGGGTGCAAGATTAAATCCTTATAAAGAGAAAGTTATGGTTCGTCCGTCGGTTCACAAAAATACGCAGGTATTTGTACCGGAGCAGATGAAAGAGCTGTGGCGGGGCTGGCAGTTTGTGACGCCGCAGGGAGAGCTGTTTGAGTCGTCCGGCGCAATGTGCGGATAACGGATAGATGGAAAGCATCTGCACAGCAGATGAATGGGGGCTTACTATGCAGAAAGCAACGTATAAAATCAGTGTCATTGTCCCGGTGTACAACAAAGAAAAGTACCTTGCGCAGTGTATCGAGAGCATTTTGTCCCAGACATACGGGAATCTGGAACTGCTGTTAATAGATGACGGTTCGACGGATGCAAGCGGAGAAATCTGTGACAAGTACGCGAAAAAGGATGTCAGGGTCAAGGTATTCCATCAGGAAAACGGGGGACCTACGGCGGCGGTCATGACCGGACTTGGAGAGGCGTCCGGAGCCTATTACACATTTATTGACAGCGACGATTACGTGAGTAAACAGATGCTTGTCGAGATGGCGAAATGTCTAAACGGCAGCCGGGGAGAGATTGTCTGCTGTAATCATGTGCTTGAGAAGCAGAAGGAGACAATTCCGGTGATACAGCCACTTTCTCCGGGTGTGTATGAGGGGGAAAAGCTTGAGGGAGAAATTAAAGAGAAGCTTCTTGGCAGAGAAAATCGGATCATCCCCATGTCCCGCTGTATGAAGCTGTGTGAAAAAACGGTTTTTGCGGGGAATGAGAAATACTATGATACGTCGCTGCGCATGGGAGACGACTTTAATCTGATTTATCCGGCGCTTTTAAAGAGTACGAGAATTGTGATTATGGAGGAGGCGCTGTTCTATCATTACCGCTATGTGGAGGATTCGATTGTACATGCGTATGATCCGGATAACGCGGTAAGCGTTGCAAACTGGTATGAAGCGCTCTTACGAATTGTGCGGGAGCTGCATGTTCCCGACGGCGAGGCGAAGCTTAACAGGGAATACTGTTATATGATGATGTATGTGATGAAGAATGAGCTGCGTAATCCCGGTAAGGATTATGTGCAGAAGATACAGCGTATTTTTATGGAGCAGGAGGCGCGGAGCAGGATTATGAATACGCCGCTGTCTGTCAATAGCAGGGCAAATGCGCTGCTCTATCTTGGGATGCAGTATCCGAACAAAACGCTTCTGCATATTCTGCGGATGGTAGTGAGGCGATACGATGCTTCCGGCAGGAAACATAAGGGCAGGCAGAAAACCTGACAGGGCGATAAAGGGGAAGATGGTCAAAATCTGCAGATGCAGGCAGAAGGAACAGAATGAGAAAGGCGCGGTCAGTAAAAATGGATAATCGGTTAGTAATGTATTTGCACGGCGGCAGCGGCAATCACGGCTGTGAGGCAATTATAAACAGTACCTGCCATATGTTGGAGGATATCCCAAAGCTTCTTGTGACAAACAGTGCGAAGGAAGACAGATTCTATTCCTTGGAACCGCTGTGTGATATTTTGCAGGAGAGGAAGATTGCGGAGCATTTCTTCGCGCACGTTTTTTATTATGTGTGGCGTGCCGTATTCCGGGATCCGGAATCGTTTATGCGGTATCGGTTTCGACAGGTTCTTGGCAGGAACCGGTCGCCTCTGTACATGTCCACGGGCGGCGACATGTACTGCTATGAAATTTCCAAGAAGGAAGCGGTGGTGGCAAACAGTGCGTTTAACCGTGCAGGCGGAAAGACGATTCTCTGGGGCTGCTCCATAGAGCCTGAACTTCTGCAGGATGCCAAGATTGTGGAGGATATGAAGCGGTATGCGCTCATTACGCCGAGAGAATCCATTACCGAGGAGGCGCTTAGGGCGGCAGGCGTCACGGAGAATGTCAAAGCGTTTCCAGACCCGGCATTTGCCTTAAAACCGGAGGCGGTGGAGCTGCCGAAGCGGTTTGTTCCGGGTAAAACCGTCGGCATCAATGTAAGCCCCATGATTGTGCGGCATGAGAAGGTGGAAGGCATCACGCTTGGGAATTACCGCAGGCTGATTGACCATATTTTACAGACGACGGATGACTGTGTGGCTTTGATACCGCATGTAATGTGGAATTATAACGATGACAGGCTGACTCTTAAGGAGCTCTACAGAGGATATGAGGGAAGCGGAAGAGTGATGCTGTTTCCCGATATGGGGTGTCAGAAGATTAAATATGTGATTTCCAAGTGCAGGGTCTTTATCGGGGCAAGGACCCATGCGACGATTGCGGCTTATTCGAGCTGCGTTCCTACGCTGGTGGTCGGATATTCCGTGAAGGCGCGGGGCATTGCCAGAGATTTGTTCGGCAGTGAAGAGCACTATGTTCTGCCGGTGCAGGCGCTTGAGAATCCGGAAGAACTGATACAGGCATATGAATGGATGGCAGAGCGGGAAGAGAAAATCAGACAGAGACTGACTTCGCTGATGCCGGAATATATTGCTAAGGCACAGGCAGCAGGGGAGGAAGTCCGCAGGATATGGAAACAGGTGTCGGGACAGTAAGGCGCCGGCATCCGGAAAGGCAATGCGATGGGCAGAGTCAGACAGGCAGGGAAAAATATTTTCTTTGGTTATATCAGTAATATCATCATCATGATCATGGGTTTTTTGCAGAGGACCGTTTTTATCATGGTGCTGGACGAGACGCTGTTAGGTGTGAACACTTTATATACGGATATTTTAAGTGTATTGTCGCTTGCGGATCTGGGAATCGGAAGCGCGCTCAATTACAGTCTGTACAAGCCGGTTGCCGAGCAGAATCAAGAGAAGGTCAAGTCCTATATGCGCTTGTACAAGCGGGCTTATCTGGCAATCGCAGGGGTCATTGCAATTGTAGGGATTGTGCTGATTCCCTTTCTGCCCTTTCTGATTCAGGACAGTAAGGGCATTACCGGCAGGGAGTTGATGCTTTATTACCTGATATTTCTTTTTAATACGGTCAGCACGTACTTTGTGGCATACAAATACAGTCTGGCGAACGCGCAGCAGCGCAATTACATTCAGACCAATATTGCGACCATTACGAAGATGATTACAGTTTCCGCACAGATTGCCGTTTTGCTTGTGACGAAAAACTTTCTGCTGTTTCTGCTGACGCAGTCTGTGGTGGAGCTTTTGCAGAAGATTTTTGTCAGCATTTATTTTAACAGGCTGTATCCCTACTTGAAAGAGCGGGATGTGAAGAAGTTAGAGAAGAGGGAAACGGACGTAGTCGTCACGAAGACAAAGGCGCTGATGCTCCATAAAATAGGAGATGTGGCAAGAATGTCAACGGATAGTATCATCATCACCTATTTCATGGACGTGGGCTGGGTCGGAATCGTAGGCAACTACACGATGATTATCACGTACGCCGTCAATTTCATCGGGGTAATTTTTAATTCCGTCATTTCCGGGTTTGGCAATCTTGTCGCCACGGAATCAAAAGAAAAGCAATATGCAATGTTTTGTGTATACCGTTTTGCCGCCTGCTGGCTGTATGGGTTTGCCGCAGTGGGCTTCTGGCTGCTTCTGACACCACTCATAACCGGAATCTGGCTGAATGAAAAATGGGGATTGGGGCAGACGGTATTGACGTTAATGCTGGTTGATTTTTATTTTAAGGGCGGCAGAACCGTTCTGGTGAATTTTAAAATCGCTGCGGGAGTGTTTGAGCAGGACAAGTATCTGGCGCTGTTCCAAGGCGTAGTGAATCTGGTGCTGTCGATTGTCGGCATTCAATATATCGGATTGGCAGGTGTGTATGTGGGGACGGTGGTCTCCGGAGTGCTGGCGAATCTGATCCAGCCGGTGATTGTGTACCGGGACTGTTTTGATAAGAAGGCATGGACTTATTTTACGGATTCTGCGAAATATATCGGGGTGATTGCAGGCATCGTGCTGTTGCTTGTGCCGATAAAAGGATTTATCATGCAGCAGGTGAATCTGATGACTTTTATTGTGACGGCGGGGGTTATCACGATAGTCTATCAGATGATTTTCTTTGTGTGTTTCAGAAAGACGCAGGAGTTTGCGTATCTGTGGAAGCTGGCGGCGGTCAGGCTGCCGTTTCTAAAAAGGTTTCGCCTTTGATATAACAGGAGGAAACAGAATGGAAACATCGTATCATAAACTGGACAAAGGCGCTCTGGCGCAGACGGCATGTCAGGAGCTCATGGCATACGGTCTGTGGGATACAAAGACCAGAGTCAAAAGATGGATTAAGAAAAATATGCTCCGCCGGGAAACGACGGTGGAAGACTTGATTTTCTGGCCCACCGGTCTGCTGGCGGACGGATTGTGGCATTATATGAAAACATGCGGCATAGCGCAGCAGACAACCGGAAAAGGGCGCGGGGGCGAAGGCACAGATGCAGGAGACACAGATGACAGCCGGATTGCGCAGGCGCTTGCGGCATATTATGCAAGGTGGATGAAAAAGGGCGGTCCGATTTACTATCCGGACGATTTGCTGGCAGGCGAGACACTGCTGTGTGCGTATGAGGAGTATCGGGAGAGCGGACAGAACAATGCGGTAGTCCGTTCGGACAACGCCGAAGCGTGCAGAGAGGCAATCGAGAAGCTTGTCAGTTATATGATGTGTTATCCGACGGACGAGATGGGAAGCTTTCCCTATCGGGCGGCACAGAATAACGGCTATGTTTTTGTAGATGTCATCGGTCTTGTCTGTCCCTTCCTGTACCGGTATGGTATGCTGTACGACCATCGGGAAGCGTTGGAGCTCGCGGTGAAGCAGGTTGTGAATTTCGCTGCCTATGGCATGGACGGTGCAACGGGGCTTCCCTATCACGGTTATGCGGCGCATAGCGCTTATAAGTATGGTATTATAGGCTGGGGACGGGCTGTGGGCTGGCTGCTTCGCGGCATGACGGGCTGCATGGCGAGTGAATATGGGGCAAAACGGCTGCAGGATTCTTATATCACACTGGTAGACGCCGTGCTTGCCTATCAGCATAAGGACGGGTATTTCTCATGGCAGTTACAGGCGGCGGACGGCCCGGAGGATACTTCCGCCACAGGCATGATTTGTGTGGCGTTAAAGCAGGGAATCGAGCTTGGGCTTCTGGCGGGGACAAAATATGAGCAGGCGCTTCTGGCGGGCACAAATGCGGTATATAAGTCGGTCAGGGACGGGAAGGTGTATGACTGTTCCGGAGAGTGTGAGGGGTTCGGGCAGTATCCGCAGCGTTACGGCGCATATCCGTGGGCGCTCGGACCGGCACTTAAGCTGTAGAGGATAAGGGGAAAGAAGATAGCAATGAAGGAAAGATTTTGCAGGCTTGCACAGGAAAACAGCATAGAGATGTCATTGGAAGAGGCGTGCTATTTCGGCTTTTTTATCTTGTTGTCTGTCACGAAAGGCTTAGGACTCTACGAGGGACAGAAACTGTTTGAGCTGCTTGTCATTCCGGCTTTTCTACTTGGCGCCCTGAAGATATTCATCACACCCTACACGAAGAGACAGTGGGTGATGCAGGTGCTTTTTTCGCTTTTGACAGCGGTTGTTTTCTGGCAGTCGCATGAGCGGGGAATCCTTTTTCTGGCGTTTCTGGTACTGGGGATGAAGCATATTTCTGTCAAAAAAATGTTCCATATAGGACTGTGGGTGTGGTCATCGTGTGCGATTGTACTTGGCATGTTTTCTTTTTTTCGATTGGAACATACGGTGTACAGAGTACATGCCAAGCTGGGGCTCGGTCATATTTTCCGCTGGAGCCTCGGATTTACGCACCCGAATATTCTGCATATCACATATCTTGCATTGTGCGCGTATATTCTCTATGAGCTGGGGGAACGTTATCGGCTCAGGCATTTTATGTGGCTGATGTTGGGAAATATCCTTGTGTTTATATACTCCGTCAGCTATACCGGATTCGGCATTGTTTCGGTTCTGCTGACTGGATTTCTCTATATAAAAGTCAGACCCCGCTTCGGCATTTTTGAGAAGCTGCTTGCCAATCTGATTCTGCCGGTTTGTCTGGTATTGTCTTTTGTGGCGCCTTTTTATCTCTACCATCCAAGACTTGGCTATTATGTGCAGCAGTTGAATTTTAAGCTGAATACGAGAATCTGGCTGGCGGAGCAGTTTTTAAGGTCAGAGTATCACAGCCTGTTTGGAACCGATGTTTCGCAAATCGTGCGCTCCTCCATGACGATGGATAACTCTTATGTATGGGGATATATTAATTATGGGTTGGTTCCTTTTGTAATTATCATACTGGGATATTTTGCACTGCTGTTTTATGATACCCATAAGCAGCGGACGAGGGAGCTGGTGATTCTCGTATGTTTCTTGGGAGCCGGCTGGACGGAGCCGCTGTTGTTTAATACTTCTTTTAAAAATGTGACGCTCATCTTTTTGGGAAGTTTTCTTTTTATGCAAAAAGAAGGGGCGGAAGAATATTGTCTGTTCCCGAAGCTTAAGAGGATGGTAACGATTCCCTTCGCCGGACTGCCGGATGCGCTGTTTGCGCAGGCGCGCCTTTTGTGGGGCAGGCATAAGGGGAAGCTTCTGTGTCTGACGGCACTGGGCGGTATGCTGGGAATTATCTTATGCGCCCTATTGTATAAGGCGCCGGAAGGATATGCGGTGCCCAGATTTTATACGGACGGGGCGGAGGAAACTTCTGTGTACGTGCCGGATAGACAGGATCCTGCCTACGAGGGATGGAAAATCATGAATTATGTGGACGGACAGGAGCCGATGCAGCTTGTGCAGGGCAAAGCCGTTGTGCTCGAAACGGTCCGGTATTATATGGGAAGCGCGATGATTGGCGCCTTTCTTTTCGGCGCGGCAGGGACGGTGTCTGTTGCCTGTGCCAAAAGAGAGAAACAAAGCAGGGCATGACCCCATGGAAAATGAGGACGGATGATGAATAAAAAGGATTTGCAATACTGTAGGATTTTGAAAACCAATATCAATGTGACCAATATGGAAGATACGATTGCCTATCTGACGGAGAATCTGGAGCAGCTTAAGGGCGATTATGTCTGTGTGTCCAATGTACATACTACTGTGATGGCATTTCGGGACAAGGAATACCGCATGATTCAGAACAGTGCGGCTATGGCGCTGCCGGATGGTCAGCCCCTGTCAATTGTCAGCAAAAGCCGCGGCTATGCGGAGGCGCAGCGTGTGCCGGGACCGGATCTGATGCCGGAGATACTTGATTTGTCACAGGAAAAAGGATATTCGCATTTTTTCTATGGCAGTTCACAAAATACGTTGGAGCAGTTGAAAAAGGTGATGCTGTCCAAATATCCGAAGCTTCGGATTGCAGGGATGTATGCGCCGCCGTATCGGGAACTGACGAAAGAGGAAGATGAAAACGTGGTACGCATGATAAATGAAAGCGGTGCGGATTTCATCTGGGTGGCGCTTGGCGCACCCAAGCAGGAGAAGTGGATGTATGAGCACCGGGGGAGGGTAAATGGTCTTATGCTGGGCGTGGGAGCAGCATTTGATTTCATTGCGGGAACCGCAAAGCGCGCGCCTATGTGGATGCAGAAGCTGTGTCTGGAATGGGTTTTCCGTATCATGCAGAATCCGAAGCGGATGATTCCCCGCTATTTAAATACGAATTTTTCCTTTATGTATCATGTCCATCGGGAGAGCAAGGCATACAAAAAGAAAAAAGACCGGCTCCGCATCGCCATGATTGGACACAAGAGGATACCGTCCAGAGAGGGCGGTGTGGAGATCGTGGTGGAAGAGCTGGCGGTGCGGATGGCGGCGATGGGCTATCGGGTGGACGCGTATAACCGGTACGGACACCATGTGTCCGGCAAAAAATACGAGCAGGAGTACGGCTGGAAGGGCAGGAAGTTCTATAAAGGGGTCCGGGTGTACATTGTACCGACATTCCGCACGAGTAAGCTGAATGCAATCGTCTACAGTTTTTTTGCAACGCTTCGGGCATTAGCCGGCAGGTACGATATCCTCCATTATCACGCGGAGGGACCATGCGCCATGATATGGCTTCCGAGACTGCTGCATAGGCGGATTATCGTGACGATTCACGGGCTCGACTGGCAGAGGGCAAAGTGGGGCAATTTTGCCTCTTATGTGATTAAGTTTGGTGAGAAGATGGCGGCAAAGTATGCCGATGAAGTCATAGTGTTATCGAAGAATGTGCAGCAGTATTTTGCAGATACTTACAATAGGAAAGTCACCTATATTCCCAACGGTATCGACAGACCGGAGCCGAAAGCGGCGCAGCTTATTACGAAAGAATACGGGCTGGAAAAGGACGGCTACCTGCTGTCCCTTGGCAGGATTGTGCCGGAAAAAGGCGTACATTATCTGATTGAAGCGTTTTCGGGGATTGATACGGATAAGAAACTGGTGATTGCGGGTGGAAACAGTCAGGCGGCGGAATATATGACGCAGATTCGCCGCATGGCTTCACAGGACGATCGGATTATTATGACCGATTTTGTGCAGGGACAGATGTTGGAAGAACTCTACTCCAATGCGTATGCGTTTGTTCTGCCAAGCGATGTGGAAGGCATGGCGCTCACACTGCTTGAGGCGATGAGCTACGGCTGCTGCTGTCTTGTCAGTGATATCTGTGAGAATACCGAGGTTGTGGAAGATAAGGCGCTTGTATTCCGGCAGGGTGATGTGAAGGATTTGTGCAGACAGCTTGTATATCTGCTGGAGCATCCGGAGGCTGCGGAGGAGTACCGGAGAAACAGTGCGGATTACATCTGCAGGAAATATAATTGGGATGAAGTGGTAAAAGAGACGTTGGAGCTGTACCATAAGAAATAATCGACCGCCTATGGGTGCGGCGGGGCGGAGAGTTGGCAGGAGACAGAGCAGGCATGAAGATACTGATGGTAAATAAGTTCCTCTATCCCAACGGAGGGTCGGAGACTTATATCTTTAAACTTGGCAGGCAACTGCAGAAGACTGGGCATGAAGTGCAGTATTTCGGCATGGAGCATGAGGGCAGGATTGTGGGAAACCGGGTGGAAGCCTACACGTCGGACATGGATTTTCACGGGGGCGGGTTAGGAAAGCTGTTGTACCCGTTCCGTATTATATATTCCATGGAGGCGAAGAAGAAAATGCGCCTCGTGCTGGAAGACTTTTGTCCGGATGTGGTGCATCTGAACAATATTAATTTCCAGTTGACGCCGTCTGTCATCTATGCCGTGCGCGCTTATGAGAAGAAGCATGGGCGCAAGGTGAAGATAGTGTTTACGGCGCATGATTATCAGTGGGTATGCCCGAACCACATGATGCGGATTCCGGCGACGGGAGAGATTTGTTTTGCCTGCCGGGGAGGAGACTTCGGGCAGTGTAGCAAAAACCGATGTATCCACGGTTCGCGTATAAAGAGTCTGCTTGGTACGATCGAGGCGAAATATTATGCCAGGCGTAAGACCTACGGGATGGTGGATGTGATTGTGTGTCCCAGCGAATTTATGAAAAAACAGCTGGATACCGACCCGCTGCTGGCGGATAAAACCGTTATGATGCATAACTTTATCGATATGGACGAAGTTACCTGCAAGGAAGAGGGGAAGCCGGGCAGCGGTGCGGACATGACAGATCATGTGCGGCGTGGGAAAACAGGGGGAAGTGATGCAGGCTGCGGCAAAAAAGATTATGTGGTGTACTTCGGACGGTATTCGGAGGAGAAGGGGATAGGGACACTGCTAAAAGCCTGCCGTGCCCTGTCGCAGATTCCCTTTGTTTTTGCCGGAAGTGGTCCGCTGGAGGAAGAGGTAGAGGGAGTTCAAAATGTGGAAAACCGTGGATTTGTGAGCGGAGAAGCGCTGCGCAGGCTGATTGCGGGGGCAAGGTTCAGCGTATATCCGTCCGAGTGGTATGAGAACTGCCCGTTTTCCGTGATGGAGTCGCAGATGTATGCAACGCCCGTGCTTGCCTCTGACCTTGGCGGTGCGCCGGAGCTTGTGCGTGCCGGCGTGACGGGAGATTTGTTCCGGGGAGGCGACGCGCAGGAGCTTACGGAGCATATCAAAGCGTTGTGGGACGACCCGGAGTTATGCCGTACGTACAGTGAAAACTGTAAAAATATAAATTTCGATACAGTGGAGCAATATTGTGCTAAAATAGTGAGGAATATATATAAGGAGTAGCAGAGAATGGCAAGGAGAACATTATATGGTACCGTTATTGTGACGTATCGGTGCAACGCAAGGTGCAATATGTGTGACTGTTTCAAGGATCCGACAAGACCGGATGAGGAAATCACATTGGAGGATATCAAGAAGCTGCCGGAGATGGCTTTTACAAATATCACGGGCGGGGAGCCTTTTATCAGGCAGGACATTCCCGATATTGTGCGGGAACTATATAAGAAATCTGACAGGATTGTCATATCTACGAACGGATATTTTACGGACAGGATTATCGCATTGTGCAGGGCGTTTCCGAAGGTAGGCATCCGTATCAGCATCGAGGGACTGCAGGAGACAAACGACGCCATCAGGGGGATTCCCGACGGGTTCAACAGAGGTTATAAGACCTTAAAGACACTGGTTGAGATGGGGCATCCGGATGTGGGGTTTGGCATGACGGTGCAGGATATGAACTGTGAGGATCTGGTGCCGCTTTACAATATCGCCAATGACATGGGGATGGAGTTTGCGACGGCTACGCTGCACAATTCCTTTTATTTCAGAAAGACGGATAACAAGATTGACGATAAATACAAGGTCGCACAGAACTTTGAGAAGCTGATTAACGAACTGTTGAAGAGCAAATCGCCGAAGAAGTGGTTCCGCGCGTACTTTAACCATGGACTTATTAATTATATTTACGGCAATAAACGGCTTCTGCCCTGCGATATGTCCAAGAATGCTTTCTTTATTGACCCCTTCTGTGACGTCATTCCCTGCAACGGCATGGAGAAAAAGGCGGTTATGGGGAACCTGAAAGAGCAGACGTGGGAGGAGCTTTGGAACTCGGAGCAGGCGCAGAAGGTTAGGGAATGTACGAAGAAGTGCGACAGAAACTGCTGGATGATTGGTTCCGCGTCGCCGGCAATGCACAAGTATATCTGGGTGCCCGGCTGGTGGGTGGTGAAGCATAAATTCTTAAAAGGCGGGAAGTACAGTTTAAAGGAGAATAAGTTTATATGAGATTCCTGTATATTGCCCCGCGCTATCATACGAACCAGATGGATATTATGAAAGGACTGACAGAACATGGGCATGAGGTGTGTTTTATCAGTCACTATGCCGCGATGATAGAGGATTATTCCTATGTGACGCCGGTGGTGTTAGGGTATTCCCGGTTGTATCAGATTCTGGACTATCTGTATGTCAATGTGATTCACAGAAAAAAGCCGGAGGCTATCGTATTCAAGATACAGCATGGTTTTCCGCCGGTGCGGAAGCTGAAAAAACTCATTTATGCGTTTTGTCCGGATGTGGTGATTTTAAGGGAACGCTCCGTATATTCGATGGCGGCATATCTGATTTGTAAAAAGAAAGGGTATCCTTGTATTCTCTATAATCAGAGTCCGTTATGGTCAGAGCCGCTCAAAACGGACATAGCGCACCGGATTGTGGCGCGGATGTCGCCAAAGATGCGCATGACGCCTGTCATGGGAGTGAAGAGAGAGGGAACCTCCATTAAGGAACATGATTATTTTGTCCCCTTTGTGGCGGAGCCGAGAAAAGCGCCGGGGGAGCGGACTTATTTTGCCGATGATACGGTACATATTTTATGCATCGGGAAATATGAACCAAGGAAACATCACATGATGCTGCTGCAGGCGGTAAAGGAATTGTCGGACAAAGCTGTGGGCACGCAAAGCAGAACAGGGGGCGTTTCATCGGGTGCAAGGATTCATGTTACGCTCATTGGGGAGGCGACGATGCAGTTCCAGAAAGAGAACTGTGCACAGCTTAAGAAATATGTGGCGGACTGTCATATGGAAGAAATGGTTACCATCAAAACAAATGTGCCGCGTCGGGAGATGGAGGCGGAATATCTGGCGGCGGACCTCTATGTGATTCCAAGCACAAGGGAAATGGCGTCGGTATCCCAACTGGAGGCGATGAGTTATTCGCTTCCGGTCATCTGCAGCGATACAAACGGAACGGCATGTTATGTGGAAGACGGCGTGACAGGTTATCAGTTTCAAGACAACAGCCAGAAGGATTTATCTGAGAAATTGTCCATGATGCTCTCCGACAGGGAGCGTATGAAAGAGATGGGAGCGGCGGGCTACCGGAGACTGTCAGAGAAGTATAGCTATGAGACTTATTATGGGACAATCCGGGCAATGCTCGATAAGATGCAGGCGGAAAATTTGTATTAAACCGTGTAGAAAATAAGAAAGAATAGAAGTAAAACAGAGTCAGAAGTAAAACAGAATCAGAAGTAAAGCAGAACCGGAAAGAAAGCAAAATATAAAAGAGAAGCGGAATGAAACGTAAAATTAAGGATATTTTAGCGGCGATTGTCTATTTTCTTTATGAAAAAGGCATTCTGCACAATCATATCAAAGTGCATACCATTGACGAAACCATCGACGAGCTGTTGACTACGGAAAAGAGTATGGTTCGTTTTGGCGATGGGGAAATTGTGATGATAAGGGGAGTCGATTTGATGCTGCAGAAAGCCTCCCCAGAGATTGGGCAGGGCTTAGCCGAAATGCTCAGATACCCTTATGAGGATTTGATGGTGACGCTTCCGGATATCTTTGATACGCTTACAGACCGCCATGAATCGGGCAGACGTTTTTGGAAGGATCATCTGTTGTTCTGCCGCAGGACTTATGAGAAATACTGTGATACGGGTAAAGTTTATTTCAATTCCTTTATCTCGCGCTGTTATTATAATGTGGGCGGTTATGAGGACTGTGAGAGATGGTTTGCAAAAATCAAGAAAATATGGGAAAATAGAAACGTTGTTATCGTGGAAGGAACCAAAACGCATAACGGTGTAGGAAACGACTTGTTTGACAGTGCAAAGTCCATCGAGCGCATTATCTGTCCGCCGAAAGACGCATACGGCGCATTGTCCGTGATTGTGGAGGCGTGTACGCGGTACGATAAGGACAGGCTTTTCTTACTGTCAGTCGGTGTGGCGGCGAAGTTTCTTACGGTGGAGCTGTTTGAGCGCGGATACCGGGCGCTGGATATCGGCAACATGGATTTGGAGTATGAGTGGTTTTTGAGACGGGCATCGAGTAAAATACCCTTAAAGAAACATGAAATTACCGGGAAAGAAGCGAATGAGAGAGCGGCTTTGCAGGATGAGGCTTACGGTGAATATCTGCGGCAGGTTAAGCGGTGGATTTGATGGAGCCGGATAAAACGAGGAGGAATCCGCATGATAGACAGTAAGGAGACGTACAGGTATTATTTAAAGCAGGACCAGCTGGCGCTGGGGCGCGCAGGGGACAAGCGTCCGAAGCTGTTCGGCGACGAGACGTGGAAGTTTGAAATTTTGCTGCGCAAGATAGAATATTATACGAACTGTAAATCGGGAATTGTGTCTGCAATCATACGGAAATTTTATAAGTTCCGTTTCCACAGACTGAGTATCCGCTTGGGATTTATTATTTCGCCCAACGTGTTTGAAGAAGGGCTCGCGATTCCGCATTACGGGATGCTGGGCGTACATGCGAATGCGAAAATTGGCAAGAACTGCCGTCTGTTAGAGGGCGTGGTGATCATGGCTGACGGCGGAAGCCATGACGCGGCGGTAGTCGGGGATAACTGTTTCTTCGGCATTGGCGCAAAAGTAGTGGGAGCCGTGCACATTGCGGATGATGTGGCGGTCGGCGCGGGCGCGGTGGTTACCAAGGATATTCTGGAGCCCGGCACCACATGGGCAGGCGTGCCGGCAAGAAAAATCAGCGACAATAACTCGCATTGTAATTTATGTCCGGCGCTTTTTCAGTAACGGAGTCGTAGGATGACGGAAGGAAAGTTATGAAAAACATGGAGAAAAAAAGCCTGTTTTATAAACTGGGATATATTTTTGACAAAAAAGACAAAAGAAAGATTGCACTCCTATTGTTAGCGATTATTGTTGGCAGTTTTTTTGAGCTGATCAGTGTGTCAATCTTTAGTCCTTTTATCAATATCATTATGAATCCGGAGTCCATTCAGAAAACATGGTATCTGAAATGGGCATATGATACCTTCGGTTTTGTGACGGACAGAGGGTTTTTGACATTTCTCTCCGTTTGCATCATGGCGGTTTATATTATCAAGAACGTGTATCTTGCCGTCCAGAAAAATTATATGTTCAAGTTTTCGTATGATACGCAGAAAAATTTATCCACACGGCTGCTTGTCACCTATATGAAGGAGCCGTACACTTTTCATCTGAACAAAAATGTTGCGACGCTGCAGAGAAGTCTGCAGGAGGATACGGGGCAGTTTATGCAGGTGATCCTCTACTTTCTGGAGCTTGCCACGGAGCTTGTTACGTGTTCCGCCATCGGGATTTTTCTGTTGCTGAAAAGTAAGTCCATAACAATCGTTGTGCTTGGGCTGCTCGTTTTATGTGTGGGACTCTTTCTTGCGCTTACAAGACGTTATACGAGAACGCTCGGTCAGAAGAACCAGATGTACCGGGGCAAGATTTTTCAATGGATGAACCAGTCGCTGGGGGGAATCAAGGAGATTAAGCTTTTAGACAGAGAGCAGTATTTTATTGATGAATATCAGGATTATTATGCCAGATATTCCAGAGGACAGCGGATTAACAGGCTGATTTCAGTGCTGCCCAAGCACATTGTGGAAGCCGTGTGTATGACGGGGCTTCTGGCGGCGATTATCATCAAGATGTTTTTCGGGGAAGCGGATTTTATCTACTATATTCCACAGCTTGGCGTGTTTGCGGTAGCGGCGCTGCGGCTGATGCCCAGTGTGGGAAAGATTAATGAATATACGACGAATATTTTATACGCGCTGCCGTCGGTGGATTTGGTATATCATGATTTGGACGAGATTGCTTCCTATGTGGAACAGCAGGATAATGAAGTGAAAGAAGCGTGGAATCTGAAGGAAGCGATTCGCGTAGAGCATGTGACATACCGTTATCCGAACGTGGAAGAGGCGGTGATACGGGATGCCAATCTGGTGATCCCGAAGGGGAAAATGGTTGCTTTCGTGGGGACCTCCGGCGCCGGAAAGACAACGATGGTCGATGTTATTCTGGGGCTGCTGAAACCGCAGGAAGGCAGAATCATGGCGGATGATTTGAACGTGTATGAGAAGCCGAAGACATTCCATACGCAGGTGGGCTATATCCCGCAGGTGATTTATTTATCGGATGATACCATCTATCATAATATTGCTTTTGGCGTGAGGGATTCGGAGATAGATGAAAAGGCGGTATGGGAGGCGGCCAAAAAGGCACAGCTGACTGCCTTTATAAACAGTCTGCCGCATGGTATGGAGACACTCGTAGGTGACAGGGGCGTCAGATTGTCGGGCGGTCAGAGACAGCGTATCGGCATTGCCCGCGCACTGTACCATGACCCGGAAATACTGGTATTGGATGAGGCGACTTCGGCGCTTGACAACGACACGGAAACGGCAGTTATGGAGGCGGTAGAGAACCTTCAGGGAACAAAGACAATGCTTATTATTGCGCACAGACTTACGACAATCCGCAATGTGGACGTTATCTATGAAGTGGTTGACGGACAGGTTGTGGAGCGGAGGAAAGAGGAGATTTTCGGGGAAGAGGAAGATGAAAATAAGTAACCGTACAAAGAATCTGTTGTTTCTTGTATTATTGTTTTTGACGGGTATGGGTGCTTTTTTACTGCTCGGAGCGGATAGCTATGTATTGTTTGACGACAGTTACAGCTATCTCAATCTGGAAAGTTATATGGAAGGCGTGATGCCAATCTATCCGCTGTTTTTGAGAGGAAACCGCATCTTGTTCGGGGAAGCCGTCTATCTGCAGGCGGTAATCATGGAGCAGGCGGTTTTTGCCTGTGTCTGCCTGATGGTATTTGCGGAATTTATCAGACGGCGTTTCCGCCTTCCATATTGGGAGGCAGGATGCGTGTTTCTGTTTTCATTGCTGCCTTTTTCGACGGATATGCCGGATGCAATGACCACGCAGGAAATTGTGACGGAAGGACTTGCCTATGCCGCCTTTTATTTGTTTATGGCAATGCTTATGAAGACGGCGTGGGATAAAAAAATGAAAGATGTGCTGTTTCTCTTTCTGGTGACGTTGCTGTTATCGTCCATCCGTTCACAGCTTCAGATTCTGTTTGCCGTATGCGGCGTGATTTTCTTCTATGTGATGCTGACGCGGAAGACGGAAAGCGGTCTTTTTGCAGCAGGGAATGGGAAGAAGCCCAGAGGAAAGATGGTACTGCGGATTGTGCTTGGCGCTGCCGGCTGTCTCCTTATCAGCCTAGCTGGCGTCTGGTGTATGAGCAGGGTCAGCGCAGGCTATCAGCAGATGGTGAGGCGTCATCTGATGAAACAACAGGTAGCAGCAAATCAGGCGGAAAGCGTCGATGCAGCGGGAGAAGCTGTGGATGACGCGCCGGTTGTAAACATGCAGGCAGACGAGGAGCCTATAGAAGAAGGGCGTATAGACGGGGAGCAGATAGAAGAGGAAAATATAGACGAGGAACAGATAGAAAAAGAGCAGACAGAAGAACAGAATAAGACGCAGGAACAAGACGCGCCGCAGGAGGTGGCAAGCCAGTATATTACGCTTATTTTTGCCCGTGGCATGTATGAGGCGGATTATGAAGATTATCTGCTTTTTGAGGACGAAGGCTTGAGGGAGCTGTATTTGTATTTGTATGAAGTGGCAGATGCAAGCGGCTGCAGATATGCATACGCCAAACCGGGGTTGTGGATGTGGAAAGATATTGTGGGTGGAATCGGTTCCGTAGGGATTGAGTGCTTCCATGCACAGAATGATTATTATGCGCAAAGACCCGAAATAAAGCTTTCTGCAGAGTATGGCAGGATACGAAATGCAAACCAGATGGCAATCGGAGCAGCTCTTGTCAAAGCGCATTGGGGAAGGGTTCTGTACCATACGCTCATGATGCTGCCGCAGGCATTTATCTGCACCGTATTTTTTCAGATAAAGAGGATATATCTGCTATGCCATCTTGTCACGCTGTTTTTATATTTATCCGCGGCGGCATTGATGATATGGGCATATGCGGATAAGAAGGTTGAGCGGGCTTACGGCGAAGCTATGAGCGCCGTGCTGGGAACGAATCTGGTGATGGTTTTTGTGATTTCTCTTGTCTTTTTCGGGCAACAGAGATATCTGGTATATAATTTCGGGATTTTCTATGCGGTTTATTTTCTGCTCCTTATGCAGATATGGAAACTATACGGAAAGAACTGGTTGGTAAAATGGATGAATCGAAGAAAGTCTTAATCATTATTCCGGCTTACAACGAGGGGGATAATATTGAGAAAGTGGTAGACAACTTAATCACAAATTTTCCGCAGTACGACTATGTGATTGTCAATGACGGATCGACCGACCACACGAGGAAGGTCTGTCGTGAGAGAGGATATGAGGTATTGCATCTTCCCATCAATATGGGAATCGGGGGAGCGGTTCAGACCGGCTACCGCTATGCCAGAGACAACGACTACGAGATTGCGGTGCAGATAGACGGTGACGGTCAGCATGACGTTGGCTTTCTGGCTCAGATGATACAGTCTATGCAAAAAGAGCAGGCGGATTGTGTCATCGGTTCCCGTTTTGTTGAGAAAGAGGGATTTCAGTCTTCCGGGGTGCGGCGGATAGGGATTAAGTTCTTAAGCGTCTTAGGATGGATTCTGACCGGCGTCAAAGTCAAGGATATCACCAGTGGCTATCGTCTTGTAAACCGCAGGTTCATCAATATATTTGCCGAGGATTATCCGACGGATTATCCGGAGCCGGAGGCGATGGTTATCACGGCAGTCCATAAGGGCAAAATTATTGAGTACCCGGTTGTCATGCGGGATCGGGAGAATGGGACGAGCTCCATTACACTCAAGAAATCGGTTTACTATATGTTCAAAGTGACATTGGCGATGTTGATTCGGAGATTGAGCTTCGGAGTCAGGAGGCAGAAATGATTCCACATACCCTGCAGGTTACGCTTTCCATAGCCGTCATCTGCTATTTTATCATTATTCTTTATTATCTGAAGAAGAAAATGCTGGAACTAAAGTATACCTTGATATGGCTCGTAGCCGGTGTTATCATGGGTATCATGATTTATTTTCCGGAGCTGTTAGTATGGTTCGTGGGACAGCTCGGCATCGAGAGCAACATGAACGGTTTGTATATTTTGTGCATCGCGTTCATTATGATGATTCTGATGACGCTTACCTCCATTGTCTCAAGGCAGCAGCTTAAAATCAGGATTCTGGTTCAGGAGCTCAGCATGATGGAGAAGAGAATCAGAGAATTGGAGCATGATACAGAGGAGAGGACGGATGACAGAGAATCTGTGTGAGGGGAAGAGAAATGCATATATGGATTTTCTGAAAGGGATTGCCATTATCGCGGTAGTAGCCGGTCATTCGCTTTCTGATATCCGGAGTATGGATATACTTTTCAATGTCATCTATTCTTTTCACATGCCCCTTCTATTCTTTGTCTCCGCTTATATAGAAGAGCAGTACAGGACAAAATATAGAGGCACAGAGAGCCGGATGTTAATTAAAAGAATGCGCGGCTTACTGCTTCCGTACTTAAGCTGGATAATTATCAGTGCGGCGGTTTCAGAGGGGGCGTCTTGGTATCATGCGGCGGTAGTGCAGCATGAGTTTGGCGAGGTGTGGAAAGCGGTGCAGGCGCTGCTTTTGGAGTTGTTTGGATATGGTAAGAACGGACTTTGGTTCTTTCCGGTGTTGTTTGGCTTAAAAATCATACACGCCTTGTACTGGGCGATTCGCACAAAGACGGGCGGCGAGGGGATTGTTGCGGATTTCCTGATTCTGGGCGGTCTGGAAATTGTGACGGCGTTACTTGCATTCTTCACAAGGCAGCCCTATCTGATCAATATGCTAAGCTATGCGATACCGTATTTCCTTGCGATTCTGATAGTCCGGCATGAAGCGCTGCAAAGAATGCTAAACAGCGAGTGGCTGACAGCGGGCGCGATATTCGCCTATGCGCTGGCGTTTCCGTTTTTTTCATTTTATGATACAGGCTGGATGACGCAGGCGCTCAGAATCGGTTTGTCGCTTTGTGTCATTGCAGTCTGTTGCAGATTGAATGACAGCAGATTTTTGCCGGAAGGAAGCCGCATATACAAGGCGGTATGTGTCTGTGGAGAAAATTCGCTGGCAATCTATGTTTTGCATGGATTTTTGATGGATTATAAGCAATATTTTTATAGCATCGACTCTGTGTTTATTGTGGGAGTTTTAGCGGTTGTACTTGCCTGTGTCGTGGCAGCGGTGTGTATCGCGGCTGCAAAGGTTATCGGAATTTCTTCATGGTGGAGGAGCGTTTTGTTTGGCAGGTAATAGCGGCTAAGAAAGGTATGGTTTGCATATGAATAACATTGCAATTGATTTATTATGGCTCAGACCCGGTAAGGTGGGCGGAACGGAATTTTATATCAGAAACCTTTTAGACGGTTTTGTGCAGCTGGACAGACCGTTCCGGTTTACGCTGCTTGTTTCCAAAGATAACGCGGAGACTTTTGCGCATTATGCGAAAGATGAGAGAATTACGCTGTTGAAGGCGAATGTTGTTTCTGCCAATATTGCCGGCAGAATTTTATGGCAGTTTTTTTTCCAGAACAGACTGCTGCGAAAAAATGGTCTGCGGCACTGCTTTATACCCGTATACTGCCGCCCGCTCTTTAACGGCGGCATCACTTATATCAATACCATCCACGATTTACAGGCGGCACATTATCCGCAGTATCATCCCTTTCATGAAGTTGCCTATTCCGATCTCTGCTGGCGGCTTGACGCAAAATTTTCCAAGAAGATTATTGCGACGACTAACTATGTGAAGGCAGACTTGGTCAGACGATACCGGATGAAGGAAGAAAAAATAGAGGTATTAAATATTCCGGCGATGGTGAATCTGGATGAAACGGAACCCTTCGAGGAAGTTAGCCGGAAATTTCATATTGCGGACGGTGCCTACTACTATACGGTGGCGCAGATGATTCCGCATAAGAATCTGGAGACGTTGATCCGGGTGATGGCGGTGTTAAAAAAGGGGAATACGAATCTGCCCCAGAGACTTCTTGTATCAGGTATTTCAGGCAATGCCAGCGATAGTGTAAAAGAGCTGATTGAAGAAAATCAGCTGCAGGATATCGTAACCTTAACGGGGTTTATCAGTACGAAGGAGCGGAATACGCTGTACCGGCACTGCCGGGCTTTTCTCTTTCCGAGTATTTTTGAGGGATTCGGGATGCCGCCGGTGGAGGCGATGGCATTCGGCGCGGTCGTTATCACGACGAACAGAACCAGCATTCCTGAGGTGACACAGGGCAAGGCAAACTATGTGGAGGATCCCTATAGTACGAAAGCATGGATAGAAATGATGGAAGCTCCCGTTGACAGGAACGACGAGTTTGATTTCTCCATTTACAGCAGACCCTATCTTGCGGGAAAATATATGGATTTTTTGCAGAAGAATCTGTAATGGTGCAGACAGATAAGGCAAGAAAGAATACTTGAAGCAGAAAACTCTCAAACGGCGGGAAAGGCATGGGATAACGATGAGTAAGAAAAAAATATTGATTACAGGTTTTTCCGGATTTGTCAGCAGACACCTGCTTGTCTATCTGCAGGAAAATGACCGTGACGTGGAAATATGCGGCATAGATATCAGTCAGCCTGCCTTTGACTTTGCGGCATTTCCTGATATTGAGACGGTTTATCATAGAGTGGATCTGTTAGAAACGGATGCGGTGAAGCATCTGTTAGCACAGTTTGGACCGGATTATATTGTGCATCTTGCATCCTTCAGCAGCGTGGCATATAGCTGGAAGCATCCGATAGAATGTTTTCAGAACAACACGAATATCTTCTTGAATATTATAGAGGCTGTACAGGAATTGCATTTGAAATGCAGGATTTTGTCGGTAGGCTCCTCGGAAGAGTATGGAAATGTAACGGAGGCGGATTTGCCGCTTCATGAGGACAATCATTTGCTGCCCGTCAGCCCCTATGCGGTTGCCCGTGTGGCGCAGGAGATGCTCTCCCGCATCTATGCGGACAGTTATGGTGTGGATATCGTTATGACACGTTCTTTTAACCATATCGGACCGTGGCAGGATATACGCTTTGTCATACCGGGCTTTATCTCAAGGATACTGGCGATTAAGCAAAAAGGACAGTCACAGGGGACGATTGAGACGGGCGATTTGTCAATTGTCCGCGATTTCGTGGATGTACGGGATGTGGTGAGAGCTTACTATCATCTGCTGCTGCATGGGAAATCGGGGGAACTATATAATATTTGTTCCGGAACCGGTATCAGGCTGTCGGATATCGTGGAGAAGATTGCCGGTATGGTGGGGGTAAAGATTGACACGGTGGTTAATCCGGACTATGTGCGGTTAAATGACAATCGTATCATTGTCGGCTCCCATGAGAAAATCAGTGCGGACATCGGGTGGAATCCTGTCATACCGCTGGAGGTGACACTTAAGGATATGATTGCGTACTACGAAAGGAACACATGAAAAAACAAATCAGTGTCATTTTGGTCAATTATAACGGGAAAAAATATAACGATGCATGTATTGCCTCCATTCTTGGCAGCACCATACGGGAGCAGATCCAGATCGTGGTGGTCGATAATGCTTCAACGGACGGCTCCTTGGAGGCGCTGCGGGAAACGTGGGGAGAGCATGGACAGGTGCATATCCTTGCGCTTGATGACAATTACGGGTTTTCCAAGGCAAATAATGAGGGAATCCGCTATGCGATGGAGCAGGGCACCGAGTATTATCTTCTTCTGAACAATGACACGGAGATAGCGCCGGACGCCATAGAGCAGATGATGCGCTGCGGCGAAGAGACAGGCGCCATTGTGGTGCCGAAGGTTCTGTATGCCGACAGACGGGATGTTATCTGGTGTGCCGGAGGGACATTTTCCCCCATTCTTAAAAAGACAATCCATAGTGGACTGAATCAGACGGACAGCGGACAGTTCAATCGGAGCGGCAGGTGTCTGTTTGCGAATGGCTGTGCCATTTTGTTGTCGAGGCGGATTGTGGAGAAGGTCGGACTTCTGGATGAGCGCTTTTTCCTCTATTATGAAGATGTAGAGTACAGTATGCGGGCATGGGAGAAGCAGACCCACATCTATTACTGCGCGAAAGCGGTGGTCTGCCATAAGGTCAACGGTTCTACCGGAGGCAATGAAAAGCCGGCGAATGCTTATTATATCACGAGAAACTGGCTGTTATGTAACAGCCTGCATATGCGCGGGAAGGGAAGCTTTGGAAGCAGAGGACAGTTTTGGCTGTTTCTCCTTTATTTTATCTGCAACCGGCTTGCGTGGCTGCTCATCTGGTTTTTGCAGGGTAAGCGGGCGATGTGCAGGGCGCTGCTGCGGGGGATGGGAGATTTTTTGGTGAAAAAATGGGGGAGAATGCATATGGACAAGAAAAAGAATTAGGAAGATAATCTTGCTAAGTGTAGTATGCACTTATATAATATGACTAGATAATGTAAGGAAAAAGCGTGCAGATGAGAAAGGGTGTGTTGCATGAAAATAGGATATTTTGCTGATGGACCATGGGGACATAATGCATTTAAGAAGATTATTTCTGACGATTCTTTAGAGATTGTATTTGTAACCGTAAGATATGATAAAAAGGATGAAACTTTAATAAAGTTAGCAGAAGAAAACCAGATACCCGTCGAGTTGAGCGAGAAAATTAATTCAAGCGAGTTTATGAGCAGAATAGAAAAGTATGAAGCTGATTTATTTGTTTCCATGTCATTCAACCAGATTTTCAAAAATGAAATGATAAACCTTCCAAAATACAAGACGATTAATTGTCATGCCGGCAAACTTCCATTTTACAGAGGAAGAAATATATTGAATTGGGCGCTGATTAATGATGAGAAAGAATTTGGAATAACGGTGCACTATATGGATGAGGGAATTGACACCGGGGATATTATTTTGCAGGAGACATACCCTATTACGGATGATGATGATTATGGTACATTGTTACAAACGGCTTATGAAGCGTGCGCTGAGATTCTTTATCGGGCTATTAAATTGATTCAAAAGGAAAATGTAATCCCGATGAAGCAAAACGATATTGATCCGGTAGGCATGTATTGCGGTATGCGGGTTCAAGGTGATGAAATCATTGATTGGACACAGACGAGCAGAGAAATTTTTAACTTTGTCCGGGCGCTCTGTATACCGGGTCCGCAGGCAACATCATGGATTAGAGGGAACAAGATAATGATAAACAAGGCAAGGATGGTTCCCGGGGCACGTGCATATAAGAATACGGTAGGTCAGGTGGTTGGCAGGACGAAAGAGGGACTGTTGATAAAAACAGGGGATACAATATTGGAGATTACGGAGTATACTTATAATGGTAAAGTAAAAATAGGGGATAGACTGGAAAATCATGAGTGAAGTGTTTGTCATTGCCGAAGCGGGCGTGAATCATAATGGTGATATAGAAATAGCGAAGAAATTAGTAGATGCAGCAGTATTGGCAGGCGCTGATGCAGTAAAATTTCAAACCTTCCGTGCGGAAAACCTTGTATGTAAGGATGCAGGAAAAGCAGAATATCAGATGAAAACGACAGCAAAAGAAGAGTCTCAGTTTGAGATGTTGAAGAGGCTGGAGCTTACTTACGATATGCATCAACAGCTAATCGAATATTGCAAATCTAAGAAGATAATGTTTCTGTCAACGCCGTTTGACATAGAAAGCCTGAATTATCTTGTAGAATGCGGGATTGAGCTGATAAAGATACCTTCTGGTGAAATTACCAACTATCCGTATTTGGAAAAGGTAGGGAAAACAGGAAAAAGGGTCATCCTTTCTTCAGGAATGAGTTATCTTAATGAGGTTCGTGATGCTGTAACAATATTACGGGATAATGGCTGCAAAGATATCACAGTGCTTCATTGTAATACGGAGTATCCCACACCTTATTGTGACGTGAATTTACGGGCAATGATGCAGATACAAAAGGAATTGGGTGTGCCGGTCGGATATTCGGATCATACGACAGGGATTGAAGTGCCGATAGCAGCAGTGGCATTAGGGGCTGTTGTCATTGAGAAGCATTTTACGCTGAATCGGAATATGGAAGGACCGGATCACAAGGCAAGTCTGGAACCGGCAGAACTGAAGATGATGGTGAGTGCAGTCCGTAACATATCCATTGCATTGGGAAGTGATATTAAACAGCCAACGCCTTCGGAAATGAAAAATCGGGATGTGGCACGTAAAAGTATTGTGGCGAAGGAAAGTATCCGCATAGGTGAGCTATTTACGGAAGACAATCTGACCACCAAGAGACCGGGAGACGGGGTTTCCCCTATGCGATGGAACGAGGTGATTGGAACAGCAGCGGATAGAGACTATCAAAAAGATGAACGGATTATACGGATATAAGATGATTATTTTGGTTTGGAGAAGTGAAGAGGTTATGTTATGAATATTTGTGTTATAGGGCTTGGCTCTATGGGAAAAAGAAGAATAAGACTGCTGCGGGATTATTATGCAGATATGCTTATTACGGGTGTTGAAAGTAACTTGGAAAGAGCAAAAGACGTTGCTGACAAGTATCATATAAAAGTTTATTCCTCGTTAAACGATATGGAGGAGAAACAGGACTGTGCATTTGTCTGCACCTCTCCGCAATTCCATGCCGGAATCATAAAAGAGTGTCTTGAGCGTGATATGCATGTTTTCACGGAGATTAATTTGATTAGCGATTTTTATGACGAGAATATGAAAGCAGCCGGGGAACGTGGCAAAGTTCTCTTTCTTTCATCTACACCGTTATATAGAGCTGAAATTCAGATAATTGATCAAAAGGTAAAGCAGAGCGGGACAAAATGTATTTACCAGTATCATGTAGGACAATACTTGCCTGACTGGCATCCGTGGGACAACCTAAATGATTTTTTTATCAGCAGTAAACTTACAAACGGATGCAGAGAACTTCTGGCGATTGAATTACCGTGGATACAGAATACGTTTGGGAAGATAGAGCAGGTACATGTAATAAAAAGAAAAATCACAAGTCTGCGTATAGACTTTCCAGATACCTATCTCATTCAGATCGAACATGCAAATGGAAATATAGGAAGTCTGGTGGTTGACGTGGTAAGCAGACAGGCTGTCCGCCGGCTGGAAGTTTTTAATGAGGATTTGTACATGAAATGGAATGGAACGCCGGATACACTATATGAAAAGAATCTTATTTCCAATGAACTAAAAAAAATACAGGCTGGACAGTACCTGCATGAAGAGAAATATGGAGACTTTATTAATGAATACGCCTATGCAAAAGAAATAGAAGGTTTTTTTGATGTGATTGGCGGCAGGAAACCGTTATATGATTTTGAGAAAGATAAAGAGATTCTGAGAATTATTGATGAGATTGAAAAGTAAAAATGAAATTAAAGAAGGAGCAGAAAGACATGACAAAGAATGAACAATACGGACAAAAAGCACATGCATTCATTCCGGCGGGAGCGCACACGTATAGTAGAACGGATGAGGTATTCCCCGAAAATGCACCCAGAGTTATGGAGCGCAGCAAGGGTGTTTATACGTGGGATGTGGACGGTAATCAATATATTGATTATGCAATGGCATGCAGGTCGGTTACGATCGGATATGACTATGACAGGATTTCAGATGCAGCAATCAGGCAGATACATAATGGCAATACGGCAAGCAAAGCATCGAAGATTGAAGTTGATGCAGCAGAATTGATGTGTAATTTGTTCCCGTGGGTTGATATGGTAAAATTCGCCAAAAATGGTTCCACAGTGACTTCAGCGGCGGTAAAATTGGCGAGAGCCTATACGGGCAGAAAGTATGTGGCGCGCTGTAAAGAGCATTCCTTTTTCTCTTATGATGACTGGTTTATTGGAGACACAGTTATGAATGCAGGTATACCACAGGAAATTCAGGATTTAACATTGCAGTTTAGTTTTAATGATATTCATTCTGTAAAGAACTTGTTTGAAAAGTACAAAGGTGAAATTGCCGCACTGATTATGGAGCCTTGTGATACGGAGGAACCGGTTGATAATTTTCTGCAGGAGGTAAGAAAATTATGTACGGAATATGGCGTTGTGTATATTCTTGATGAAATGATAACCGGATTTCGCTGGGATTTGCAGGGAGCATGCAAATATTATGGGGTAGAGCCGGATTTAGTTACTTTTGGCAAAGGTATGGCAAATGGTTTTTCTGTTGCAGCGCTGGGAGGTAAACGTGAAATTATGGATATGGGGGGACTGACGCCGGGTAAGGAGCGGGTTTTTCTCGTATCTACAACACATGGCGCCGAGATGAGTGGTCTGGGTGCATTTATTGAAACAATAGATGTATATAAGGAATTAAATGTGACAAAACATATTTGGGAAATGGGAACGCAGCTTGTGGAAGGATTCAACGAAATTGCGAAGGAGTTTTCGCTGCAGGATTATTTCTACATGCAAGGTGCAGCTTGTTCCCCCAATATGGTAATCTGCGGCAAGGATGGCAACGCATCATTTGAACATCGGACGGTGTTTTGTCAGGAAATGGTCAGACAGGGAATACTCATGCCATATATATCAGTTGCATATGAACATACTCAAAAGGAAATTGATTTAACGCTGGATGCAGCCAGAAAGGCAATGAAAATATATAGCGATGCTTTAAATGGCGATGTAAATCAGTTTATTATGGGCAATGTGATTAAACCGGTGTTCAGAAAGTATAATTAGAGGGCAGGTATGAGAGTATTATTTGTTATTACTGCAAGAGGCGGCTCAAAAGGGGTGCCCCGGAAAAATATCAGATTAGTTGGGAAACTGCCGCTCATAGCATATAAGATTATTTCGGCGCAGAAATGCAGCGTTGATAAAAGGATTATTGTGTCAACAGATGATGAGGAGATTGCTGCAGTCAGCGCTGCATACGGGGCGGAGGTTCCATTTATGCGTCCGGATTATCTGGCATCGGATACGGCGGACAGCATGGATGTTGTCTGGCATACGGTACAATGGATTATGGAACATGATGAAGATAGGTATGACTATATATGTCTTTTGGAGCCATCCTCACCATTTGCAAGTTCAGAAGATTTGGACAATGCACTGAAACTAATAGAAGAGCGAGGGGCAGATACATTACTTGGAATGAAAGAAGTGGAAGTAAATCGGGCGTTTATACATTCACTGGATTCCAAGGGGGGTCTTTCAAAGTTCTATGAGGCGATGAAGGATTTTAAAAGCGTCAGAAGGCAGGATCAGGCGAAAGAATATACAATGAATGGATGTATGTACATTGCGAAATGGAGTTATTTTGTGAAACATAAGTCTTTTCATGCTCAAAATTCTGTACCTTATATTATGCCGGATGAAAAGTCTATTGAGATAGATTCTATGTATAATTATAAGGTTGCGTGCATCATGGCGGAAAATGCGTTGATAGATTTAAGTTTATGGGAGCAGGATGAATAAATGAAGGTGCTTTTATACCAAATGAATATCATATGGGAAGACAAGGAAGCAAATTATAAGTGCGTAGAAAGAAAATTGCAGGAGGCGTCTGAACGTAAAGCGGATTTGTTTCTTTTACCAGAAATGAGCTTTACCGGTTTTTCCATGAACACAAGCGTGACCGGAGAAAAGGATTATGAAACAATCCATAAAATGCAGTCTTATGCGGGGCAGTATCATACAGCGATTGGATTTGGCTGGGTAAAGGACTGCGGGGAAAAGGCGGAGAATCATTATACTGTTGTAGATAAGGACGGCAGAGTGCTTTCGGATTATGTAAAGATACATCCATTTTCATTTGTGGGGGAAGACATAAAGTTTCAAGGTGGAAAGAACATTGCGTATTTTTCTATGGATGGAATTAGTTTTTCCAGTTTTATCTGTTATGATTTGCGTTTCCCCGAGATATTTCAGATTGCTTCAAAAAAAGCGGATGTTCTGTTGATTCCTGCAAACTGGCCCGAAGCGCGAAGAGCGCATTGGAGATGTCTGCTGCAGGCGAGGGCGATTGAAAATCAGGTGTATATTATTGCGGTCAATTGTACAGGGGACATCGGGGGAGTAAACTATTCGGGAGACAGCTGTATTATAAATCCGAATGGACAGATTTTGCAAGAACTAAGCGGACAGGAGGGACTGATGGAATATGACCTCCAAGATGAGACCGCTGAATTTAGAAATCATTTTCCGGTTAAAAATGATCGGCGGGAAGATTTATACTACGCGCTCTATTGTTGTGAAAGCCAGAATCTTTGATAGGAATTAACAAAATGTATTGACAGAAAGGTATCTCGCCATGAAGGAAATTTGTGTCCTGACAGCTACGCGTGCAGAGTATGGACTGCTGAAAAATATGATACAGGGACTGTTGCAGGAAAGGGAGTTTTCTACGAATGTTATAGCCACTGGAATGCATCTGGAAAAGGAATTTGGTGAAACATACAAAGAGATAGAGGAAGACGGTATTCCCATCAAGGCGAAAATTCCCATTTTGGCAAAGGGTGATGGTGTAGTGGCTGTGTCAGAATCCATGGCGGCGGCAATCTGGAAGTTTGCCCATTTTTTTGCAGAAAATCCTCAGGATATGCTGATTGTTCTGGGAGATCGTTATGAGACGCTTGCAGTGTGCATTGCCGCAATGAATGCGCATATTCCGATTGCCCATATCCATGGGGGAGAGATTACGGAAGGGGCGATTGACGATGCTATCCGGCATTGTATTACAAAAATGAGTTATCTTCATTTTACAAGCACGGAAGATTATCGTAGAAGAGTGATTCAGTTAGGAGAAAATCCGGATAGAGTTTTTTGTGTGGGTGCGCCCGGTGTAGACAATATTTTGCATCAGAAGTTGTGGGATAGGAAAGAGCTGGAGGCGTCTTTGGACTTTTCGCTGGATGGAAAGTATTGTCTGGTGACTTTTCATCCGGTTACATTGGAAGAAAATACGGCATTACAACAATTGGACGAGCTTCTACAGGCGATGGAGGAGATGCCACAATTTCGCTATATAGTAACAAAGGCAAATGCAGATGCGGGCGGGCGCATGGTAAATGAACGATTAGAACGGTTTGCAAAGGGATTTAATGGAGGAATTTATCTGACGGAGTCCCTTGGAATGGTACGTTATCTGTCAACCATGAAATATTGTTCCATGGTCATAGGGAACTCTTCCAGTGGTATTCTGGAGGCGCCGGTCATGCATGTTCCAACAGTAAATATAGGTGACAGGCAGAAAGGCAGAATACAGGCATGTAGTGTCCTAAATTGCGAACCAGACTGCGAGGCTATTAAGGAAGCCATGTGTACGGCTGATAGTGAGGAGTTTAGAGAGCAAATTAGAAAACAGGAACTCCCGTATGGGGATGGTCATGCATCTGAGCGCATTGTAGCGAAAATTAGGGAATTTGCACTTGAGAAAAACATAGAATTAAAGAAAAAATTTTACGATATAAAGTCTGTTTGGTGTGACGGAATTGTGGAAAAGTAGACAATAAGGTACGAGTATGATATAATTCTATGAATATATGCGCCGGGGATTATCATAAGGAGTATTAGTACCAATGACAGGCAGGGATGTTTCCGGGGATAGGGAGTATGGACATGAGAATGCAGAGTACTTCGCTGGAAGCGGATTTCGAGAAATTTCTCGCATTTGAGGATAAGGGACAAGTTTTAACATATCATTATGCATTTCATAACATGCTGATGTGGCCGTTTATCAGAAATGTAGTATGGAATTCCATATGGAAAAGTAATTTTGGAGAAGAAATGGGATTGATTGATAATACTGCAGAGAATATGAAGCATGGCAGAGTATTAAGTTTCAAATGGTCACAGTTCTTTAAGTTTAATAAGAATCCGTTGTTTATTCGCAAACATATTGATATTTTGTGTTTAAATCATGTATTGGGCAACGTAAAAGATAAAGATGGCAGTTATTATAACCGGATTTATGATGATTTTCTTGGTTTGCATGGCAATATGGCTATCATAGAAAGCGCTCCGCTGTTTCGCCATTTTTACCCTAAGAAATACAGGACATTTGAGGCTGATTTCATAGAGATAATCTGTGCATTTCATGAGAAGCTTGCACCGATGAATCCACAGGATAAAGACACAATAGAACGGTTTATTATTTATCTGAGGAAGGAGCTTCCGTTTGATATTAGGGAGAAGCATTGGGCAACCATTCGTATAGAACTGGAAAGATATGCTAAGAACAACCGGTTGATTTATAATTATTATCACAGAATTTTTACCCGCATATCACCCAAAATTGTTTTTGTTGCACAGGGATGTGACGGGAGTCATATGGCATGTAAAATCAAGGCATTGAAGGACTTAAAGATTCCATCTGCAGAGATACAGCATGGATTAATCAACAGCAGTCACTTTGCCTATAATTATTCGCAGGCAGTGAATGAAAGTCAGGAGTATAGAGAATATATGCCCGACGTTTTTTTAATTTTTGGGCGATTCTGGGAACAGTTTGCAAGGGTTCCGATTGAAAAGTATATACTGGGGAACGCTAACTTTAACAGAAATTTGGATAGTGGCAATAGAGAGGAAGGAGTAACTGAAGATGAAAACAGCATACTGATTCTTCCGTCGGATACGGAACCTTATATGGAACTGATTCAGTATGTGAAACAAAAAATGCCAGAAAAAAAATTATTTATTAAAGTTCATCCCATGATGGTACAGCAGTACGATGTGTTAAAGACAATGGAGGATGCCAGAACTTTGGTAAATATAAGTGGAAATATAAATGACTTTTTCTCGAGGGTTAAGACCGTGGTGGGTGATGACTCGACAGCTTTATATGAGGCGGCGGCACTGGGGAAACGTGTGATGATATGGAAGTCAAAACGTAGTGAATGGATTAGTACCCGGATAGGTACATGGTTTCAAAATAAGGAAGAACTGGTAGGGCTTTTACAGGGTGGGGTTGATAGAAACGCAGAAGTAAGCCCGGAAGATATTTTTGCGCGTGACAGTCGGGAACGTTATCTGAAATTTATTTCGAGATATGTGGATGTGAACAGTTAAAAAAGGTGGTTGGACAGAGAAGATATGTGTGGAATCTGCGGAGCATATAGCAAAGAAAGCAAAATAGATAAACAGAAGTTTGAGCACATGGTCGATCTTGTCGCTTATAGAGGACCGGATGACAGGGGCGTATATTATGACGACAATATTGCACTGGGGCATAGAAGACTCGCGATTATTGATTTGGGGAGGGATGGCCGCCAGCCATTTTGTTATAAGGACAGATATTACATTGTATACAATGGTGAGATATTTAATTATAAGGAACTGAGAAGCCATCTGCAAAAAAAAGGATATAAGTTTGTAACGAACACGGATACAGAAGTTCTGATTGCAATGTATGACTGTTATGGGAAGACATGCGTTGATAAGCTGAATGGTATGTGGGCCTTTGCCATATATGATAAAAAACAGAGGATTTTTTTCTGCTCAAGAGATCGGTTTGGGGTGAAACCATTTTACTATAGTTATCGAGATGGGTTGTTCCTTTTTGGTTCTGAAATAAAGCAGCTTCTGTCAATGATGGAGGGGGGCGTATATGCCAACAGGCAGAGATTGCTCGACTTTTTGATTTTGGGGGATCTGGATTGTACGGATGAAACTTTATTTCGCGATGTGAGGCAGTTAAGAGGCGGATATAACTTAGTATTAGATTTGACAACGGGCAGGCACCATCTGGAGCAGTATTATGATTTGGGCGCAGCCACCGGTAGACGGTTTACCTATAAAGAAGCGTGCGACGATTTTAGGAGACTGTTTGAACAGTCGGTGAAATTCAGGCTTAGGGCGGACGTTCCGGTGGGTTATTGTTTGTCTGGAGGGCTGGACAGTTCTTCTATAGTATGTATGGCGGATTCCATCGTCAAGGCATCCGGCAGGGAAATAGAGCAACATACAATATCTTCCTGCTTTGCGGATAAGGAATATGATGAGCAGGAATATATCGATGAGGTGGTGCGGCATACAAATGTTATTTCTCACAAAGTATTTCCCAAAGAAGAGGACTTATTTGAACATCTGGATGATATCATATGGCACATGGATGAACCATTTGGATCAACTTCGATATTTGCCCAGTGGAATGTATTTAAGAGTGCGAAAGAACAAGGCATTACGGTAATGCTTGATGGACAGGGAGCCGACGAGCAGTTAGCTGGTTACACAGGGTTCTACAGCGTGATATTGGCGTACTATTTAAGAAGATTTCGTCTGGTAAAATTTGGTAGAGAAGTGTACTGCTATTGTAAGAACCGCAGCACATCGGAGAAGCACGTTTCGGCAGTAGATGTTATATTAAACGCCTTTGTATCGGCATTCATACCAAATAAAATAAAAATGCTGCTTAAGAGGAAAGTTGGGTATGGGTATAGTAAACTGCCCTTTTCCAGCACATTGATTGAACAGACTGTCAAAGGCAGGGAATTGTATCAGGTAAGCAGCCCGCAAAAGTATTCACTGGATCATATGAAATGCAGTATGTCTGCATTACTTCACTATGAAGATAGAAATTCGATGACGCATTCTATAGAATCCAGAGTGCCTTTTCTTGATTACCGGCTTGCAGAAAGCATATATAGTATGCCGATATCTTACAAAATCAGGCAGGGTGTTACAAAATCTGTTATGCGGGATGGTCTGGATGGCGTTTTGCCGGATAAAATTAAGAACAGGATTAGTAAACTGGGTTTTGTGACGCCCGAGGAAAAATGGATTAATAACCATTTTGATGTATTTAGGGCGCAATTAGTGTATGCCTGCAGCCGGCTGGGGGATTTGATTGATAGCAGGAAGACAATGGAATGGTTTGATGAGAACAGAGGAATGATTAAGAGAGGCGATTATCTGCCATGGCGCATTATCTGTGCAGGTCATTGGATTGATGTATTTCATGTGCAGATTGCAGAGGAAGGAAGAGGGGAATGAAAGCATTATTCATACTGCATGAGGGATTTTTTATTTACGGCGCGAATCGAAGTATTGCAGGAGTCCTTCAAAATATTGAGTATGATTATGACTTGATGATTTGCAAGAGCTTTACGGCAAAGATTGATGAAGGAGAAATAAGAAGACTATTAGGCAGACATCTGTGTAAAATATTTTTTGTATGGATGCCGCGGTATCGTTGCCAGTATTTTGACCGCGTGAGTTTATTCAAGGAATGTTCTCATATTGTAAATAATATCATGTCGCTCTTTTCAATTGGCTTAAGAAGGAGTATTATCAAAAAAGGTAGATATGATTATGTACATTTGAATTCACTGGTTTTGTATCCTATTATTGATCGGAAGGCAAAATATATTATCCATGCAAGAGAAGTTATCAATACGAACTATCGAAGAATTGATAAATTTGTGAAAAAAATGGAAGCAGCTGATGGAATTATCTATATTGACGAGGCAACAAGGATACCAATTGAAGCGATTGTACGCAATGGCAGGTCGATCGTACTTAACAATCCGTTTGACATGACGAACATAGAAAAAATTGATTATGAACACAGCTTGGAACGTTATGGATTGTCAAAACAGAATACGGTATTTGCGATGCTGGGACAGGTAGGAGATAACAAAGGCTCTAAGTTTGTGCTCCGGGCATTTATGAAACACAAAAATCCCCAGAGCAGGCTTCTGATTGTTGGAAACAATCAGCATACTTACGGGCATGAGTGTGAGAAGATGACACAGAACGATGCACGGATTATATATTGTGGTGAGATGAAAGAGACAGGGAGTATTTATCGGGTTAGCGATTATATCATACGTGGAGAACCACAATTTTGTATTGGGAGAACTATCTATGAAGGTCTGTATTCGGGAACCGGAGTTATCATACCCGGGGATACGGCGGATCTTGCAAAGATGCAGGATAGTGAACAGCTGCGGGAGAAGATTCATTTCTTTAAGCCGCAGGATGAAGAATCCCTGACAACGGTGATTCAGGAATGTTCATACAGTAAGCAGGGCAATAGAAAGTGCAGAAGCAATATAGAGTCTTATATGGAACAATATAATAAATTTATTCATAAAGTTACAGGATGTGAGAAGGAGATTGTATGAAATATGCATTGATTGGTTGTGGCAGGATATCGTCGAATCATGTTGTTGCGGCGCAGAATAATCATCTTGAAATAGCGGCTATTTGCGATATTGTGCCGGCAAATATGAAGGATAAGATACTAAAACATAGATTAACAGACGACGTGCTTCAATATACTGATTATCATGAGATGTTAGAACAGGTGAAACCAGAGCTTGTAGCAATTGCTACAGAGAGTGGAAAACATGCGCAGATTGCGCTGGATTGTATCGAGGCTGGATGTAACTTGATTATTGAGAAGCCGATTGCCTTGTCGTTACGGGATGCAGATGCCATTATAAAAAAGGCGAAAGAAAAGGGTGTTAAGGTGTGTGCATGCCATCAGAACAGATTTAATAAATCTGTTCAAAAAATTCGTGAAGCAATTGAGATGCAGCGATTTGGAAGATTATATTACGGGACGGCACATATCAGATGGGCAAGAGATTATGAGTATTATGCCCGTGCCAAATGGCGCGGCACATGGGAGCAGGATGGTGGAGCGCTGATGAACCAGTGCATTCATGATATTGATTTATTGCGCTGGATGATGGGAGATGAAGTGGAGGAGGTAATTGGTTTTACAGATCGGTTAAAGCATGATTATATTGAAGCAGAAGATTTAGGACTTGCGCTCATCAGATTTAAAAACGGAAGCTATGGTATTGTGGAGGGTACAACAAATATATATCCTAAAAACCTTGAAGAAACGTTATATATTTTTGGTGAGAAGGGGACTGTAAAAGCAGGCGGTGAGGCAGTAAATATTATTGAGGAATGGCGCTTTTCAGATTATTTGGATGATCCGGAAGTAGTAAAAAAGGAGTGCCATGAGAATCCGCCGAATATCTATGGATTTGGTCATTCAAAACTGTATGCTGATGTTATTGAAGCGATTGAACAGGGTAGGCGGCCTTATGTAGATGCGGAGGCAGGACGCCGGGCGCTTGAAATGGTATTGGCAATTTATGAAGCAGCATATACGGGGAAAACAGTAAAATTTCCATTGCAGGAGTGCAGTACCATGGATTTTGCAGGCAGGTTTGGAGAGAATGTAAATGAATGAGGCGTATCGGGCAGATCCAACGAGCATTATAGATAGTGATGCACAGATTGGCAGAGGGACAAGAATATGGCAGTTTTGTAATATTATGGCAGATGTGATTATCGGAGATAATTGCAATATCGGGCAGAATGTATTTATTGAGAGCGGAGTGCAAATAGGCAGTCATGTAAAAATTAAAAATAATGTTGCACTTTACCGGGGAGTTATTTGCGAGGATGATGTTTTTCTTGGTCCTAATTGCGTATTTACGAATGTGATCAATCCTAGAAGTTTCATTGAAAGGAAACATGAATTTAAGAAAACAATAATTAAAAAAGGTGCGACGATAGGTGCAAATGCGACGATTTTGTGTGGTAATGTCATAGGCAGATACGCCATGGTAGGAGCCGGTACCGTAGTGACACATAATGTAGGAGCATATCAGCTGGTAATTGGCAATCCCGGAAGAGTAGCAGGTTATGTGTGCTCATGTGGCAATAAATTACAGGAAGAATCAGGGTTATTGCATTGTTTGGAATGTGGTAAAAAATACAGGCAAAACATCAACGGAGAACTTGAAGGGGGAGAACAGGATGGAATTTATTGATTTGAAGGCGCAGTATCGTGCCTTACAGGGTGAAATTGATGAGAACATCCGTAATGTATTGGAAAACGCTGATTTTATTTTGGGTAGGCAGGTGGATGAATTTGAGCGAAAGCTTGCTGAATATCTGGGAGTCAAATATGCTGTAGGGTGTTCAAGCGGCACAGATGCTCTGCAGCTGATTTATATGGCAAATGATATCGGAGAAGGCGATGCTGTGTTCTGTCCGGATATGACTTTTGTAGCGTCTGTAGAACCGGGATTCATGCTTGGGGCGGAACCGGTGTTCTGCGATATTGATGAACGTACCTATAATATCAGTCCTGAGAGTCTGGAAAGACAAATACAGGCAGTATTGAAACAGGGTAAATTAAAGCCAAAGGCAGTTGTGGCAGTTGATTTTATCGGTAATCCGGCGGATTATGATGAATTGGGCAAAGTGGCGGAGAAATACGGGTTGCTGCTTATTGAGGATGCAGCGCAAGGGCTGGGCGCCTCTTATAAAGGAAAAAAATGCGGGACATTCGGGAATATTGCGGCAACTTCATTTTTTCCATCAAAACCGCTTGGATGCTATGGTGATGGTGGAGCAGTTTTTACGAATAGTGAAGAGATGATGCAGCTTCTTAAATCATTACGTGTACATGGCAAAGGGAGCAGTAAATATGATAATGTCAGAATAGGGATGAACGCACGTTTAGATACCATACAGGCAGCAGTCATGCTGCCAAAGCTAAAAGTTTTGGACGAAGAAATTGACAGGCGTCAGAAGATTGCAGCAAAGTATAATGAGGCGTTACAAGATAAATTTGTGGTGCCGTTTGTTATGGAAAAAGCTGTCTCAGCATATGCACAGTATGCACTTTTGGCAGAGACGCGTGAACAGCGGGATGAAATACGTAACATACTGCTTCAGGAAGGAATACCGACAATCGTATATTATCCAAATCCCATGCATGGCATGAAGGTGTTTGGAAATTGTTTCAAGGGAGATGAAACCTTTGAGAATACAATAAATTATGCTGACAGAACATTTTCGATACCATTTTCGGCGTATTTGTCTGAAGAGGATCAGGAAAGGATTATTGACGTGCTGTGCAATATCTGATGATTCATACGTGGAAAGTGAATGAAATAGCAAGACAGGATTATGTAGGGTAAAGTAGCGGATGGATATTCGGAAGTACATTGTGGAAGAGAATATAAGTGTTTTTGAGACCATGCGCCAGATAGAATCTGGTGCGCGAGGTATTGTCTTTGTATGCAAGGGGCAGAAATTGTATGCTGTCGTGACAGATGGAGATGTTCGCCGGCATATCCTGTGCGGGGGAAGCCTTGAAGATCCAGTCTCTGTTATTGCCCATAAGATGCCGGTTTATCTTAAGGAGGAGCAGGAAGAGCAGGCTGGGAGTCTGATGCTCCAGTACTATATCACGGCGATTCCAATAGTCAATGATGACGGGGAGATTATACGAATCCGTTTTTGGAAGGACGAGGGGGATAATAAGGTTAAGCAGGAGAAGCGCAGACTAAATATCCCGCTTGTTATTATGGCAGGTGGAAAGGGAACACGATTGAAACCCTATACGGATATTTTACCAAAACCGTTGATTCCGGTGGGGGATAAAACGATTACAGAGCATATTATCGATCGCTTTGCGGAATATGACTGCAGGCAGGTAAGTATGATTGTAAATTATAAAAAGGATCTTATAAAGGCATATTACGCAGACAGTGAAGTGCAAAGAGGCATTCATTTTGTTGAGGAAATGGAATACATGGGGACAGGCGGCGGATTGAAATTGCTGGCTGGTGAGATGAAAAGTACTTTTTTTATGTCAAACTGCGATATTCTGGTTGATGCTGATTATGCGGAGATTCTGGATTATCATAAGCAAAGCGGAAATATAATTACCATGGTTTGTGCGGAAAAGAAATATGAAATACCATACGGAACAGTTCGGACAGATCAGAATCACCGTGTGCTTGGATTAGAGGAAAAACCACAGTTTGAGTATCGTGTCAATACGGGATTTTATGTAATAGAGCCTTTCTTTCTGGAGCAAATTCCACATAATACATTTGTCCATATTACGGATGTGATAGAAGAATGTATTACGAATGGAGAAAAAGTAGGGTGTTATCTGATCCATGATGATGCATGGATGGATATGGGACAGTTTGATGAATTGGAAGAGATGAAGAAGCGGTTGGAAAATCTGTAAAATGATAGCAGGAGAAAGTGATGAGTAAGAAAGTTTTGGTTACAGGGGCAGATGGATTTATTGGAAGTCATCTGACGGAAGAGCTTGTAAAAAAAGGATTTGAAGTCAGGGCATTCACATATTATAACTCTTTTAATACATGGGGATGGCTGGATACGTTGCCGGAAGATATCATGAAACATGTGGAGATTTTTAGCGGTGACATCAGGGATCCGAATGGGGTGCGTACAGCGATGAAAGGGATAGAAGAAGTCTTTCATCTTGCAGCGTTGATTGCAATTCCTTTTAGTTATCATTCGCCGGACTCTTATGTGGATACAAATATCAAGGGGACGCTAAATGTCCTGCAAGCGGGAAGAGATTTGGAGACAGAGAAGATTCTGATTACATCTACGTCAGAGGTATATGGGACTGCGCAATATGTTCCGATTGATGAGAAGCATCCCTTTCAGGGGCAGTCGCCTTATTCGGCGACAAAAATAGGCGCAGACCGCCTTGCGGAGAGCTTCTACCGTAGTTTTGGGCTTCCGGTCACGATTGTAAGACCATTTAACACATATGGACCCAGACAATCTGCAAGGGCTGTGATTCCGACAATCATCACGCAGCTGCTCTCCGGAAAAGAAGAAATTAAACTTGGGTCTTTGACGCCGACAAGAGATTTTAATTATGTAAAAGATACAGCAAATGGATTTATTGCAATTGCCGAGAGTGAAAATACGATTGGGCAGGAGATTAATATTGCGACAAAACGCGAGATTTCTATTGGGGATTTGGCGAGAGAAATTATTGCCCAGATTAATCCAAAGGCGAAAATTCTATGTGATGAAGAGAGAATAAGACCGGAGAAAAGCGAAGTGAATAGATTGTTGGGGGATAATGCAAAAATTATGCAATTAACAGACTGGAAAATGCAGTATTCTTTTGAAGAGGGAATTGCGGAGACCATTGCATGGATTAGAAATAACATGGATCGCTATAAGGTGGATTGCTATAACATATGAGAGTTTTAAAACAAATCAAAGGATTATATTTACAATTTTATGAGATATTTACAAAAGAGCAGAAAAGAGGCAGCATCCTTGTTTTTATTATGATGTTTATTGGCTCTTTTCTGGAAATGCTGGGTGTCGCAGCGCTTGTGCCCATGGTACAGGTTATTCTTTCGCCGAATGACTTACTACAGGACCCGGATATGCAGAATTTATGGAGGTGGCTGCATATTGATAATGCGACAGGTCTTGTCTTGTTGGTTTCGGGTGGCACCATAGCAGTTTATTTGTTTAAGAATATATACATGTCTTTCTTATCCTATTATAAGAATCGCTTTTTCCGTAAGGTAGATCAGGAAACATCCATGCGGCTGATGAATTCATATCTTGGCAGAGATTATACGTTTCATATTAATACGAACACTACAGTGTTATTACGGAGTATTATTTATGATATTACGGGTATTTCTTCGACCTTGACAAGCGTATTTACAATTATAATGGAATGTATGTCAACCTTGATGATCATTATGGTGCTGCTTGTGACGGACTTTGTAATGGCGATAACGCTTGCTTGTTCGGCGGGATTTGCATTACTAATTATTATTCTGGTTTTTCATAAGAGCATGCGTAGACAGGGGCAGAATTCCTTGGACTATCATCAGCGATGCATAAAGGCTGTTAATGAAGCGTTTAATGGGATTAAGGATGTGCTGGTAACGAGGAGACAGCAACACTTTGCAAGAAATTATGATATTGCTGTAACAGGGAAAAATAAGGCGAACGCGATTAAGAACTTTGCTGCGGAATGTCCGGCTTATTTGATTGAGGGAATTTGCATTGTTGCATTTATCGCCATGTTATGTGTTAAGTCACTGACCGGGCAGAATGGAACGGAATTTATCTCGCAGGCATCAGCTTTTGCCATGGCGGCATTTCGTATCTTACCGTCTATAGGAAAAATTACGAATAACTATAATATTATCGTTTATTATCGTGCGACGATGAACGATGTATATAAAAATATATGCGAGGCACAGGAGTCAGCGCAAAAGGATGCACAGATAAACTGGCAGACAGGCGAAAGCGGAAAAGAGAAGGATAGAAAATTTGAGAAGGAGATAAGTCTGGAACATGTCAGCTGGAAATATCCCGGTGCAGAACATTATGTCATTGAAGATTTAAGTATGAAAATTTGTAAAGGACAGGCAGTTGGGTTTATTGGGGCTTCAGGTGCGGGGAAGACGACGCTTGCTGATATGATTCTTGGTCTTTTGCCTACGATGACAGGCGCTGTCTGTATGGACGGGATAGATATTAAAGAAATACCGGTATTGTGGAGTCGGACGATTGGGTATGTGCCGCAAAGCGTATATCTGACAGATGATACGATTCGCAATAATGTAGCATTCGGAATCGGGCGGGATGGGATTGATGACAGTGTTATCTGGAAAGCGCTGGAGCAGGCGCAACTTAAAGAGTTTATTGAAAGCCTGCCGGACGGACTTGACACCATCGTAGGAGAGCGGGGTGTGAAATTTTCAGGAGGTCAGAGACAGCGCGTGGCAATCGCAAGGGCACTGTACTATGATCCGGATATTCTTGTATTGGATGAAGCAACATCAGCCTTGGATAATGAGACTGAGTCGGCTGTAATGGATGCGATAGAATCTTTACAAGGACATAAGACGTTGATAATTGTAGCACATCGCCTTACAACCATTAAGAGTTGTGATGCAGTATATGAAATAGTGGATGGAAAAGCAGTTCTGCAGGAGAAAGGGGTAGACGGTGATGCGTAGTCTTTTGTTGAATCTGGCGGTTGAGAAGGAGCTAAGCAGCCGGATGATAGGTGATATTAAAGAAAAGACAGCAGTGGACAAGCTGCACATTATCGTGGCGGAGCCGGAAGAACTGCCAGCTTATGAGAAATATGGAGAATGTCTGTTGCGCACGAATGTTGCAAGGGGAATCTATGATGACGCGCAGCTTGATTTGGAGAATAATATTCCGCTTGATGACAAGGTTATGCAGTATATGAACCAGTATAGCATGGAAATTATGCATCAGCAGAGAAGATTTGAACTCTATCCCGATTTTCAAATTGAGGCGGATTGGAATAGTCATTACACAGTTTATATGCATAATTTGTTTTTTTGGTATAATTTTTTGAAGAGGAAACACATTACACATGTATTTTTATCGGCTATTCCACATGAGGGATATGACTGTATTATTTATTATCTGTGCAAATTTTTAAATATACCGATTCAGCTTATCCATAGCTGCTTTATACCGTTCAGGCGGTATCCGTTACATGATTTTATGGCAGATGACTCCGCATTGGTAGAAGAATATGCAAGATTATCGGCACAATATGCGCAAAGTAAAATCGAAGATATTCCGTTAGAGGGCAGTACAGCAGAAGTATTTGCGAGATGGACCTCTTTGCAGCCCGATCAGATGCGACCGTGGTATATGCGCGCCAATCCATTTGTCAGAAGATTGAGGCAAAGGTTTTATGAGACGAATATCATTAGGATTTGGAGAGGAATTTTAGGGGAAGATTATGTAAGGTATGGTGTCAGTTTATCCTTTGTGTCAGCAGCAATACGCAAAACACCGAGACTGCTGAGAATGATACCGGTGGCATGGAAACGCTGGGTTTTTGTACGTCCGGTGAAAAAGTTGAGTGTAGGATATCGAAAATACTACCAATCGCTTGCAGAAGAACCCATATACGGGGAACGTTACATTTACTTTCCATTACAATATCAGCCCGAGGCTACTTCTAATCCTATGGGCGGAGGCATGTATGCAGATCAAATGCTTCCGTTGAATATACTTAGTCAGTCACTACCGGATGATATGAAGATATACGTAAAAACTCATCCGGAGCAGTTATCGCTGATGCGGACAAGGGACTATTATACGGAACTTTCAAAAATTCCAAAAGTACGACTTATGAAAATAGAAACAAGCACATACGAATTGATGCGGAATGCCGTGGCAGTTGCTTCCTTAACAGGTACAGCGCTTTGGGAATGTCAGTTTTTCGGTGTTCCCGTACTGGCATTTGGATATTCGGTAAAAAACCTTGCACCGCTGACTTATCATGTCAGGACTGTTGAAGAGTGCAAAAAAGCGCTTGCCGAGATGGAATTGGAACCGCGAAGAGATGTTACAAAGGAATTGAAGATATATACAAAAGCGCTGCACAATATCTCTTTTGCAGTGGAGGATATGGGGAAAGCGGTGCCGGAAATTGTAGCGAAGTTTGTTAGAGATACAGATGTGGAAGAACGTATGTGAAGGCATTGTAAAGAGAGGTAATAATGCAGAATGAAAAAAATCAGTATTATGATACCCTGCTATAACGAGGCAGAAAATGTGGAGCCGATGAGTTTTGCGGTTGTCAACGTGATGGAAGAGGCGCTTTCAAGATATGATTATGAGCTTATTTTTATTGACAACTGTTCTACAGACGGCACCAGAGAAAAGTTAGAGCAGATTTGTGCCAAGAATAAAAAGATTAAAGCCATTTTTAATGTGACAAATTTCGGACAGTTTAATTCACCGTTTCATGGTATGTGTCAGACGACGGGGGATTGCACCATTTCCATGTGCTGTGATTTTCAAGATCCGGTGGAACTGATTCCAAGATTTGTGGAAGAGTGGGAGAAAGGGCATAAGATTGTCAGCGGCATCAAGACGAGCAGTAAGGAGAATCCGATTATTTACTTCCTGCGCAGTATGTATTATAAACTCATCAGAAATATGTCGGATACAAAGATGATAGAGCATTTTACGGGGTTCGGCTTGTATGATAAGACCTTCATCAATCTTCTGCGGGAGCTGGATGATCCGATTCCTTTCCTGCGCGGCATTGTAGCGGAGTATGGACACGGATTTAACCGCATTGAGATAGAATATGAGCAGGCAAAGAGAAGGGCGGGCAAGACGCATAATAATTTCTACAGTCTGTATGATGCCGCGATGCTGAGTATCACTTCGTATACGAAAGTAGGACTTCGTCTGGCAACGCTGCTTGGATTTGTATCGTCGGGCGTCAGTTTATTGATTGCACTGGTATATTTGGTTATGAAATTGTTTAATTGGAATGATTTCCAAGCGGGAAACACACCGTTGATCATAGGGGTATATGTGATTGGCTCCATACAGCTTTTCTTTATTGGTTTGTTGGGGGAATATATTTTGAATATTAATACGCGTGTAATCCACAGACCGCTTGTGGTGGAAGAAAGACGGATTAATTTTGAGAAAACGGAAGATGAATTTGTAAATGCTGAGAGGGATGGAAACCGACAGGAGTAGAGGAAGATGAGTAAAATTAGCGTAATCATTCCTGTTTATAATACGAAGCCGTATTTGTCCAGATGCATTGACAGTGTTTTGAGGCAGACATATGAAGATTGGGAACTGATTCTGGTGGATGACGGGTCTACTGACGGAAGTGAAAAAATCTGTGACGAATATGTGCAGTCGGACCCGCGTATTAGGTCATTTCATAGGCACAATCAGGGGCCTGCAGCTTCCCGGAGTCTGGGTATTAGGGAAGCGTTAGGCAGCTTCATTATGTTTGTAGACTCCGATGATTGGCTGGATGAAGGAATCCTCCAGATTATGTATGAGAATATGCAGGATACAGGAGCAGGTATGGTATGCTGTATTTTCAAAGACATTGATGACAATGGGAAGGTTTCGCATCCGCAAAGGTTTCGGGAGGAATATATTGATTGTGAAACGGCGGAGGAATGTATGTATCAGATGCATCATACAAGGCATCTGACAGGGTCTCCCTGCACAAAGCTGTTTCGTAAGGAGCTGTTTGACGGCATTGATTTTTGCAGTAATGTGACAATCGGAGAGGACTATGCAATGATTGTGCAGCTTGCACAGAAAGCCGGGTATGTCCGGATATTGTCGCAGGAATTGTATTTCCGTTATGTAAGGAAAGGGAGTATCTCACATGGAGGATATACAAAGAGGCATAGGCAGGCATTTGATAATTATATGCAGATTAGGCAGGAACTGATTCGGAAGTATCCGGCGCTTACATCAGATGTGATTGCATTTCATACGGAATATGAGATGGCGGTGATTACTGCTATGTGTAGGAATGACTGTTATGACAAAGAAGTGATTGGCAAATTAAAGAAAGATTTAAGAATGAATATGTCAAACACATTAAGTCATCCGGTAGTGCCGCTGTACATGAAGGGATGTGCGGTTTTGATTGCCTATGCACACCCGGTTTTTATATTTTTATTTCGGATACTATATCATTTAACCGGAAGGTAGTCTGGAAGTGGGCGATATGCAGGAAGTCAAAATATCGATAGTCACCGTGTGTTTAAATACGGCGGATACTATTATTGGGACAATAGAATCTGTTCTTGGGCAGACTTACGACAATCTGGAATATGTTATTGTCGATGGCATGTCTACGGATGGTACCTTGGAGATTATTAAAAGATATAAGGAAGTCTCCGGAGTGAAGATCATATTTGGAAGAGACAGCGGATTGTATAATGCCATGAATAAGGGGATTGATATTTGCGATGGCAATTATATACTTTTTTTGAACAGCGGAGATGTTCTGGCAGACAAAAATGCGGTGAAAGATGTGGTGGCACAGATAGGCGGTACGAATCAAAGTCTTCGTAGAGGCACGGGGAAGAATCAGCCGCCGGATATTGTATACGGGAATGTTATAAAAGTCTATCAAAACGAAAATATTACGGAGAGATACCCAGGGAAAAATACGGTGTTTAAGTTGCTGATGATGGGAAAAATGCCGTGTCACCAAGGGATTTTTACGAAGACGTCCCTATTAAAAAAGTTTCGGTTTGACGAATCGTATAAGATTTGTGCCGATTTTGACTTCCTGCTGCGTTGCGTCAGAAAGCATGTCAGAATGCAGTATGTAGATGTAAATGTCAGTATTGTGGACTGTGTCATGGGAATTAGCTCTCAGGCAGTCAATCTGGACAGGATGCGTGCAGAGGATGACAGGAGTATCAGGGAGAACTATCCGGTAATATATTGGTTGATGTGGATTCCCAAAAAGATTGTAAGGAAAAAAATAGGATAGCCAGAGGAAAGTCAGCGTGAAGAACAGAGCAAGAGAAGAAAATTATGATATGCTGAAAGTAATTGCCATGATTTGTGTTATGCTGTTGCACATAGGGGATGATTATGGCGTATACATTGTGTCGGATGAACCGGTTTATTTTTTTTCGCTGGGAAATATATGTGTTACTTTGACTACATTTGCTGTACCATGTTTTTTAATGACTTCGGGCGCTATGCTGTTATCCAAGCCAAAAAATAAGAATTTTAAATTATTTTATAAAAAATCTTTTTTTCATGTAGGTTTACCGACATTGCTGGTTAGCGCATTATATGTCTGCTATAATACTGTAAAATTATATTATCACATTAGTCTTGGAATGGATGTGACAGACACACCTGCAACATATTTTGCAGAGTGGCTCAGAGGAGAGCCATTTTATCATTTGTGGTATATGTATATGCTGGTTGGAATCTATTTGCTGGTTCCGATATTGATTAGAATAAAAGAGTCCTTGGATTTTGAAATATGGAAAAAGATTGCTGAATTTAGCCTTGTGGCTGCTATGATTTTATGGGGTACCAGTTCTTTTAAAGTGCACTGGGGATTGGAAGGAAGTGTATATTTAGCATACTTTTTGATGGGGGATGTACTAAGGACGTATTATAGCCGCCATCAAGAGAAAAAAACGGCAGCAAAAATCGGAATTGGTTTTATTATTTTGATTTTGTATTGCATAGCTAGAGAATATCTGATACGAAATGATATGCGGCAATATCAGTTTGCTTTTATGGGCAATTTCCATCCGATGGTGATGGCGGCGGCAATATTGATATTTGCCGGATTCTCTAATTTGAAGATAAAGAAGGAATGGCATAGGGTTTCTGAGAAGTCATTTTATATGTATCTTCTCCATGCGGGGATAATAGACATTATGTATAATGTACTGCCGGAAAGATGGAATCCTATTTGCTTTATTCCCGTTATGCTGATAGTAACGTTTATTGGGTCTTATTTTGCATCGACTGTTTTATTGGCTATACAAAAAAAAAAATTTGCATTGCTCCTAGTTGATATAGTGTCAGTGGCAGATTTGCTGTTTATCCGAATGCGAAACCGGAAAAACGGTACAAAGAATAAAGATATGGTTTTGGTGCGTCTCGATGCAATCGGTGATTTTGTGATGTGGCTGGATGCAGCGAAAGAATTTGGGCAGGACAGAGAAGGAAAACTGGTTTTAATATGCAATCAGGTTTGTAGTGAGATTGCGAGCAATACTGGATATTTTGATGAGGTAATTGGTGTGAACTACGGTAAATTACGTCATACATCTCAAGTGAAATATCGTTGGTCAGTGCATAACTTACTTAGAAATGTGAAAGCGAATCAGGCAGTTCAATGTACTTATTCTAAGGAAATTTTTTCGGATATGGTCATGTCTGCCGTGGCGGCTAATGAGAAAATAACAATAGATTCTCCGGAGACGATATCATCCCGGTGGACGTATCGTTTTGCAAAACCGATTTATCAGAAAGTGATAACCACGCCAAAAGAGCATGTGATGGAGATTCATAGAAATGCTCTTTTTGCAGGGAAGGTACTAAATAGAGAGATACAATCGGGCGTACCTTTTATCAAGGAGGTGAAAGCTGCGCAGAGTAAAGTGCCGGAGGAACGGTATTTTATTTTGTTTCCGGGCGCCAGTGAAACGGAGAGAATGTGGCAGCTTGACCGTTTTGTGGAACTTGCCATGAGATTGCACAAGAGGGCAGAGTACAGAGAACTGAAATGTTGTCTGTGTGGTGGTAAAGAAGAGGCACATCTGGGAGAGCTGTTTATAGAGAAATATGCAGTGAAGGAGAAGGTCATTAACCGGATGGGAAGGACGTCCCTTCCGGAATTGATTGAAATTATTCGGAGAGCGGAATTTATCGTCACAAATGATACAAGTGCGGTGCATTTTGCAGCAGCGGTAAATACGCAGGCGTTCTGTATCTGGGGACCGTGGGAATACGGAAGGTTTTTACCCTATACGGTAGACAGACAGGAAAATAGAAAACTTCCGATTATGTGCTATCATGAAGCGGAATGTAGAAATTGTCTTCTGGATGGTTCGGGCAAGACTGTAGAATGCAAGCAGTATATCAGTAAAAGGGGAATCCGTAAGTGTCTGGATGCAGTTACAGTGGACGATGTGATGGAGAAACTGGATCAAACAGTGTGAAAGAAAATTACCGGAGCGGGAGAATGAATGTGGATATTAATATGCAGGATATCATAGAGCAGAACATGAGAGAGCAGATGTGTCTGCTTAAGCAGGTCATGGAAACAGATTATTCGGATAAGATGATTGAGGCGGCAAAATGCATATTACATGCGATACGGACCGGGCATAAGGTATTAATTGCCGGTAACGGAGGATCTGCGGCTGACGCCCAGCATATGGCAGCGGAGCTTGTCGTGCGCTTTGAGAAAGATAGAGAGGCGCTTCCGGCAATGGCGCTTACGACAGACAGTTCTATTTTGTCTGCGGGCGGTAATGATTATGGATTTGATGCGGTTTATGAGCGGCAGATTCAGGCACTTGGTTTTGAGGGGGATATTTTTGTTGCAATTTCTACCAGTGGCAATTCCGAGAATATTATTCGGGCTGTCCGTTTAGCCGGGAGCAGGAAGATGAAAGTGATTGGGATGTCCGGACAGACCGGGGGAAGGATGAAGCCATTTTGCGATATTATAATGTGTGTGCCGCATGACAGGACAGCACGTATTCAGGAAATACATGAACATACCATACATACACTATGTCAGTTAGTGGAAGATAACATGTAAAAAGATATTTGTGGAGAGATAGAGATGGATAGCAGACAATTATACAAACTAAAAGAAACTACCGTGCTGGTGTATGGTGATTTCATGGTTGATAAATATATACATGGGGATGTAAAAAGGATTTCTCCGGAGGCGCCGGTGCCGGTGCTGAATGTTACAGGAAAAGAGAGAAAATTCGGCGGGGCAGGTAATGTAGTCTCTAATCTGCTTGCTCTCGGAGTTAAAGTATATGTAGCCGGATTTACGGGAAACGATGAAGATGGCATGTGGCTGACGAATACCTTTGCCGAAATGGGTGCGGATACAACCTATATAGAGAATGTGAATGGATTGCAGACGGTTATCAAAACGCGGATCACATCCAGAAATCAACAGTTTATCCGTTTGGATGAAGAAAAAACGGAGAAGATTACGACTGCTTTGGAAGCAAGGATACAAAGCAGAGTAGTGGATATGCTTCAAAGAGTTGATGTTGTGATTTTGTCGGACTATGGAAAAGGAAATGTTACGCCCGGAGTTGCACAGACAATTATCAACGCCTGCATCGAGAAAGCAATACCCGTTGTGGTGGATCCGAAGGGAGAAGATTACAGTAAGTATAAGGGTGCGACAGTATGTAAACCGAATGAGAAGGAATTAGCGGTTGCAACAGGGATGACATTGGTTAGTGATGAGGATGTTGAGCAGGCGGCCCTTGCATTAAAGAGTCAAAACGAAATAGCCCATCTCATAGTGTCAAGGTCGGAAAAGGGTATCATGTATCTGGACGCTCGTAATAAGAGAAAAGATTTTCCGACAAAAGCACAGGAAGTAATCGATGTGACCGGTGCGGGAGATACGGTGGTAGCTATCATTGCCTCAACGATGGCGATAGGTGTGAATCTGGAAGATTGCTGTATGCTCGCCAATATGGCGGCAGCGATTGTCTGTTCCAAGTTTGGAGCAGCCAGTGCATCTGTTTGTGAATTGATCGATGCGATGGAGAGAGGGGCTGAAGATAAGTTTTTTACACTGGAAGAGGTGCAAAAGAACCTTCAGATTGCAAAGGAAGAGGGAAAGACGATCATATTCACCAATGGCTGCTTTGATTTGCTTCATGCTGGACATTTATCTTCTTTCAGACAGGCGAGACAATATGGGGATATTTTGGTGGTTGCGGTTAACAGTGATGCATCGGTAAGAAGGATAAAAGGAGAGGGCAGGCCAATCATCGATGAAGAGAATCGTATGCGTATGGTCGGGGCACTTAAGTATGTGGATTATGTTGTACTTATGGAGGAGAACAATCCGACCAGATTGATTTCAATCCTGAAACCGGATGTGGTGGTGAAAGGGAGAGACTGGGAAGGAAAGTATATGCCGGAGCGTGAAACGATAGAATCATATGGCGGCAAAATGCAGTTTATTGATTTAGAAAAAGGCTTATCGACCACGGAAATTATTGAGAAAGTGCGAACATGTTAGGACAGGTAGAAGTACAGAATGAGGGACTGGTGTGAAAGAAGATATTTCATTTAGCAGAATAACAGGATTATTAATCAAGGCATATCATTATATTATCAAGTGGAAGTGGCTGAACAGCGATTTATGGTTTTGCAGGAAATGTAGAAATTTTCTGGTGTATCTGGTTTGTAATTCCAGAGAATTACACGCTTCTTTTGGTAATCTGAATCCGGGTAAAGTATTTTATGTTATTCGCGATCCTCACAGAAAAGCAGGATTATTTGCTGTGCATGCTTTGGTGCTTGGGCATATTCGGGATGCTGTTGCAAGAGGAATGATTCCGATAGTGGATATGCAGCATTACCCTAATTATTATTATACAGATAAGGATACGATTGGCAGGGTGAACTGGTGGGAATATTGCTTTAAGCAGCCGTTTCCATATACGTTAGAGGAGGTGTACCGAAGTCGTAATGTTGTATTATGCCATGGGATGTATGATGGTCAGTTGTCGGAAATATTGGATGCAGAAAAAATATTGCAGAGTCATCAAATTGTGTCAGAGTATATGCAGTTAAGTACGAAAGCCGAGAAGATTTGTGAGGAGGAATGGCATAAAACAGCAGGGGATAAGAAAAGGATTTTGGGGGTTAAGTGTCGCGGTACAGACTATTTAGGGTTAAAGCCGTTTGGGCATTCGATATTACCTTCAGTTCAAATGACGGTTGATAAGATAGAGGAACTACTGGCTGTCTGGGAGAGTGCAGAAGAGCATTATGACGCCATTTTCGTGGCAACAGAAGATGAAAATATTTTAAAAGGATTAAAGGAACATTTTAATGATAAGTTGATATATAATGAATGTTACCGGTTTGAAGATACAGGAAGTGAAGGGCTATTCAACATTATAGGGAAAGGTAACAATGCAAATTATAAATATGAAAAAATGATGGATTATCTGGTTACGACATATTGTCTTTCCAGATGCGATGCCTTGATAGCGCCTATGGTCAATGGGACTCTGGGAGCGCTTCGAATGAAAGGTAAGTATGAACAGGTATATATCTTTCGATTGGGGAATTATCAGTAGAATCGGGAGGCCATCTTGAGGAGAAAGCATGAGCGTCAGTATGAAATGCCCTATTTGCGGACATGATGGGGAATATATTTTTAGGAATATTGTTTTAAATAAGTATGAGGTATCTTATTATCAGTGCCCTTGGTGTAAATTAATTTATACAGAGACACCTTATTGGCTAAAAGAGGCTTATAGGGATGCGATTGTTGGAACTGATACTGGATTGATGCAGCGTAATATCAGCTTTTGTGTCACAGTGAATACATTGATTAGAAAATTTTTTCCTACAGGAGAGCGCTTTCTTGACTACGGAGGCGGATACGGTATTTTTGTGCGCATGATGCGGGATGTTGGACATCGTTTTCAGTGGATGGACAAGTATTCCGAGAATCTGGTGGCAAAAGGGTTTGAATATCAGGGAAAGCAAGTCGATTTTGTTACGGCGTTTGAGCTATTTGAACATTTTGATAAACCAATGCAGGAAATCGAGAATCTGCTTGGTTACTCTAAGAATATTCTGATATCGACGACTGTATATGGAGAGGAACAGGGTTATCCGGATAAATCATGGTGGTATTATGCGCCGCATGCCGGTCAGCACGTGGTGTTTTATCATAGGAAGACGTTCGAGTATCTTGCCGGAAAATATCATTTGCACTATTATCAGATTGATAGCACCCTGCATCTTTTGACGGAAAACAAATTACCGCTTATAAGCTTCAATCTGATGATGAGAAGTAAAATATGTAAAGTTTATCAGTATTTGAGATGGTTTATGGATAGAAGATCCTCTTTAAGTGAGGAGGATTCAAAAAGTGTTTTGGAGAAAGAGCAATGATTTATGCGCCTGTGTTGATTATCACATTATGCCGTTTTGAGGAATTGAAAAAATGTATTGAATCTTTGCAGAGAAATTCCGAAATGTCCTGTACCGACTTGTATATTGGGTTAGATTATCCATTGCGGGATTCACACAGAAAAGGATATGAGCGCATTCTGGAATATCTGGAAAATGGAGTGGAAGGGTTTGCAGAGGTACATCTTATAAAGCAGACAGAAAATAAAGGCTGGTATGAAAATTTCATTTCTGTGAGAGAAAAAATATATGAAAAATATGACAGGTTTATTTATCTGGAAGATGATATCGAGGTCTCGCCTAATTTTCTGGCATATATGAATACAAATCTCAGTTTGTTTGAGAAAGACATGGAAGTGCAGGCAATCTGTGGGTATTCCTACCCTTTTGAATGGGTAGAGGATGAAAACAACCTCGTGAAAATCGACACGTATTATACTGCATGGGGCTATGCCACATGGAGAAATAAAGAGGCAGAGATGTACCATGCCATTACGATGCAGAATTTCGATAAGATTATGCGCCATCCAATTCAGATGCGGCGTTTTTATAAATCCAGCCGTAACCAGTTTTGCAATTTTGTAAAAGGTATGCTGGAATATATTCCGGTATTGGTACAAAATGATGAGATAGTCAAGTTAGACATGGCATTTAGTGTGTATATTTTTATGAACCATAAGTATGTTCTTTTTCCGAAGGTTTCAAAGACGAGAAATGCCGGTTGTAATGGGATGGGCATGAATTGTGAGAATATACAGACGGATTTGGATAAACCTATGACATCCAGAAATTATGATTATGCACACCAGCCGATTGATGATAATGAGAATTATGAACCAGCCGGAGCAGAGAAATTGCTTTTTTATGAGGATAATAATCGGAGACTGGATAAATTTTATCCGGTTGATAAGAGAGAGCGATTCAGAACGGTATCAGCATATATCATGTATCTTATATTGGGGCGAAAGCTTGCAAAGAGATTGTTGAGGTGCGGACAGGGAGCGAAGGGAAGATGAATAGAAAGATTACTGTTACGTGCAGGGACATTCCTGATTTGAGTCTGGTATCTGCTACGGATGATGATCAAGAGAGATTAAGGAAATGGAAGAACACTCATAGGAGAAGTTTTTTCTATCAGGAACTTATTGAACCAAAGCAGCAGGTTAAATGGTTTCGGGGATATCGGGACAGGGCGGACGATTATATGTTTATAGTGGAGGAGGATGGTAATCCAATCGGCTGTATGGCGTTTCGTGCAGAAGATGAAAAAACAATCGACTTGTATAATATTATCAGAGGCGAAGAGGGTCAACATAGAGTAACGATGCAGAGTGCGATGTATGTGATGTTGGCATATATCAAAGAGCGGTTTCCAGAACGAAAAATCAAATGTGATGTTCTCAAGGATAATCCGGCAGTCAAATGGTATCAGAAATGTGGATTTGCTATTTTGGATGAAAGAGAGTATTATATTATGGGAATTAGTAAAGACGAGATTCATGATGTAGAAATAATTATCAAAGAGGAGTAGATTATGATTAATGTTTTTGGATCCAAAGTCGGTCAGGAAGAAATAGAACAGATTGCAGACAGCATTAATAACCAGTGGATGGGGATGGGCCCTAAGACCAAGGCTTTTGAGGCCAAAATGGCAGAAAGACTTCAAAAGGATAAGTTTGTGTTGGTTGACAGTGGCTCCAATGGACTTTATATGGCGCTTACTCTGCTAGAGCTTCCAAAGGGCAGCGAGGTTATTGTACCTTCATTTACATGGGTATCCTGTGCGCAGGTAGTTATGTTAGCGGGATGTGTTCCGGTGTTCTGTGATGTGGATTTAGAGTCTCAGAATGTTACGGCGGAGACAATCAAACCGTATATTACTGAAAATACCAGTGCTATTATGGTGGTTCATTATGCAGGACTTCCGGTAGATTTAGATCCCATCATAGAACTTGGGTTACCGGTTATTGAGGATGCCTGCCATGCGGTCGATTCCTTATATAAAGGCAAGCCATGCGGGACGATTGGCGATGCAGGGGTATATAGCTTTGATGCGGTAAAGAACCTTTCTATAGGTGAGGGTGGCGGTGTTGTCACGAAGGATCCTAAGAAAATCGAGCGTGCAGATGTATTGCGCTATTGTGGTATTGGCAAATCCGGCTTTGAGGCATCTACACATGGGAAAGAGCGTTGGTGGGAATACAACATTGTTGAGCCGTTTATCAAGATGAATCCGTCTGATATCTCAGCCGGAATCGGGCTTGCACAGATTGGAAAATTAGATGAATTGCAGGCATATCGTAAGAAGATATGGGATATTTATCAGGATGCTTTTGGGTCGATTGACTGGATTGAGACGCCTTTGGATGCAGATGAGGCACGGGGAGATAAGCATTCTTATTTCACCTATTTCATTCGTGTGCCGAAACGTGACCAGATGGCAAAACAGCTGTTTGATGAAGGAATTTATACGACGTTACGCTATCATCCGTTACATTTAAATCCGTTGTATAAGAGTACGGCGAAACTGCCAAACAGCGAGATATTAAACGAGACGGGATTGAATATCCCGTTGCATCCGAGTCTTTCTATGGATGATGTGGATCAGATTATCGACAGAGTGAAAGCGTTTGGAAAATCATTATAAAAGGGAAATAAAGCTGGTATGACAGAGAGAACGAGCTGGGACTATTACAAATATAAGAGATACTTGGGAATATTGTGTAGAAAATATTTGCGGACGGACTTTCGTTCATATGCCGGCAGAGAGCTTTTGGCTGCGGAAAAAGGGAATGAGACTATCGGACATCTGATAGAGGGTGCCCAGCCCTTCGCCGCGGCAAGGTTTGGTGCAACCGAATTAAGCGTTCTCGTAGAGAGAGAAGCAAAAAGATTGGGAAAGAAAGCAGAAAACAGGGATCATAATCTTTGCATGCTGTCCGGATTCTTTCCAGAAGATAAAAGTCAGATAGACAAATTTGTTCAGCTTATGATGAGCGATATTTCACAGGTGGATCTGTTAGGAATATGGTATAAACCGGGAGAGGAGTATTTTGTCAGACAGTATATGCAAAATACGGCAGTGACCGGCATTGAAGCCATGGAACCTTATATTTATGAGAAGCCATGGAGTAAAGCATTAAAAGATAAGAAAGTTCTTATCATACATCCATTTGCAGAGTCTATTGAGAAACAGTATTTGAAGCATAGATTCTTATTTCAAAATCCGGATATTCTTCCGGATTTTGAAATAAGGACGATTCGGGCAGTACAGACGCTTGCAGGTGAAAAGGATGCACGGTTTCAGACATGGTTTGATGCGTTGGATTATATGAAAGAAAAGATGGATGCAGTTGACTATGATGTAGCAATTATTGGTTGCGGCGCATATGGTATGCCTTTGGCAATTCATGCAAAACGAATGAAAAAGCAGGCTGTCCATATGGGGGGAGCTACACAGATTTTATTTGGGATAAAGGGACGCAGATGGGATGAGAATCCGCTTGTTTCCGGATTTTATAATGAATATTGGGTTCGTCCGGTTCAAAGTGAGATGATTCAGAGACAGGATACAGTAGAAAATGGATGTTATTGGTAGCAAGAACAATCAGGAGAAAAGGTTGAATATCCTTATTATGCCGAGTTGGTATTTCAGCTATAAACGGGATAATGTTACTGCGGGTATTTTTCATTATGAGCAGGCAATTGATTTGCAGAAGTACTGTAATGTGGCAGTTTATTATCCTTTTGACCAGACAGTTAAGGCTGTGATGAAGCATGAAGACAGAGGAATTCTTACCTATCGGAGCGAATTTCATCGCAAAGAGAGAATCAGAAACCGTGTCAGGATTTTTAAAACTTTTCAACAGATTAAAAAGGAGTTTCAGCCGGATATTATATTTGCGCATGTGGCAAATGAGGTGGGAAAATATGCGGCTTTTCTAAGCAGTTTTTATCATATACCACTTGTCTTAATGGAACATTCTTCTACAGAGGTGTCCTTGGCAGACAAAGTGGGTTATTACATTTCTAAGTATGTATATGAGCATTGTGATTATATTGCGTGTTGTTCGGAGAATCTGCAGAACAATTTGAGAGGCTTTTTTCCTAAGTTGGATTTTCATGTTGTATATAACGGAATCCAGCCGGCAAATATCATGCAAGCATCAGTAAAGAACTATCGTGCCGGGGAGAGCGTTAATATTGTAATCGTGGGAGCCTTTTACAGCCTTGATATTAAAGGATACCAGTTTCTTCTGCCTGCAATGCGGCAGGTGCTGGATAAAGGCTATAAGGCTGTGCTGCATATTATTGGTGATGGAGTTTATAGAGAGCACTTCATGAAGATTGCCATGGAGCTGGGACTTGAGAAAGAATGTATTTTTTATGGAGACTGTCCCAGAGAAAAGGTATATGAAATTGTCAGTCAGATGGATTTCTTTGTGTCTGCAAGTATTGTAGAATGTTCGGGAGTATCTGTTCAGGAGGCGATGCTCCTTGGAAAGCCTGTTTTGGTAACAAAATCAGGAGGTGCCAATTCGCTTGTGACAGAAGATACGGCGATTGTAGTAGATAAGGGCAGTACGAAAGCGCTAGCGGACGGTCTGGAAGAAATGATTAGGAGATACCGTGATTTTGATACGGAAAAGATTAAAGAATATGCAGAGAGTAAGTTTGAAATAAGTCATATCAGCAGGCAGTATATGCAGATTTTTCGTGAACTGGTATCTTGATTGAGAGGATAAAGACGAAATGCACCCTAAAGTAAGTGTTTTGTTTCCAGTATATAATGGAGAGCGTTTTTTGGAAGAGGCTATTGACAGTATTTTGAGCCAGACATTTCGGGATTTCGAGATACTGATTCTGCTGGAATATGGAAGCAATCTGGCAAGCAGGAAAATTGTTGAGCAGAAGAAGATGGATTGCAGGGTCAGGGTGATAGAGAATAAAGACTGTAAGCTGGGACTGGCGGAGTCTTTGAATCTTGGAATGAGGGAAGCGCGAGGCGAATATATTGCCAGAATGGATGCGGATGATATTAGTCTGCCAAAGCGTTTTGAGAAGCAGGTGAGATATCTGGATGGGCATCCGGACATTGTGATGTGCGGCACAGCCATGAAGGGGTTGTATGACGACGGGCATCTGGATAAGAGAGGCTACTTTACTGACTCAGGAAGTATCCGGTTCGAGTGTATGCTGGGGAATCCCTTTGGTCATCCGACAGTCATGTGGAGAAAGGACGCCTTTTTACGGGAAAAATTATTTTATCGAAATACTCCTTACAGTGAGGATTTTGAATTGTGGAAGCGGGTAGTCGAATTGTTTCCCTGTGCGAATCTCAAAGATTATTTGCTTTTATACCGATTACACAATGAAAGTGCCAGTGCTGTATATGGAGATACATTAGGTAATGTAAATGATGCTTTAAATAAAGAATATCTGGCGAAATATCATATTGATTATGATGTGGCGGGCGCTTTTTTCAGAGGCGGACTGTCCGAGAAAGAAATTATCCATAGAGAGGAAATTATTAGGCAGATATGTCTGGTTTTGGATAATCCAAGAGCGTCCTATCGCGCATTAGAGCAGAGGATGCGAATGCTATATGTGGCGAATCATGTGTATAGTTTTGAACGTTATTGGCGGAATTTTGGATTTGTGTATCAAAATAAAACGTATGATAAAATAAGGGTGTGGATGAATATCAGTGCACATAGACTGGTTGAAACGGCAAGAAAGATGCTTTGGAGGCAGCCGTATGAGCGGACGTGATAAATATTTGATTGTAAAAGGGATATGCGGACTCGGTAATCGTCTTATGACGTTGGCAAATGCATTGGAGTATAGTGAGAAAACTGGAAGAATTATTTCAATCGATTGGTGTGACGGAGTGTTTGCGGCGAAAGGTACAAATGCTTTTACGCAATATTTTGAGATAAGAGATTTTGCATGGCAGAAAGAAGTCAACACACATAGGGATTCAGCATCCTCTTTTTACCCAAAAGTATTAAAAAATCTGCCGGATGATTTTTGCCTATATGACTATTTTCATACTGCACCAGCCAATAAAAAGGGCAGCAAGATTTTGGATAAATTGATTTATTTTGGAAGCGGAGTAGCGCATACGCTTCTTAGCGAGGATTATTTCAAATTTTATTTTGTTTTATGGAACAGATGGGAATTATCGAATGGTTATGTGGATATGAGAAGTCATAAGCCGGGCGGCAACAGATTCTGCCTTGGAGGAGATTTGCCGCTGGCGCGAAAAGAAGAAGTGGTTATTATGGGTGACTTCTGTCCCGGTTATAATAGGCAGTATTTAATAAAATATCTTGCTTTAAAGCAGGATATCAAAGCAGAAATTCAGAATTTTAGCGAAGAAAATACGCTGGCAAAAGGGACATTAGGTTTGCATATACGTTGTACTGATAAAGGCTTTGAACAGGATTTAGATAAAACGTTTCAAATGGTTGAGCAGTTTATGCAGAGGCGTGATTTAAACCAACTTTTTCTTGCAACGGATCAAGTCAAGGTGTTGGAGAAGGCAAAGCAGTATTTTGGCAATCAATTATTACTGTATGATAAGTACCTGCCGGAATTGGAGAGCGGCGGACAACAAGGAATCCATACATGGGCGTCTGAACAGGAAAATGAGACAATCAAATCAAAAATGTATCATGATGCTGTAATGGAAATGTATTTATTGGCAGAGACCGAATATCTTTTGTATCAAGGTAATTCCACATATAGCATGATAAGCAGTGATATGAGCAAGCACTGTAATTGTTATGATTGGCAAAAGCTGATGAACGAGTATAAAGAGTGAAGGTATATCGACAGAGAGGTCGTTTCATAATGTAGATAGGATGATTTGCGGTATAGAGGAAGGTATGGTATCATAAATAAAAGATATGGAAAAAAAGATGAAGCATTTATTAGATGTAGTTGTCCCAATTACAGAAGAAGATTTGAAATCCACAGTGGCGATTTTGCCCTCTTGGGAGAAGTATCTTCCAATGAAAAGACTGATATTTATAGGGAATGATAAACTTCGGAAGGCATTAGACGATTATTCTTTTGAAAAAGTTTGTTTTATTGATGAGGACAGTATTATAGAGAAGCAGAAGATTAGAAACGTTATTGCAGATATAACAGACGGCGATGATGCAGCATTAAGAAGAACGGGCTGGTATTTCCAGCAATTTCTTAAAATGGGATATGCACGATACTGTGAGGACAATTATTATTTAGTCTGGGATGCCGATACTGCACCATTAAGAGAAATAGATATGTTTGAGGGACAGCATCCTTTGTTTGACATTAAAACAGAAGAACATTTACCCTTTTTTCATACGATAGAAAATATTTTTGATGGTATGTATAAGATAATCGACCATTCTTTCATTTCTGAGCACATGGTCATTAAGTGTGATATAATGAACAATTTAGTACAAGAGATAGAAAACAATCCATGTTTGCAAGGCAATTGCTGGTATGAAAAGATATTGAGAGCGATTGAGCCAAAAGAATTACTGCAAAGCGGCTTTAGCGAATTTGAGACTTATGGAACGTATTGTACAGTGAGATATCCAGAGCAGTACAAATTTAGAGATTGGAAATCTTGTCGAGAAGGAAATTTATATTTTGAGGCAGAGAGCCTTACGCAAAAAGAAAAAAAATGGTTAGCACGGGAATTTGATGCGATTTCGTTTGAAAAGTGGCAGCAAAAAGATTCCTTTGCCTTTTTTTTTAATAATTCTTTTCTGCAAAGCATCATGCTGTATAGCCAGATGAAGAAAATTGCTGACAAAATATTTACATGGAAGGTTGCCTATAGCGAAAAGTATGGAAAAAACAGGAAAAGGAAATAAATATAGTGTGATTGTACCCGTCTATAATGTTGAGAAATATCTTGACGAGTGCATTCGTAGTGTTTTGGCTCAGACCTACCAGAATTGGGAACTGATTATTGTAGATGATGAATCAAGTGATAATAGTTTATCAGTTGCAAGAAAGTATGAGCAGGTGGATAATCGGATTCGCGTGTATCAGAAACCCCATGGTGGGTTGCCTCATACCAGAAACTGGGGTATGCGGTATGTTACGGGAGATTATCTGGCATTATTGGATGGAGACGATTATTGGAGTAGTGATCATCTTGCAAAGGTGGAGGATATTATTGGTGATTCGGCATGTGATATGTGTGTCATGAATAACCATACTAATTTTACGCGCCAGTGGGCACAGCAAGTAGTCCTCTTTCCAGTGGACGACAATACAAACAATCTGAGTTTGGAAGAGAAACTTGAGATCCTATTTTCATTGGACAACCATTTGCCAGCATCGGCGGTTTTAACGCTCTATAATATTGATTTTTTGAAAAGGAATACCCTTAAGTACGGAGAATGCTATAAGTGTTCAGAAGATCTGGATTTTTTTCTTCATTGTATTTCGCGGGTCGAGAGTATTAAAGTGGCACAGCATGAGTTCTATTTTTATCGTCAGGATAATCAAGGAGCCATGACTAAGAATCTTACAGGAGAGATGCTCCTTAGCAGACTGGATATCTATAAGAAGTGGTTTGACTATTATCGGGATAAAACGATTGGAAAGTTTGACTGTAAAAGCATACAGGATAAGATTTCTTTTGATTTACCGTTAAATATAGGCGGATATTTTGAATTGGCAGATACGGATGAAAATAAAAAGAGAGTCAGACAATTTTTCCGTATGAATAGATATATCTGGTGTGGCAGCGGAATAAGGGAATCATATTTTTGGATGTTTTACGTGCATTTTCCGCTGAAGATGATAAACGACAGAGTTCAGATGGTTCTGCAGCGAATAAAGGGAAGGTAAAGATGTCAGGTATAATGGAAAAAAAGAAAGAAGACAAGAAGATAAGTGTGATTCTTCCGGTTTATAATGGAGAACGATATCTTGAAGAAGCTTTGAAAAGTATACTTTGTCAGACTTATACGAATTTAGAATTAATTGTTGTAGATGATTGCTCAACGGATTGCACTGGAGAAATCATAAAGAAATATAGTGAAAGTGATGAAAGGGTACGTTATGTTAAAAATGCTGTCAATTTAAAACTGCCTCGTACTTTAAATGTTGGTTTTTCTAACGCTACGGGCGATTATCTTACATGGACATCCGATGATAACCGGTATAAGCCGGAAGCTTTGGAGCGCATGGTATACTGGCTTGAATCGGATCCGGGTATTGATATGGTGTATGCCGATTATACCGGTATTGATTCTGAGGGGAGTATAACTTGTGAGAGAAAAATGGATGATCCTTGTGAGATACCATTCCATAATGTAGTGGGGGCCTGTTTCTTATATAAGAAAGATGTGGCAAAGAAGGCGGGAGAGTATGATGCGACACTTTTTCTGGCAGAAGATTATGATTATTGGATACGAATAAGGAAAAATGGGAGGATGCGGCATGTTCATGAAAATCTATATTACTATAGAGAACACGGACAAAGCCTTACAGCAAGTAAACAAGCGCAGGTAATTAATCAGACTTATCGGGTGATTGAGAAACATTTTCTTTACTTGTATTCAATAGCGGGAAGCAGAGCGGACAGAGTCAGATTTCTGGAGACATTGGAGGATAAGGCTGTCAATTTGAATAGACGACAGATACGGCGGCAGATTTGCTGCGTGTGCCCATGGTATCGCTGGCATATTTTTTGCAGAGGTGTGAGATACCGGATGAATCGAGCGGTTGGTATAATAAAGGAGAAATTGATTTAATCTTATGAATGAGTATACAACACATATAAAGTCAAAAATAAATTGGTTTGATTTTGATTTAAAGGAACTCTGGCGATATCGGGATTTGATTTTCTTATTTGTTAAGAGAAATTATAATACCCGATATAAACAGACTATTTTGGGTCCCTTGTGGTTAATTTTGAATCCTTTGATTACTGTTATGCTGTATGTATTTGTGTTTGGTAATATCGCGGGACTTGCTACAGATGGTTCCCCGCAGTTTGCTTTTTATCTTTGCAGTAATGCAATTTGGACATATTTCGCGACATGTATTACGGAGACATCCAATACATTTACCGCTAATACGGCTATTATGGGAAAAGTGTATTTCCCAAGACTCGTCATGCCAGTTTCATCGGTTATTACGGGATTTCTGGATTTGATGATTCAAGTTGTGATGTTGTCGGCTGTCATTATCTTTTATTTATGTACCGGAACGCAGATACATATTACTTCTGCGCTTTTACTGGTACCGGTGTTGATTATACAGACGGCGCTCCTTGGTCTTGGTTGTGGTATTATTATAGCGGCATGCACCACAAAATATCGTGATTTGGTGGTGGTAGTATCTTTTGGGATACAGTTGTGGTTGTACGCCAGTCCGGTGGTCTATACTTCCACTATGATTCCGGCGAATCTTTATAATATTTACATGTGTAATCCGATGGCACCGATTATTACTGTATGGCGGTATTCGATTCTTGGAACAGGAGAATTTCCGGCTTTGCATTGGGGAATCAGCTGGATAATTACGGTATTGGTATTGTTTTTAGGAGTAATGTTATTTAACAGAATCGAGAAGACATTTATGGATACTGTATAAATAGAGATATGACAATCATATGTAGTTGCTATTTAAATAATAGTAATAAAATTGAGAGAGGCAGATACTGATATATGTCAGATATAGCAATTAAGATAGAAAATTTAAAAAAGCGGTATAAACTGGGGGCAATCGGCGGTGCAACCTTAAATGCTGAACTGCAAAGCTGGTGGGCGCGCAAACGCGGGAAAGAGGATCCAAATCTGAAAATCGGACAAGACTACTCAAAAGCCGGCGAGAGCTTCTGGGCATTGAATGGGATTGACTTGGAAATAAGGCAGGGTGAAGCGTTGGGGATTATCGGGTCAAATGGCGCCGGAAAATCTACGCTTCTAAAAATTTTGTCCAGAGTCACAGCTCCGACTGAAGGAGATATCTGGATTAACGGGCGCATTACCAGTATGCTGGAGGTCGGAACGGGATTTCACGGCGAGTTAACAGGGCGAGAGAATATTTATATGAATGGCGCTATACTTGGTATGAGCCGAAAAGAAGTGGACCGAAAAATGGATTCAATTATAGATTTTTCTGAGTGCAGACAGTTTATTGACACTCCGGTGAAAAGATATTCTTCAGGAATGTATGTGAAGCTTGCATTTGCAGTTGCTTCGCATTTGGATTCGGAGATAATGGTAATGGATGAAGTACTGGCAGTCGGAGATATGAACTTTCAGAAGAAATGTCTGGGAAAAATGGGAGATGCGGCGGAAAACGATGGGAAAACAGTGCTATATGTCAGTCATAATATGGCAACCATTCGCAATTTGTGTAGCAGATGCATTGTTTTACAGAAGGGACAGATTGTTTTTGATGGTGAGGTCGAAAAAGCAATTGAAAGATATACGGAGGAATTTGCGTTGGAACTACCTTCTTATTATGATTTGGCTTCTTACACAAGGGGTGGGGTTGCATTAGGAACCAAGGTATGTATCAATAGTATTGAATTTATTGATAGGAAGTCAGCAGTGTTTAGAAATGATGAAAAAATAGATATTCAAATAAAGTGGAAAGAAATGGAAAGTCTGAATTTTTATTTCCGTATTATCATAAGCACGGTCGATGGGACTGTTATTGGAATGATAGATTCTAAAAGCTCAGTAGGGCATCTGTCCGAGGGAGAATATTCAGGATTGCTACAGATAGATATTTCACCGCTGGTTGCTGGAAAATATATGATGCTGGTGGAAGCATATAAATTTGCTGGTGGACTTTCATTTCAAGTAGATGAGTCACCATTAATTCCTGTTGAAGTAGTGAAGGGAGAAAATTGTAAATATCATAACTGGGTCAACCAGTATTGGGGAAGGATTATGTTTGACGATATTGTATATCGATAAAACGGATATGATATGATGGGAAAATTAAAATCAAAAATAAAGGATGCAGTGAGTACTGCAATAGGTGCTCCAACAGAAGCTCAGATTGATGATTTAAAAAACCAAATAGATTGGATGAAGCAGCATTCTGATATTAGGAAATTGAAACCAGCAACAGGATATTTAAGAAAAAAGCAGAGGCAATTAATTGATTTTGCACAAGAGTTTATGGAGTTTACACAAGAAATAGATCTTCATCCATTTTTGGTTGGAGGTAATTTAATAGGAGCGGTAAGACATGGTGGTTTTGTACCATGGGATGACGATTTAGATTTTGGTATTACACGAGAAGAGAGCAATAGATTAATAAAGTTTTGTGAACAAAATTGTGTGATAGATGTTTATGATGGAAATTGGGATAATTATAGTTATGAAGAACAATTCAGGCGAATGGAGCGAATGCTCAGATTACATCCAAATAAGTATGTTTTAGATATCTGGGTGGATCAGCTTCAGGTATATAAAGGAACTTCTGTAGTGGATGTACAGTATATAGACTTTTGGCCATTTGATTATTACGATGAAAGCTATAAGGTAGAAGATCATATGAAATATCTGGACGATCTTTTGAATAAACTTCATGTAATAAATAATGTGCGCGAAATAGTTTCATATTTAGAACTGGAGCGTAAGAATAATAAGAATATTGTTGAGTATGAGACAAGTATTTTCTTTCCGGGAATTGATAATCATATTGGGTTTGGCAGGACAAAAAGAACCAAATCTTGGGTACATCGGAATGATGTATTTCCATTACAAAAAATTGGGTATGAGAACACATTTTTTTATGCACCAAATAATGTTGATAAGTATTTAGGATATGATTATCCGGATTATATGAGTTATCCGGATTATATTGAAATCAATCCACATGAAAAATATAAGGACACTTGTTTATCAGATATTTTGCCAGTGATTGGACTGGTAGTACAATCTGTTCAGGATATTGATTTTTTTCTTCCACTTTATGAGTATTTTGAGAAACATGGAATATATTCTTTTTTTGTGGGAGCAGTTGATAAAAAAGATGGTAGTTTTAATTTGGATGAAGTATATCAGAGAATGGAGAAAGATGAAATCAGATATCGAAAAGAATTTAAAATAAAATGTTATTGCTTTTTTATAATAAATGGACGACAATATCCAAGAGAAGTTATGAGACAGCGACACATTGAATGCAGTTTGTGTCAGTCCGATTTTTGTTTAGGAAAGCAAAAATATAAAGATTTCGAAGAAATAGAACATTATATAAAAAAAACATATTCAGATGAAAAGCGTAGAGAGTGTTGAGCCAGATAGAGTTGTGAGAAAGGAAAATATGATGAGGATAATAGAAAAGGTGACAGATATAGAATACGAAGATACGAAGCAATTTTTCAAAAAAAGAGCAGAAAAGTTTCGTGCAGATAATCCGTATTCGGTTACCATGTATCAAGACAATAATAAAGAACTGGTAAAGGAAAGAAATGAGAGAGAAGTAGAAAAATTATATCCGCTATTGAACTTATCTGCTGATTCCACCGTTTTGGACGTTGCGTGTGGTATTGGCAGATGGGCGGATGCAATAAAGGATGAAATAAAAAAGTATTCAGGATTTGACTTTAGCGGTGAATTGATTCAAATTGCTAATAAAAGAAATACTCGTGAGAATTTTTGCTTTTATGAGGGAAATGTGAATGATATTGAAAAAATATTATTACAAAAAAATGAAGGAAGATATAATACGGTTTTGATGATAGGAATATTAATGTATTTAAATGATGACGATATAGTGGATGTGTTAGGGCAAATCGTGAGGCAGTGTGAAAAACATGCAATTGTTTGCATAAGAGAACCACTAGGCATTAAGGATAGGTTGACATTAAAAAATTTTTTTTCTGAAGAACTGCAAGACAACTATAACGCTATTTACAGAACAAGGGAAGAATTAGTACATTTTTTTGTTACTCCCTTTTTTAATAATGGATTTACAATAAAGGAGGAAGGCTTCCTTTTTGACGAGGATTCGTTGAACAATAGAAAAGAAACGGCACAATATTATTATATTTTAGAAAGGTAATCGTTTCATATGAGTAGATATATTTTTCTATTTGATTTGGACTCTACAATTACCAAGCAGGAGATACTTCCGACTATTGCACATAAGGTAGGTATATATAATGAAATGTACAGACTAACCGAGAATACAATGCGTGGAGAAATTCCATTTAAGCAAAGTTTTCTCCAACGCGTAGAGCTGTTAAAGAATGTTCCTGTGAATGAAGTTAACAATATCGTTAGAGATATTGAGTTAAACGAGAAAATTGTAAACTTTATTAGGACGAATAAGGATAGATGTTATATTGTTACAGGCAACTTGGATATCTGGATTTCGGGTTTAATGCATCGTATTGGAATGGAATCCAATGTATTTTGTTCAAAGGCATTGGTGAAGGGTGATTATTTAGAAGACGTGTTCAGTGTCATTGATAAAAATGCAATAGCACGGCAAATGATCCTTCCGTTTGTAGCTGTTGGGGATGGGAATAATGATGCTGAAATGATTGACGCCGCTGAGATTGGAATTGGATTTGGTGGGGTTAGGGATGTCGCACCTTCTGTTTTAGCGTGCTCTACTCATGTCGTTTATTCTGAAGAGAAACTTGTTGACTACTTAGAAAGATTAGTTTAGAGGAGGAAGTCGTGTCTTTTTCGAGAACAATTATAATAGGATGTGCAGGAATGGGAAACCGACTTGGATTAGGAACCACAAAAGCATTGGTGGAGGTGGAGGGTAAACCTCTAATTATTAGGCATTTAGAACAATTAGAAAATGAAGATGATATTAGAGTTGTGGTAGGATATCAGGCGGAGAAAGTAATAGAAGTTGTAAAGCAGTATCGTAAAGATGTTCTGTTTGTTTTTAATCATAATTATCGTGAAACCGGAACAGGTGCAAGTGTAGCATTGGCGGCAAGGTATGCAAACGAGTATATTTTATCTTTGGATGGTGATTTGCTGGTTCATCCGGAAGATATGAAAATGATTTTGGCATGTCAGGAAGAATTTGTTGGCGGCAATCCCGTTGAAACAGATGATCCATGGATGTTACAGACCTATGAGCGTGACGGACAAGAGTATGTCAGCGCATTTTCTAAATGTATGGGGAATTATGAGTGGAACGGTCTGACTCAGATGAAATCATCGAAAATGCTTAAAGGAAATGGACATGTGTTCCAACTTATTGAACCTTTTTTACCGGTTCGGTTTATGAATATCAGAACAAAAGAAATTGACACGGTTAATGATTATGAAAGAGCAATAGAATGGGTTCGGAATGGATATAAGTAGAATGAAAAATAAATTTTTTGGAGAAATATAATAATATGATTGTTTGTATTAAGACCTGTTTAAAAAAAGTAAAGATAGATGTTATTTTTCGACTCATACAGTCTTTTTGTATTGTGGGTGTATTTGTAATAGGATATAAAGAGACAGAATTATTGCCATACACGAATACAATTCTGGCAAGTGTTAGGAGATTTGGTAGTCAGAGCAACTATAGTATGTATATAAAGGGATATGTGATTTATTTTCCATTGCTGTTTGTTGTGGCATATATGGGGCAATATATGGCAGACCATTATATTGATTTAAGGCGGAGAACTAAAGTATGTACAGCTTTATTAGCGCTTTTAATGGCGTTTGGGAGAATAATAGGTGATACCTATTACTATGTGGTATCTTGGGATTTTTTAACTCATGCAACACGAATCTCAGCGTTTCTCTTTATAGGCTGGTTTTTTATTTTATGGAAAGTAATTAATGTATTGTTTACGTATTTCTTTAAATGTCAAAATGATGCAATACGCAAAGTACCATTGGAGATGCTTCAGAAAAAGTTTGGCACAAGAAAGATGTTTTTTTTAATATGGGGAAGCTTTTTACTTTGCTGGCTTCCAAGGCTGATTTTAAAATATCCTATCTATATCGATTGGGATACTACAACAATCTTGCATGATGTTATTGTAGGACAGAAGACAACTGGATATGTAGGTCAAATGTATATTATGGACTTTTTTTTAAAATTGGGTGAATGGATTGGAAGTGAGTACAATGCTTTATTTATCTATATGTCTATGATATATTTTTTTAGTACGTTGTTGTACGCTTTTATTTTCTATTATTTTCAGCAACGAAGAGTTCCCCCAAAATTGTGGTATATTGTATTAGTGGTAGTATTATTTTTCCCGTTAACGCAAGATTGGGCAACACTTGTCAGCAAGGATGCCAACTATGCCATAGCAGTTATAGGTTTTGTGTTGGGGGTATACCTTTATTTGTTCGATAAGGATTTTGTACAAAGACATAAGCGTTTATTTTACCTAGTTTGGATAGGGGCTGCGTTTGGAGTCGTGTTCTTTCGCATGAATGGTATCTTTTTGGTGGTGCCCACGCTATTGTTTGTAGCAATTATAGCGATAAAGGATAGTGAAATTATAAGAAGAAATATAAGTAAATTTAACAAGCAAATCACGTTAATGATTGGCGTGGTAGCAGGTATACTAGTATTAGTGGTCATACCGAAATGTATTTTTTCACCAATATCTGGTAGTGATAGTTACATTGGCTATGCGTTAAAATATTATTTGCAGGGAAGAGTTTTGCATTCAGTTAATGAAATTCATGCCAGAAAAACAGTTGCAATGGCAGAAGAGGGATGTGATGAAATAGTAGATATTCTGGGTGATGACTATGAACAATATATGTCCTCTCAGTATGGATACGGTACGGACTGGACCGTGATACATGGCATGGATCGTGATAAAATGAATGAGTTAATAAGGTATCTGATAAAGAATGATACCAATTTGTGCATTGAGGCAATGATAGCGGTTGTATATGGGCATTTTGATTTTTTAAGAGGAAATTTTTATTATTATGGGAAGAATGAAGCATTTTTGTATTATGATATGGAGTCATGGTATGAACATGCCGTGGAACATGCGAAGTATAGCATACTGAATGATTCGGACAAATTTGTGCGGGGGCTGCCAATTTTAAGTAAACTTGATAATGTGGGATTGTACATATGGTTAATGATTATAGCGAGTGTCTTCTTAGTGATGACCAGGGGAAGGAAGATATTTATTGTATATTTACCGTTATATATTACATTGATAGGTTCATGTTTATCTTCTTATAATGCTTATATTAGAATGTGTGCACCTATTGCACTTAGTATGCCACTATTTTTTTTCATGTGTACTGTAAAAAACGATTAGCAGGAATAAGAGAAAGTGAATTTTATGAGAAAGCAGGAGAAAAGGAGATATGCAAAAGAAAAGTATAACCCATATAACCAGATTGATATTATATATATGGAATATAGGGCTGTTTGCAGGTATTTGGATTTCTTTTTATAATAGGAAGGCATTTCCAGCACATTTGATGTTAGGCATATGCGCATCCATAATGTCTTATTCTATTGTATACAGTTATTGGTGTTATGTGTATTCTGCATTTAAAATTGCTTCCTCATCCATTAGTGAAATTGTCTTTTCTCATTTTATTTCCTTTGGAATTGCTGATTTGATTTGTTATATTGAATGCTGCCTAATTTGTAGACGTTATATAAATATTATTCCGGGTGCGGTTATTGTTGTGCTACAGCTTATAGGAACGGTGGGAATAGTTTGTATTGCCAAAAATTTTTTGATTAGGAAAATAGTCCCACAGAAGACGATTATATTATACGGACAGGCTATTTCAAGGGAGCGGGCGGAAGATTTTAAAGACAGATTGTTAAGAAAATATAACCATTTGTTTGATGTAGCTTATTTGTATTCTGAAAATGTAACAGAAGAAATATTGAAATCGCGTTTACAGGAATGCTCAACAGTATTTTTATATGAAATTCAAAGCCAGCTTAGAGTAAAGTATATGGTAATGTGTATGGAGAATGGAGTGGAATTTTTCTTTTCTCCCAGTTTGGAAGATATATTTTGCCAAGGAAGTACTGCTAAGCATTTGTTTGATACGCCATTATATAAATATGAATATGAGAAGGATAATAGGGAGGAATTTATAAAACGAACTCTTGATATTGTTTTCTCATTCTTGCTTTTGATTATTACGCTCCCAATTTCTATTGTGGTAGCTGTCTTGATAAAGCTGGAGGATTGGGGACCTGTTTTTTACAAGCAGGCAAGAGTGGCGAAAAATGGTAAGATTTTTAAAATAATTAAGTTTAGAAGTATGATTGTTGATGCAGAGAAAGAAGGAGCGGTGCCTTGTACAAATGATGATTTACGCATTACAAAAGTTGGCAGATGGATAAGAGCAACTCGCATAGATGAATTGCCACAATTTATTAATATATTAAAAGGTGATATGTCTTTTGTAGGACCAAGACCGGAGCGAGTGGAGCATGTACAGAAATATACGGACGAATTGCCTGAATTTTCTTATAGGCTTAGGGTTAAAGGGGGGTTGACAGGTTATGCACAGGTGTATGGAAAATATAATACGACCCCTTATGATAAATTACGGCTAGACTTAATCTATATTGAGAACCAATCAATATTGCTTGATTTTAAAATTATTGCGTTAACAATTAAAACTATTTTTTCAAAAGAAAGCACAGAAGGATTTGAAAAATAAATAGAGCAATCAAAATGAGGTAACGTAAGATGCATCTTTTAGTAGTCTCCCAATGTTATTATCCGGAGCGGTTTCGTATTAATGATATTTGTAAAGAATGGGTTTTGAGAGGATATAAGGTTACTGTAATGACTGGCATTCCTAATTATCCGGAGGGTAGATTTTATGCAGGATATGGGTGGTTTAAAAAAAGAAGTGAGATTGTGGATGGCGTAAAGATATACCATATACCGATTATTTCAAGAGGGAGTTCATCATTTAGGCTCATTCTTAATTATATCTCGTTTGTAATTTCTGGTTTTATTTGGAAAAGTTTTACCCGGGTGAAACCCGACCGGGTTTTTGTATTTGAAACCTCTCCAATGACGCAGGCATTGCCGGCGGTTTGGTTTGCACATAAGAGGAAGATTCCCTGCGATATTTATGTTCAGGATTTGTGGCCTGAAAATGTGGAGTTTGCGACTGGTATACACAATAAGTTTTTGATACGATTTATTGATTTTATGGTAGATTATATATATCGTAATTGCTGTAATATTTTTGTTACCTCGGAAAGTTTTAAAAAACATCTGGAGACACGCAATAGTACGTGGCGGATGATTCATGGGGTGAAAAAGAGTAAAGTTATATACTGGCCTCAATATGCGGAAGAATTTTATAAACCATGTTTAAAGGAACAAAAACCTCAAGACATGCCGGATAATGAAATATTTAAGATTGTTTTTACGGGAAATGTTGGGTATGCTCAGGGATTAGATATCTTGCCTAAAGTAGCAGCATTGTTAAAGGAAGAAAAAGAAAAATGTGAATTTATCATTATCGGAATTGGGCGGTATATGGAAAGCTTTAAGAAAGATATTGAGGCAGCAGGAGTAGCAGATATGTTTCACTTGCTTGGAAGGAAAATGCCAGAGGAGATTCCGAATTATTTGGTGTGGTGTGATGTTGCATTTATTTCTTTTGCAGAAAATGACATATTTAAAATGACAATTCCTGCAAAACTGCAATCCTATATGGCATGTGGAATGCCAATTTTGGCAGTTGCAGGGGGAGAAACGAAGAAAATTGTAGAGAGCGCAGGATGTGGTAGGGTGGTTTGTGCCGGAGATTTTAGAGAGGTATGTGCATCTGTCAAGATACTGAAATCTTGTTCAGAGGAAGAAAGAAAAGAAATGGGCATTAAGGCACAGGCATATGCGGATGCTCACTTTAATAAACAAAAATTATTTGAGATTATGGAGCGGATTATAAGGGATAGCAATGAAGATATATCAGATTAATGTTGTTTGTGGAACAGGGAGTACGGGACGAATTGCAGTAGACTTAAGTAGAATAATTGATAAAGAGAATGGGAAATGCAGGATTGCGTACGGAAGAGGGAGTGCGCCGAAAGGTGTTGACAGTTTTAAAATAGGTGATAAGTTTGATTTGTATTCGCACGCTTTTATGACGCGTCTTACAGATCGACATGGTTTGTATTCTAAAAGAAAGACCCGAAAACTGATTGATGACATTTGTGCTTTTGAGCCGGATATTATTCATTTGCATAATATTCATGGGTATTATGTGAATTATGAATTGTTATTTCGATTTTTAGGGAAATATAAGAAACCTGTTATATGGACGATGCATGATTGCTGGGCATTTACAGGACATTGTGCACATTATGAGTCAGTTGGATGTGAGCAATGGAGAAAAGAATGCAAAAATTGCGCTAATCTCAACGGATATCCTGCGACATGGAATGGCAGCCATGTGAATGAAAATTATAATAGAAAGAAAGAAATTTTCAGTTCCATAAAACAAATGGTGGTTGTGACGCCTTCAAAGTGGCTGAGGGAACAGGTGGTTCATTCGTATTTAAATGGGATTCCGTGTACAGTAATAAATAATGGGATAGATTTAGAATTGTATAAATACACACATAATGATATTAAGAAAAGATTAGGGCTGGGGGATACGAAACTGTTATTAGGAGTCGCAAGCGTATGGACAAATAAAAAGGGTTTGCTTGATATGTTTAAAATTGCGGAAAGGATAAACGATAAATATGCAGTTTGTATAGTTGGCTTATCTAAGCAACAGTTGAAAAAAGTGCCTGCGGGAATTATCGGGGTAGAAAGAACAGAAAGTTGCATGGAACTGGTGGAATATTATTCTGCAGCGGATATTTTCTTGAATTTAACGTATGAAGATACCTTTCCCACTACGAATATTGAATCACTGGCATGTGGGACACCAGTGATAACGTATCGAACAGGAGGGAGTCCGGAAATTATAGATGAAACTTGCGGAATCATAGTGGAGCGGGGAGACATTGATGGAGTAATAAATGCAATTGAGAAGTTGGAAAGTTGCGTGGACAGGGCAGCGTGTAGGACAAAAGCCATGATGTATGGAAAAGATTTATGTTACCAAAAATATTTAGATTTATATATGAAAATATATGAAGAGGGAGCATGAATATGGGAGGGGAGAAGATTTAGGATAGAGGAATTATGCTAATTGGGGAGAAATTCAAGAATAAAATAAAAAAAGGAGATGTATCAATGGCAGATACCCTATTATTATCGATATGTATACCAAGTTATAATAGACCCGAAGAATTATATCGCTTACTGAAATCTATTGATATTAAAGCTAGTGACAAGATAGAGATAGTAATCTGTGAGGATGATGCCCCTAGGCGGACAGAAGTACGGGAACAGATTAAAAGATTTAAGTCAGAGAGCAAGTATAAGATATGTTATCATGAAAACAAAGAAAATTGTGGATATGATAAGAATTTAAGACAATGCATACAACAAGCTAGTGGAAAGTGGATAATGCTTATGGGAGATGATGACTTGTTTGTGCCAGATGCCATGGACGATTATTTGCTATTTTTAGAGGAACATCCGCAGTTGGGTTATGTATTGCGATCTTATCAGGCAATTCACTCGGTTGGACATATAGAGCAGTTTAAGTAGTGTCTGCTGACTAGGTCATAAATGCTGATAAATACTGAATTTTGAGCCGCTT
>CANOEC010000014.1 GCA_947564735.1 uncultured Lachnospiraceae bacterium | reverse complement strand
ATGAGTGTATCAATATCGACTTATGCGGGCAGGCTTGGGTGGATGGCAAGAAAATACCTTCCGTTTCTATCCAGTGACGCTTATTTGAAACTACAATATATAAAAAGAAGAAAGGCATCACAGGAATATATTGACTATTTTTGTGACAGCCGGGAAAAGCCGCAGCCGTTAAATATATTGATAGAGACGATTAACAGATGCAACAGTACATGTTCTTTTTGCGCGGCAAACCGTAATGACGAGAGCCGGCCTTTTTGCAGAATGGACGAAGAACTTTTTAAAAAAGTGATTTCCCAGATAGCAGATTGGGATTATGCAGGTTACATATCTTTGTTTGTGAATAATGAGCCGTTTATGGATACCAGAATGATTGCATTCCATAAATATATACGCAAGAAGCTTCCCAAGGCAAAAATCAAGGTTTTTACAAACGGACTTTTGCTTGATATTGAGAAGTTCAAACAGATTGCGCCGTATACAGATTTATTTATCATTAACAATTATTGCGATAACAGAAAGCTGCATCCCAATATTGCTAAGCTTTATGACTATTTAAAAGAGAATCCGTCCCTGCATGAGAAGATGGATGTGCAGATTAAGATAAGGTATATCGGGGAGGTTCTGACAAACAGAGCCGGTTCTTCCCCGAATAAAAAGGAGCCAACATCTGTGATTAAGGAACCGTGTCTTTTTCCTTATACGGATATGGTAATCTATCCGGACGGAAAGGCAGGCATATGCTGCTGTGATGTGAGGGAAGTGACAAATTTGGGCAATGTTAAGGATGAAACAGTGCAGGAAATCTGGACAGGGAAGAAATATGAAAGTCTGCGGCAGAAGTTGAGGAATGGCAGGCAGGGAAATAAATTCTGTGAGCATTGTGATTTTGTGGATACGGGGCTGCGGGTGAGATTGGCGAAGGAAGTAAAGGGTGGCAGGAGAAAATAGATGAAGACGAATCAAAAGATAAAGCTGCTTTGTATATCCAGACGGTATTATCCGAGTCTAGGGGGAATGTCAACATTTTGCTCGGCAATTTTTCCCAGAATAAATCAAGAGGATTTTGATGTAACCATGCTTGTGCTTGGTAAATCGCAGGTTCATTTATTGTGGTTTTTCCCTTATGTAATTTTTTACATAATATGTAATGCCAGAAAATATGACGCTATTTTTGTTGGTGATTTGCTAATGTGTCTGGCAGGAAATGTGTGTAAAAAATTTTCCCCTCAAACGAAAAGGCTGGTGGCGGTGCATGGCTTGGATATTACTTATGCCAACAGTATTTATCAATGGTATATTCGGAAATTTGCAAAGAACAGTTTTGATATATACGTATGCAATAGTGATGCTACAAAACAGTTGCTGACGAATAGAGGAATCTATAAAGCAATAACAGTGCCCTCTGGTGTGGATAAAGAACGATATAAAGGGTTAAAGCGGGATAAGGCTCTATTTTTAACAAAGTATGGATACAGTGAGGATAAAGATATTATTTTGACAGCGGGCAGGCTGGTGAAACGTAAAGGGGTAAACTGGTTTGTGAGAAATGTCGTTCCTTGTCTGCCGGAGAGTGCGTTATATTTGATAGTCGGAAATGGACCGGACTATGAACTGGTTAAGCAGACCATTCATGAAAAGCATTTAGAAAAAAAGGTGCGGATGATAACAGATGTCTCTGATGACGAGTTAAATATGTGTTATCTGAATGCGGATGTTTTTGTTATGCCTAATATAAGAGTTGAAAATGATATGGAAGGGTTTGGTCTGGTGGCAATAGAGGCAAGTCTTGCGGGTAATATGGTTATTGCAGCCGATGTAGACGGAATCTCTACAGCGGTTATAGAAGGGAAAAATGGATACCTTGTGGAGAGTCGGAATGCGGAGGCTTTTCTGGAAAAAATAGAGTTGGTATTGAATCAAAAGAATAAAGAAAAATTGCGTGAGAGAGTCATCTTCTTTACAAAGGAAAAATTTGATTGGCGTAATGTTGTAAAGCAGTATGAAGATGCCGTAAAGAGTATGTTTTAGAATTGATAATAAGGATTTTATATCAATGGAGTTCAGATAGTGAGGAATAAATAGTTGAAATGAAAAAAGTAATGATAAATGGTTATTTTACGCAGAAACATATAAACGGTATTCCACGATATGCAACAGAAATCGTAAAACGATTGGATAACTATTTTACGGAAGGTGAGATAGAATTAGTAGTTCCCCGTGATGCTGTAAATGTACCAGAATTAAAAAATATCAGAGTGACCAGAGTGGGAAAAAGAGATGAGAAAACAGTCGGTATCTTATGGGGAAATACAAGCTTTGCAAGATATGTGAATAAAAATAAAGCAGGGTGTATTAATTTTACGAATCATGTTGAATATGTAAAGAATTCGTTATCGATGCTGCATGATACTATTTGGGCACGTAGGGATAAATATGAATTGGAAACGTTACAAAAGAAAGGTGGAAAACTCATTTTAAGGCGCATGATAGGAAGAAATGTTTCTAATTTGGAAGCTTATATGAAAAAAAAGACGGCTAAATTTATTATTACAGTTTCCGAATTTTCCAAAGAATGTATTGCGAACCAATTTCATATAGAGCGAGATCGAATTAAAGTTTTCGGAAGTGGATGGGAACATATGAAAGAAATACATTCCGCTAATGAGTCTGACGATGAAAGAATAAGGAAAGGAAATTATTTTTTCTCTCTGGGAAATTTATATCCGCATAAAAATATAAAGTGGGTTATTAATGAAGCTAAGAAGATGCCGGAGGAAACCTTTGTGATAGCGGGAAAGGTACCCTATGCCTTTTTGGACGTTATCAGCTGTGAACTTCCTAATACGATTTTTCTTGAACATGTTTCAGAAAGATTTATGAAGTATCTTATGGAAAATTGTAAGGCCTTATTATTTCCTTCACTGGAAGAAGGGTTTGGACTTCCACCACTGGAAGCATTGTCTTTGGGAACGCAGGTGATAGCATCTGATATTCCTGTAATGAGGGAAATTTATGGAGATACAATTCACTATATTAATCCGGTTGGAGAGGCTGTGGATTTGAACGAAATATTGGAGAAAAAACTATATGGTAATATTTCGGAAATATTAGAGGAGCATTCTTGGAACAGATCTGCGAGTCAGTGGGCAGAATTGATTAAGGAAGTGTATATGTAAAGACGAGGCGGAAAAATTATGAAAATAATTTTTGATGGCAGCATATTTGGAGATGGCGGTGTTAGAACAGGAGTTTTTGTTGTTGCATGGAACATACTTAAAGAATTGGCTCAGCAGGAAGGAATTAAACTTATAGTCTATACGGATGTAGGAAAAATGCCGAATACCAGAGTAGTTTTGAATAATGAATTTGCAGATTATAAATGTAAGATTCTTTTTGAAAATTTGGCTTTTATACGTTTTTTATCAAAATTATGTCGTTTGTTGCCCCAAGAGAATCTTTTCTGGATTAAGGCATTGAAACGGATTATAACATTTATAAGTTATTTGTATATATTTTTTTCTCCAAGAGCAAGAAAACAGTTGAAGGATTATGATATTTTTTTCTCCCCCGATAAGATGTATCCCTTTGTGATTAAAAAAGAAAAAGGGATGAAAAAGTTTATTTTTTTACATGATACGATTTTATATAAATTTCCGGAATATTATCCACAAGTACATTGGTACAACTACAGGACTAGAAATTTAATAAATAATATGAATGGAGAAGACTACTACTTTGCCAATTCATTGTGTACAAAAAATGATTTTCTGAAATTAGCGAAAAAAGTTTCGGATAAGCAGATTACAGTAGTGCCGCTGGCATGTGATGAGAAATTCAGGCATCATGATGAGCAACAGACAAAAGTATTGAAGAAGTACCATATACCGACAGACAAGAAGTACATCTTCAGTCTTTGCAGTATAGAGCCTAGAAAGAATTTAATTAGAGCAGTTGAAACCTTTTTGGAATTTGTAGAGAAAAATAGAATAAAAGATATGCTCTATGTTTTGGGAGGAGCTGAATGGAATTCCTTTGCAGAACAGTTTATGCAGGCAAGAAATTCTAATGAAAAATGGGAAAAGTATGTGATTCAAATAGGATATGTTGAGGACATGGATTTACCGTATTTATACAGCAAAGCGCAATGGTTCGTATATACATCGCAGTATGAAGGATTTGGGCTTCCACCATTGGAAGCGATGAGCTGTGGGTGTCCGGTTATCGTCAGCAATAATTCATCATTGCCGGAGGTGGTTGGAGACGCTGGAATCTTAATTCCATGGGATAGTGATGTAGAACATATACGGGCATATGAAAAATATTATTATGAGGATGAATTTAGGCATGAAATGAGTATAAAAGCATTAAAGCAGGCTGAAAAATTTTCATGGAAAAATGCGGGAAAAATCATCATAAATAGAATGAAAGAAGTAATAGGAGAAGAAGCAAGTGGATGCAATTGCTAAAATAGCTTTGATAATTTTGGGGTGTATTTTGATTTTAGAACTGTCCATTTTATGGGAGGATAAACGGGGAAACAGAAAATTGCTTGCAGGTATAACAGGGGCTTTTTTCATTTTAGTATTTATTGGTTTTGTATTTTCCCTTATAGGAATATTTGAACTTCTTTCCATGGTAATATCGTTATTATGTATAGATTGTATCATAGGCATTTTTCTATTTCTAACAAACAGAGTAAGTTTGCGATGGTTAATAAAAGTCAGAGTGCATCCGCTTGTGATAATATTATTATTTATTGCTATGCAGCTTTTATTGGGATTTCCATCAATGAATATGTATGGCGGAAGAGATGATGGGCTTTATTTTACGCAGGGAATACATATTGCAAAAACTGGAATGTTTGAATACGAGGAGGATCAGTTTGTAAATGAAAATTATGAAGAGATTTCAAGCTGGTTTGAATTGGGATATCCGGGACTATATTCAAAATATAAATATGGAACGGCTGAAAGTTACGGTGCATATGAATTTCAATTTATGCCATTGTTTCCGGTTGCATTAGCAATAGGCTATGTACTGGGGGAAATTCCACTGTTGATCAGAATGAATGGATTTATTGGAATTTTAGCATTATGTTGGATTTATTGTTTTATCAGAGACTATTTGGGTAATCGATATCATGCACTGCTGTCATGTTATTGTATACTTCTTTCACCAGCCTTTCTATGGAATACAAGAGCGGCTTTTAGTGAAATATTGGCGCAGTGCCTGTTTTTTTGCTGCTTTTATTTATTTGCTAAGGGATGGGATGAAGAAAAAAGAGGATATGCTGTTCTTTCTGGAATAATGATTGGACTTGCGACATTGACTCGGATTGACAGTTTTGTTTTTGGATTAGGAATTTTAGTGACTACGTTCTGGATATGTATTTTTGAAAAAGAGAAAAAGTATTATATGTTTACATTGACAGGAACCTATATTTTGGGCTCCGTATTGACCATTTTATATGGTCTGTCACACAATTACTCCTATTTATATGATCAGCGTCAGAATTTGGTATTTATGATGCTGGTACAAGTTATAATGCTGAGTATGATTGGAACTGTGAATTTTTTATTTAGGAATCATTCTTTTAGAAATTTTCTGCTGAACAAAAGAATACAAAATATATTTATTCTGATTTATTTGTTTGTGATATTTTTTTTGTTGGTTATTAGACCGGAGATTGGTGGAGATATTTTTGACGTGCGTGCGGCAAAAGAATTTACATGGTATACATCGGTCATTGTTTTGTTATGCGTACCTATAGGCATAAAAGCGATTATAAACAGAAATAGGGATGAGGTTAACCGATGTATGTTGTTTCTTTTTAGCGCAGGAGGAATTTTTATTCTTTACCTGATACACCCTTCTATTTCAGAAGATCATATGTGGGCGTCAAGACGATGGGTATTATTAGGTATTCCTTTTGTTATGATATGCTTTGTGAATATGATGAATTTTTATAGCTCACAATTTGGGAAAATAGCAAATGCTTTAATAGTAATGATGGTAGCAGGGTATTTAATCAGCCAAGATGAATCATTTATTTCAACAAGGATTTATGATGGTATAGACAGGCAATATCAGGTATTGGCGGATATGCTGGAGGAAGATAAAGTATATTATACATCAAATACACGATTGGCAACAACATTGCGGTTTATATTTGATAAGAATGTTTATTATTTGGATAGGCTTCATCATTTGTCTGAAAAGTATAGCGAGAGTGAACTTGTGTCTTACTTAGAAGAAGGAGAAGATTTCCTTTATTTTATTGGTGATGAAAATGCGTTCAGCGACGAACGATTACAGGTTTCGTTGATCAGTGAATTTGAAATAGCTGGAGAAAATTTAGAGAGGACAAAAGGGAGTTACCCACGTTCAATAGAAAAAATGAAAGAAAGAGCTAATGTATATAAGATTACAGTGAAAGATTAGGGAGAATATCAAGTGAAAAATAGCAGAATAAAAAGCGGTATAGTGCTTCATGATGCAATACCGTTTATGTATCCGGAATATTACCCGGAAGTGAATGGGCTACGTAAATATTGGATAAAGCGTTTGGTGGAAACTATGAATGATGAAGAACTTTTTGGGCAAATTCACAGAATACCAAAAGGGATTTTTTGACTTATAAGAAAGGACTAATGTCTCAGAGAATTAGAGTGGGGTATCATGCATGTTCAGAGCAGTTTGTACCGTGCAATGACAAAGCAAAAATATTGTTTATAAAGCAAAAGTATCATATTCCTCTTGATAAGAAATATGTTTTTAGCTTATGTACAATAGAACCTAGAAAAAAATTAATACGAATAGTAAAGACATTTATTGAATTTATAAAAAGAAATCAGATTGAGGATTTGGTATTGGTTTTGGGGTGGTGGTCACTGGGACAATTTTATAAAAGAATTTAATGATTCTGTTTCTAAAATAGATGGCTTCTCAAACATAGTTTGTAGAGTAGGGTATGTGGCAGAGGAGGATTTACCTTATCTTTATAGTGGTGCTCTTTTTTTGTCTATACGTCCCAATATGAGGGATTTGGTGTGCAATTACTAGAGGTGATGAAATGTGGCTGTCCGGTTGTTGCAAGTAATAATTCATCAATTCCAGAAGTAGTTGGGGATGCAGGTATTTTGATTGAATGGGATAGTGATGAACAGCATATACAAGCTTATGAAAAATATTTTTATAATGAAAATTATAGATTGCGGCAGATTCAAAAAAGTTTGCAGCAATTAGAACTATTTTCATGGAAGAAAGCGGTGAATAATATGTTAGCTGAAATGGAAAGTGATAAAAATGTATGAGTATAAAGTAAAGAAGAATTTTACTTTAAATATAGTTTTTGGATTTGCAAATAAGTTTCTTGTTTTTATTCTGCAATTTATCGTAAGAACTGCAATTATTAAGATATTGGGAGAGCAGTATATTGGTTTAAACGGGCTGTTTTCTTCGATTTTACAATTTCTGTCTTTAACAGAATTGGGATTTGGAACTGCTATTGTGCAGAGTATGTATGAACCAATTGCCAGAAATGATAAGAATACGGTTTCTAACATTTTAGGGATGTATAAGAGATTTTTATCGGTAATTGGTATCGTGATTTTGATTATAGGAATGTTTCTTTTTCCCTTTATTCCATATTTGATCAAGGATGCGGAGTATCCGACGGAGATAAATATTTATATCATATATTTCTTATATCTGTTGAATACATCTGTAAGCTATAGTGTATTAGCGTATAGAGGATTACTGTTTTCGGCATACCAAAGAAACGATGCGATAACAAAAGTAAATATGGTGATTAACATATTTAAATATGGGTTACAAATTATCATAATCATTTTTTGTAGAAATTATTACTTTTTCGTTGCAGTACTGCCGCTCATGACAATTTTGGGAAATATTTGGATTACGCTCAAGGCACAAAAAAAGTTTCCGCAGTATTTTATAGGGAAAGAGCCAGTACATTGTCGTAATGAAATAATAAAAAAAGCAAAAGCATTGGTTGGACAGAAGTTATACAGTGTGAGCATTGTTTCGGCTGATACGATAACAATATCCTTTTTCTTGGGATTAACGGTCAGTGCAATTTATAATAATTATTTTTATATCATTCAGGGAATGATTAGCCTGCTAGATGTCATTTGGACTTCTTTGATGGCAGGTATTGGGAACAAAATCATTACGAAAACGAGACAGGAAAATTATGAAGATTTTGTTCATATTACTTTTTCCTATAATTGGATTATTACAGTTTGTACCGCCTGTTTATTAAGTCTGTTTCAGCCCTTTATGAAAGTGTGGGTTGGAGAAGATTTGCTATTTAAGGAAAATACAATGGTCTTACTGGTCGTATATTTTTATCTCTGGAAAATGAAAGATTCTTTGTCGTTATATAAGGATGCGAAGGGATTGTGGTGGCAGGATAGATATCGTCCATATATATGCACCTTGCTTGATATCATTCTCAACATTGTATTAATTGGAACATGGGGGATTAATGGCGTATTTGTGGCAACGATTATTAGTGATGTTATTGTATCTTTTCCTTGGGTCGTAAATGTAACATTTAAATGTTATTTTAAAGATAACAAACTGAATTATTATAAAGATATTCTAATTTATATGATAGAGGCGGCAGGGGTTTCTGCAATCACCTATTTTGTAAGTAAGTGTGTTAAGTGTACGACATATAGGGACGTTATATTGTTGATGATTTTTTGCTTTATTATATCGAATGTGTTGATGTTATTGATTCATTGGAGAAAAGAAAGGTTTAGAAATATTGTGGGTAGAATAAAAAAGGAAGTGGAGAAAAAATATGGCATGTAAATGTATTTTATGTGGTAGTTTAGGAGAAAAGATTTTTATGTTAGTAAAATTTTAGGAAATATAATATTACATATTATTTTTTACCAAAATCTGCAAATTGATAAGTAATGAAATAGCATTTTAGTCAACGACCTTTCTGTATGATTATCTTCAGTGATGAGACTGGAACAATACTACACGCACCTTGACAATTATATATCTTACACCGTGCAAAAAATATTGAAAAACCAGAAAATATTATCCAAAGCACTTGCACATCCATTCTTTTTGTGATAAGGTAAGACCATCAGAAAGAAGAATCGGTTCACACTTTGCAGGTCTGCGTTCAAGGTGTATTTTCAGGCATTTCGCCACAGATTCAGCTTTTTAAAAGAACAGTGGCAGAGCCTGCGTTCCATTCCGGTCTTTGTCATGGGACAGAGGAGGAAAGGGATGGGAGGAGAACAAAAGGATTATGACATTCCGGAGAAAGAATTAGAAGACTACCCGGATGTGTTTGCGGACATTATCAATGCGCTGGTCTATCAGGGGGATGCCGTCGTGAAGCCGGCAAATTTACGCCCGGCGACAGTGGAAACCCGTTACATGGACTTGGACGGGAAATTGAGACGCCAGACAGAGGACCTTGCGAAATATGAAATCACTGACGGCAGGGCAAGCGTACTGTTCCTGCTGGCAAACCAGACGGCGCCGGATGACCGCATGATTCTCAGAAAGTGTGGTTATACAGGCGGTTATTACAGGAGCCAGTACAACAGGCAGTCGGAAGAGGTCTGCCCGGTTGTGGAGCTGGTGCTGTACTGGGGAGAAAAGCGATGGAGTGGGAAACGCAGCATCCGGAGTTTCTTTCAAAGGAAAAACCTGTCGGAAGGACTCTGGAAGTATATTGATAATGAAAAACTCCACGTATTTGAGATGCGGCATCTCCCGAAAGAAACGGTACAGAAGTTTACGGGCGACATGCGCATTGTACTGGAATTTCTATCAGATAATCCGGATGAAGAGTGTTTTAACCGGAGGATAGAGCATCCGTGGGCATTACGGGAGCTGCTGGTCGTACTGCTTGGGGATAACCGATACCGGGAACTGGAAAAGGGATTCCGGAAGGATAAAGAAGCAGAAGAATCACAGGGAACAGAGAAAGGAGCGTGTACCATGAGAGACTGGCTTGGAGAAGCTTGGGATAAAGGGATAGAGCAGGGAAAAGTGGAAGGAAAGGCAGAAGGCATTGTACAGGGACTGGCGAAAGGGATAGAAGCGATGGTTTCTCTCTGCCGTGAGTTCGGGATGACATTTGAGGAGACAGCTGCAAAGCTGAAAGAGAAGTTTGATTTAGCAGATGCAGAGGTAGAGCGTGACATGAAGCTGTACTGGTAAGCTTGGCTGTTGATGAGAGTACTGAAAAAATAGAGCGGGAAGAAGGAAAGCTCGCGGTGTAAGATATGTGATTGTCTTATGCCGGGAGCTTTTTTATATAGAAAAATAAGGAAATAAAAATTATGATTATCACTCAGACACCTTTCCGGATGTCCTTTTTTGGCGGCGGAACAGACATGGAAAATTATTTTAAAGAGAATAATGGTGCAGTCATATCAACGACTTTTGATAAATACTGCTATGTCAATGTGCGGCACCTGCCACGGTTTTTTGATTATAAAACAGAACTTTCTTATTCAAGAATTGAGCGGGTATGTTCGGAGGAAAAGATACAACATCCCTTGATTAAAAATGCCATGCAGATGTTGGACATGCAGGAAATCCGACTGACCTATGAGGCGGATCTTCCGGCGCGCTCCGGGCTTGGGACAAGCAGTTCGTTTGCGGTGGGGATGTTAAATGCTTTTTATGCTTTAAAAGGCAAATACGCAGATAAGGGGAAACTTGCCGATGAAGCAATCTATCTGGAACGAACGCTATGCGACGAGGCAGGGGGATGGCAGGATCAGATTGCGGCGTCTTTTGGCGGGCTGAACAGGATTGACTTTCGTGCAGATGGATATGAAGTGCATCCGGTCATCATTGCACCGGAGAGGAAGCGGCGGCTAAATGACAGTCTGCTTATGTTTTTTACCGGCTTTACCCGGTTTTCCGCAAAGATACAGTCTGCGAACCATGTTAACGATATAGACGGAAAAAAGAAATATCTGGATGAGATGTATCAACTCGTAAGTGCGGCAGAGGGGGTTCTGACAGATAAGTATACGGATTTGGATGAGTTTGGCAGATTGTTAGATATCTCTTGGAAACTGAAGAAACAGACGGGGAAAAAAGTTTCGACAGATATGATAGACGGTCTTTATGAAAAAGGAATGAAAGCAGGCGCACTAGGTGGAAAGCTGCTCGGAGCGGGTGGAGGTGGATTCTTGCTTTTTTATGTCAGACCAGAGCAACAGGAGGCGGTAAAGATGGCAATGAGCGGATTATTGCATATTCCGTTTTCCTTTGAAAACGGTGGGACGAGAGTGCTCTACTATGCGCCGGAAGAGTATCATACATAGATATTATCAAAAAATACTAAACGCACCTTGACAATTATATATCTTACACCGTTCAAAAAATATTGAAAAACCAAAAAAATATTATCCAAAGCACTTGCACATCCATTCTTTTTGTGATAAGGTAAGACCATCAGAAAGAAGAATCGGTTCACACTTTGCAGGTCTGCGTTCAAGGTGTATTTTTTTTCAGGCATTTCGCCACAGATTCAACTTTTTAAAAGAACAGTGGCAGAGCCTGCGTTCCATTTCGGTCTTTGTCATGGGACAGAGGAGGAAAGGGATGGGAGGAGAACAAAAGGACTCTGGAAGTATATTGATAATGAAAAGCTTCATGTATTCGAGATGCGGCACCTTCCGAAAGAAACGGTACAGAAGTTTACGGGCGACATGCGCATTGTACTGGAATTTCTATCAGATAATCCGGATGAAGAGTGTTTTAACCGGAGGATAGAGCATCCGTGGGCATTACGGGAGCTGCTGGTCGTACTGCTTGGGGATAACCGATACCGGGAACTGGAAAAGGGATTCCGGAAGGATAAAGAAGCAGAAGAATCACAGGGAACAGAGAAAGGAGCGTGTACCATGAGAGACTGGCTTGGAGAAGCTTGGGATAAAGGGATAGAGCAGGGAAAAGTGGAAGGGAAAAAAGAGGGAAAGGCAGAGGGAAAGGCAGAAGGAATGATACAGGGTCTGGCGAAAGGGATAGAAGCGATGGTTTCCCTCTGCCGTGAGTTCGGGATGACATTTGAGGAGACAGCTGCAAAGCTGAAAGAGAAGTTTGATTTGGCAGATACAGAGGTAGAGCGCGACATGAAGCTGTACTGGTAAGCTTTGCTATTGGGAAAAGCGTTGAAAAAGACAGAGTGGGAAGAAGGAAAGCTCTCGGTGTAAGATATGTGATTGTCTTACGCCGGGAGCTTTTTATGTAATAGAGTTCTGGTGCCAAAAGACGCTTTCTCTATGCAAGCTGTCGATGAAAAGAAAGGTATGAGTAAAGAATGAAAACAGTAATCATGGCTGGAGGAAGAGGAACAAGAATTGCATCCATAAACGCAGAAGTTCCCAAACCAATGATAAAAATAGACGGCAAACCAATCCTTGCGTATCAGATAGAGCGTCTGAAAAAGTATCATTTTACAGATATTATTCTGGTGATTGGTTATCTGGGACATGTAATAGAAGACTATTTTGGAGATGGTGGGCAGTATGGTGTACATATAACCTATATCAAAGAGGATACGCCGCTTGGAACGGCAGGTGCGCTTTATTATTTGAAGGAAATCATTGCAGAGGATTTTCTTCTGCTTAACGGGGACATTCTTTTTGATGTGGATTTTTCGCTGTTTTTTGCGGCGCACCGGAAGAACCATGCACTGGCGACGATATTCACCCATCCTAACAGCCATCCATATGATAGCGGTATTATAGTTGCTGACAGGGAGGGAATCGTCACAAAATGGCTGACAAAAGAAGATGAACGAAAATGGTATAAAAACAGGGTGAATGCCGGTCTGCATATACTTTCGCCTGCGCTTTTGGAGCAATTTAAGATGCCAGAAAAGAGGGATTTGGACCGTGATATCCTAAAGCCGTTGATTGAGAGGCGGCAGCTATCGATTTACGATTCTCCGGAGTATGTCAAAGACATGGGAACGCCGGACAGATATTATGCGGTGGAACAGGATGTCAAATCCGGGCTGGCGGCAAAAAGAAATTTATCGGTGAAGCAGAAAGCTATTTTTCTGGACAGGGATGGAACCATCAACAAATATGTAGGATTTTTGAAGGATATAGATGATTTTGTATTATTGGACGGCGTATCAGAGGCGGTCAGGCTGATTAACAAGAGCGGATACCTTGTGATTGTAATCACTAATCAGCCGGTCATTGCCAGAGGGGAGGTATCATGGGAGGAACTGGTAGAAATTCATAATAAGATGGAGACATTGTTAGGGAGTGAGGGAGCCTATATAGATGATATTTTCTGTTGTCCGCATCATCCGGACAGAGGCTATGCCGGTGAACGGACTGCTTATAAAAAAGTCTGCGACTGCAGAAAACCAAAGCCGGGGTTATTCTTGCAGGCTGCTAAGAAGTATCATATTGATTTACAAAATTCATGGATGGTCGGTGATTCGGTCAGTGATGTAGAAGCGGGCAGAAATGCAGGTTGTAACGTTGCGTATCTTGGTCCGGAGAAAGTGGAGGGTGTTTTGACTGCACACAGTCTTTTGGAATGTGTCAAAAAGATACTCGATCATGATTCATGACTGCCCAATATTCGGTACTTGCCTTTTTATATAATTAAAGAAGAAACCAGCCAAAGCGGCAATGAGATGAAGTAAATATCGGGATGGAATCATAACGATGAAAAACTATATTGATGAGTTAATACAAAGATATCCGGTTTTAGAATCCGGAAGAGAATCTATAGATGAAGCTTTTGTAATTTTAACAGCGTGCTTTAGGCAACATGGAAAGCTGTTGATTGCCGGAAACGGCGGGAGTGCGGCAGACGCGGAACATATTGTGGGCGAACTGATGAAGGGGTTTGTCCTGCCCAGAGAACTGGATGAAGTCTTGAAAACGAAACTAGAGGGCATCGACCATCATATGGGAAGGGAACTGTCCGATAAACTGCAGCAGGCGCTGCCTGCAATTGCACTGAGTAACCATAACAGTCTGAATACGGCTTTTTTGAATGACGTGGATGGAAAACTTTGTTTTGCACAGCAGATTCTGGGATATGGAGAAGAGAATGATGTTTTTCTTGGAATCTCTACATCGGGAAATTCGGAAAATATCCTATATGCAGCAATTGTGGCAAAAGCGCAGGGGCTGAAAGTGATTGCCCTTACAGGAAAGGGTGGAGGCAGACTGGCGCATATGGCGGATGTTGCGATTGCTGTAGAGGAACAGGAAACGTACAAGGTACAGGAACTCCATCTGCCAATCTATCATTGTCTGTGCCTGATGGTGGAGGAGGAGCTGTTTGGGGAAGAAGAGAAGGCTTGAAATGAGATAGAATTGCAGGATTTGCTGTGGTCAAATGAAATCGTCAAATAGAATCATAAGAAAGGAACAACGACATGTCGGATAAAGTCAATGCCATATGGCTTTCGGATAAACTTATTTTATTTCTTCTTGCGATATCAATGCTTCTGACAAAGGATATCAAATTAGCTGGTTTTCCGGTTTATAGCTTGCTGCTTTTTTTGGCGGCGTTTGGATGGATGGCGGCAAATATTTTTCTGTGTCCAAAGGAAGGAGGGGTATTTAGACCGATACGATATTGGTCAGACTTGATGGTTGTGTTCGTTATTTTCTATGAAGTGGCGTCAATTGTTCTGAAGTTGTTCCAAGATCCGGATAAGGGGGCGATTGACTTTTCGGGAAACGCGGAAATGCTTGCTTTTGTTATGCTTTACCTTTGCGGGTCATCGGGAAGGCAGTTTAGAGAGACTTATTTTGATGTGCTCTTATATGGAGGACTGTTTGTTTGCGCTGTTTTTTTGTTTCCGCATTTTACCGGAATACAGGTGGAAGGATACGGGGTCATGGGGGACAATGGGGCGGCGGCATCTTGTTTTCTCTTGATTTGTATGGTCGGTGTCTATCGGTATTGTTTCTGTAAGGAGCGTCTGCGTTCCTGCTTCTATCTGGCGGTAACTGGGGTGGGCTTTCTGGCATTGTTAGTCAATCAGAATAGCATCAGTCTGTGGCTGATGACGGCGTATTTTATTGCAATGCCGGTTTTACTTAGGACCACAGCACATATGGTCAAGCGAAATGCGCAGATGTTTTTTCTGTTTGGCTTTATGCTGAGTAATATGAGTCTGTTGACAGGTTATACCCGGATGATTCTGACAGAACTTTCTTATTCGCTGGAGCATAGTGTATATCTGGATTTACTGCTGGTTGCCGGCGGGCTTCTTTTTTTCCATTATTGGGATAAAATTCCAGAAGGGGTTGACTTGGAACGGCTCGTTATGCGGAAAATGCGGCGTGTCTATAAGGGAGCGCTTATGGCGCTTGGCATCATTTTTGCGGGAACAATTATTAGTGCAGACAGGTGGTCTTCGCTTGGCGATAACATGTTTGGGAAAGCATGGAAAGGATTCGCCCTTCCGCTTGTCGAGGCGGTAAAGCAGGGGGAGAGCGGATTTTATCTTTGCTTTCGTGAAGCGGGAGCAACGGTGGGTATTTTTATCGTAATATTTTTTATTTTTCTGATTGGAAGGCTGCGGAGAAATTACGGACTGGATAAACCTGTGACGGGTATTTTGGTTTTAATATCAATTGTTTTTATGATACAGCTGTTGTTTTGGAACCCGTCAGCAAATACGCTGACAATTTATTTTGTGATGCTTTTGTCTGCGGCGTTTCAAAAGGAAGAAAAGGTTAAAATGACAGGTATTAAGATTCGGGGAGAAGCATTAAAAGGAAGGAGCACAAGAAAATGTTGAGACGAGGAATGAAAAATGCAGATGATAAAGGAAAGATGAAAATGCAGCTTAGGGGGTATGCTGCGATGGCAGTCATACTCTGTGGACTGGCGGGGATGGGACAGGTTACGCTTTGTGTAAATGCAGCGCCGGCAGAGACAGTGCAGCAGGGTACTGTTATGAAAGCGAAGGAGCGCATTGAAATGAAGGCGGAGCCGGATAAAACAGCGGAAACTTTGATGACTTTTCAGGTGGATGATTTAGTTTTTACCGTTGGAGCCGCAGAAGGCGGCTGGTATCGTGTCATCTATCAGGGGAATGAGGGGTATGTGGAGCAAGACGGACTTGCTGAGGTGGAGGTTGATGTAGAGGGGCTGGATGCTGAAATGGCTGCAGGAGCGGAGGAGACAAAATTCGTCGTAGAGACGGTGGAAAAATATCGTGCGGACGCAAGACGCTCCAAAATCTGGGGAACGGTCATCATTGTGCTTGTGGCGGGCATTTTTGGCGTTGGTATTTTTTCTGCGGTAAGAAGCGGCAAAAACGAGGAAACAGACAGTGGGAAACAGCAGGCAGGGAAGAGTGAAAGAAGTAACAGTGAAAAAGGCGGCAGGAAAAACGAAGATAGAGGGAACAATACTTTTGGAAAAGAAAGACGGAAAGAGAAAGCAAAGAGCATAGAAATTGAGGACTTAAATTGAGAAGATGACAGGAAGACGACAAAAGCAGGATAAAAGCAAGGAAATATAATTTTACTTTTTTATGAAAATGTTATATACTTAGATATCAAATGTCCGCAGTCTGATTTTGCAGTGCGGATATAGGACAGGCATGGCACGGGTACAGTGCATGCGTTGTCTGATATTATTAGGATAAAAGGTGGTATAGTACGATGGCATTATTGAAACAATGGCGGGATATGGCATATTCCGAGACAGCGAACAAGGGTGATTTGCAGAGACTCTGGTCTGCGTATTTCTTAAAAGAAAAGGAAATTTATGCACAGCTGCTTAAAACGCCCGATGAGACTGTGAAGGGAACCGTTAAGGAGTTAGCGGAGAAATATAGTGTTGATATCATGACGATGGTCGGTTTCTTGGACGGTATCAACGACAGTCTGAAACAGGCGAATCCGATAGAGGAGATGGAAGAAGATACTGAGGTAAATCTTGGTTTTGAGAAAGAGCTGCTCTATAAAAATATGGTAGCGGCAGGAGCGGACTGGCTCTACGGGTTGGAAGAGTGGAACGATATCTTCGATGAAGAGAAGAAGAAGGCTCTGTACAAGGAACAGAAGGAGTCCACCACAATCCACAAGGCGCCGAAGGTGTATCCGAATGACCCGTGTCCGTGCGGAAGCGGCAAAAAGTATAAGAAGTGCTGCGGTAAGAATGCATAGAGGATAGGAATGCATACAGGACGCCGCATTGCTGGAAATGGAAATGCCGGCGGTCTATGTGGTATGCGGGAAATAAAGTATGGAACAGGAACAATTTGAGTCCCGCACGGGACAGGCAGTGGAGACATTTAAAGAAGGATATAACTGTGCGCAGGCTGTTTTTGCAACGTATGCGGATTGTTTTGGCATGGATCGTATGACGGCGCTTAAGATGTCCAGCGCAATGGGCGCAGGCGTCGGCAGGATGCGTGAGGTATGCGGTGCGGTGTCATCCATGGCGATGCTGGCAGGATTGAAAGAGGGCAACGGTGACCCGCAGGACGAGGCGGCGAAGGAGCATATTTATGCGCTGGTCAGAAAGATGAGCGCACGCTTCAAGGAAGAGTACGGCACGATTATCTGTAAGGAGCTGCTCGGACTGGAAAGTGTGGAGGAGAGTGCGAAGCCTTCTATACGGACGCCGGAATTTTATGAGACAAGACCGTGCGCAAAAATCATTGCCTGCGCTGCAAGGATTATTGAAGAGGAGTTGTTATGTAAACTATGACCGGCAATCGCTGCAGGATTTTTTGAAAGGTTTTTGGTGGGTGAGTTTCTGGCGGAATAAAAAGTGCTTTACATTTCAATTAGCATGGAATAGAATAGTAGAAACAAAAGCATAGTATTTCATATGATGAACACGTTGATGAGAAGAGTAGGATGCGGAACGCAACAGAGAGAAGCGCCATGTGCTGGAAGCGCTTTTGCCGGAACCATCTGAAAACTAACTCTGAGTGACCCCAATCCGGTCCGTTGACTTACGTTACAGTCGAATGAGAGGTTCTGGTAAGCCGTCATGTGCGCACAGAACAAGCGAGGTGGAACCGCGTAAACAATACGTCCTCTGCATTACCGTAATGGTCATGCAGGGGATTTTTTGTATCATAATAGGAAATTTTACAAAAGAGCGGAAGCACAGTAAATGAGTTGGAAAGAAAAAGGAGGAACTCTATGAAAACAACAGAATTGAAAGAAAGAGCAGCACAGGTAAAAGAGAAGACCACAGAGCTTATGAAAGGCGACTTTACGCTCAAAGGATTGGATTTCTTCCTGCTTGGCGCGATCTGTCTGCTGGCGGGAATTTGTATTGGTCTTTTGACGGCACCGTTGACGCAAGGCGTCGGAATTTCGGTTTGCAGCAATAATGGAAGTAATAATTCTGGTAACGGATGCCATAATGGTAATGAAAATGGCAACAATGACAGCCATAATGTATGAAAAAGCTGATATAAGGACTGAGAAAATCAAAGGTCAATTAAAATGAGAATTGAAAAGAACAAATGTTAATCGATATGAGGACCTAGAAAAATGATAGAATGGAGGCAGCAGACATGAAAATTACATTAAAAGACGGTTCCGTGAAAGAGTATGCGCAGGCAATGAGCATATACGACATTGCCATGGATATTTCTGAAGGGCTTGCACGCGCGGCATGCGCCGGAGAAGTGGATGGCAAGGTTGAGGATTTGCGGATGGTCATTGACAAGGACTGTAACTTAAATATTTTGACCGCAAATGATGCGGAAGGGCTAAAGGTCATCAGACATACCGCGTCACATGTTTTGGCGGAAGCGGTGAAGAGACTTTTCCCGAATGCAAAGGTGACGATTGGTCCGGCGATTGAGGACGGATTCTATTATGATTTTGATGCGGAGCCTTTTTCCAGAGAGGACTTGGACAGGCTGGAAGCGGAGATGAAGAAAATCATCAAGGAAGGGCACAAGCTTGAACGGTTTACCCTGCCGAGAGCCGAGGCAATCAAATTCATGGAAGAAAAGGGTGAGCCTTATAAGGTGGAGCTGATTCGCGACCTGCCGGAAGATGCAGAGATTTCCTTCTACGATCAGGGCGGATTCGTGGATTTGTGTGCCGGACCGCATCTGATGAGTACGAAGAACATTAAAGCATATAAGCTGACTTCCTCCTCCATGGCATATTGGAGGGGCGATTCCAACAAAGCGCAGTTGCAGCGTATTTATGGTACGGCGTTCCCGAAGAAGGAGGAGCTGGAAGCGTATCTGGAGCATTTGGAAGATATCAAGCGCCGCGACCATAATAAATTAGGGCGCGAGATGGAATTGTTTACCACTGTAGACGTCATCGGACAAGGATTACCGCTTCTGCTGCCGAAGGGCACGAAGATGGTTATGAAGTTACAGCGCTGGATTGAGGACTTGGAGGACAAAGAGTGGGGCTATGTGAGAACGAAGACGCCGCTCATGGCGAAGAGTGACTTGTATAAAATGTCCGGGCACTGGGATCACTATAAAGACGGCATGTTCGTGCTGGGTGACGAGGAGAAGGATAAGGAAGTGTTTGCACTGCGTCCCATGACCTGCCCGTTCCAGTATTACTGCTACAAGAATACCCAGCATTCCTACCGCGATCTGCCGATTCGTTACGGCGAGACATCTACGCTTTTTAGAAATGAGGATTCGGGGGAGATGCACGGTCTGACCCGCGTGCGTCAGTTTACGATTTCAGAAGGACACCTGATTGTCAGACCGGATCAGATGGTAGAAGAGTTTAAAGGGTGTATTGCACTGGCAAAATATGTTATGTCAACCTTAGGACTGCTTGATGATATTACATGGCATTTGTCCAAATGGGATCCGGAGAATCCGGAGAAATATATTGGTGAACCTGAGGTATGGAATGAGACGGAGGCGCATATCCGCAATATTTTGGAAGAACTGGAGCTTCCTTTCGTGGAGGATGTGGGAGAAGCGGCATTCTATGGTCCGAAGGTGGATATCAATGCCAAGAACGTATACGGCAAAGAAGATACGATGATTACCATCCAGTGGGATGCTCTTTTGGCGGAACAGTTTGACATGTATTTCATCGACCAGAACGGCGACAGAGTGCGTCCATGTATCATTCATAGAACCTCTCTTGGATGTTATGAGAGAACGCTGGCATGGCTTATTGAGAAATATGCGGGCAAGTTCCCCACATGGCTGTGTCCCGAACAGGTTCGTGTGCTTCCGATTTCCGAGAAGTATGAGGAATATGCCGAGGAGGTCAGAAAAGAGCTGGCACGAAATGAGATTGATGTGACGGTAGACAATCGTTCCGAGAAGATTGGCTTCAAGATTCGTGAGGCAAGGCTTGCCAAAGTGCCATACATGTTAGTGGTCGGCGCGCAGGAGGCGGAGGATAAGACGGTATCTGTCAGAAGCCGCTATGCGGGTGACGAAGGCGTGAAACCGCTGCAGGAGTTTATTGACCAGATTTGCAAGGAAATCAGGACGAAGGAGATTCGTCAGGAAGTGGTACAGGAAGACGCAAAGAAGCAGGCGCAGAAAGAATGAACCAAAAACAGAAAATGGCGGGCGGGGATATCTTGGGATATCTCCTGCTCGGAGTAAGCGTGATGATGCTGGGCAAAAGTCTGACGTTATGCTTCAGCAGTGATATCTGGTATGATGAATTGTTCACCGTGGGAATGATAGAGCATTCCTACGGTGATTTAGTTGCGTTTACGGCGCGGGATGTGCACCCGCCGCTGTACTATTGCATTGTCAAATTTTTTGTAGACTTATGTAAACTAATATCGACACAGACAAACCCGGTCATGATTGCCAAGATGGTTTCGGTATTGCCGTATTTGGCGTTGACTGTGTACAGTGTGACCTTTATCCGTAAGAGATTCGGCATGTTTACGGGCGGGTTGTTTTTATTTTGCACGGTTGCCATGCCGCAGCTTAGCGCTTATACGGTGGAAGTGCGGATGTATGGCTATGCACTTTGGTTTGTGACGGCGGCATTTCTGCATGCTTACGGAATGATTACAGCAGAGGGCGGGCAGACGGCAGTGCAGGTTCATGGAGCTGCATTGGCATGTTACGGACTTGCGGCGGCATATACGCAGTATTTTGCATGTGTTGCGGTAATCGTGGTTTATTTGTATGTGCTTATTGTATTTATCATGAGGGACAGAGATAGAATCAAAGAGTGGGTATTATGGGTGGCGGTTTCGATTGTCTGTTATGCGCCGTGGCTCTATACACTGTTTCAGCAGATTACGGCAGTGAATGAGAATTACTGGATTCTTCCGCTGACTTGGCGTTCCTTAGGAGGCTGTGTGAAGTTTGTGATGAAGCCGGCGTTCACGAATGGAACATTGAGTACTATTTTGGCGGTGATATTATGTATCATGTATGCGGCAGTGTTTGGATATGAATTAAGAAAACAAATAAAACTCTACCACAATGGCAGACAAAATGAAGAAAAAGAGATAAATTTAGAGAAATGCGCGGATAATGATTGGAAAAGTATAGAGATGGCTTGTCATCATCCGGAGCCGGTCCATAGAGACCGTTTTGGTTTCATCGTAGCAGGAATTGGCGTTCTTGCAGGACTTGTATTGTTTGGGTTTGCGGCATCTGTGACTGTCCGTCCAATTTTTGTGTACCGTTATATGATTCCGGCGTTAGGTTGTTTCTGGCTCGCCTTTGCGGTGGGACTGCATGATATGTGGAACGATGTGTGTGTTTCATGCCATAACTTAAAAGAAAAAGTTCTGCGGACTGCCATTGTTGTTGTCGTACTCGGTGTCAGCGTCATCGGGCTTCGCGACTACCGTGCTTTTATGGGTGAGGAAGAATACAAGATGCTGCTTATGCGTAAGACAAGTGAGGCATTATCTTCCATTGCACCGGAGGATATTGTTGTTTATAATTTTGATCAAGTGCAGGCGGTCACTTCTTATTATCTTGATTGCAGCACAGAAAGTTATCTCTGGTGTGGTACGCCGGAGACTTTGATACAGGATATCATCAGACCTTACGGTGTGGTGGAGGAAGCGCAGGTGGTGAAAGAATGGTGTGAAGCTGGCAGAAACGTCTGGTTCGTCGGCAGTTTTAACAGCAGAGACGATATCATAAAAGAATGGTCAGCAGAAGGAATGCGGATTGAAGAAATCGGCAGCTATCTTCTGGAAAGATACTGGTTCAATTTGTATAAAATATCAGCAAATCGGCAAGAATAACCTTATATCAGAGAGTCGTCCGGCAAATTTGCGAACCGGACGAGAATGGAGGTTATGATGGCTGAATTAAAATGTGGAGTTGACAACTGTTCTTACAACAAGGATAAATGCTGCTGCAAAGGTGATATCATGGTAGGCGGTACCCATGCGGATTGCTGTAACGATACCTGCTGCGAGAGCTTTGCACAGAGAAAAGAAGGCTCTTATACCAGTTCGCTGGAGCATCCCTGCAGGACAATCAGTATTGATTGCGAAGCGGTTAAATGTATGTATAATAGTAATTATAAGTGCCATGCGGAGCATGTGGATATCAAGGGTGGTGGCGCATGTAATTGTTATGGGACGGAGTGCGCTACGTTTCAAGAAGCACAGTAAAATGGGACACAGAGAGCGACGATTTTTATGTAATAAGAAATTTCTACAAAGAGCGGAAGAACCGCAGGTTCTTCCGTGCACTTTCTGAGATTGGGGCATGACACGAGCATGTCATGTCTGCGGTCGGGGATTCGTGTTTTGCGTTGGTAAAGTAGTATTCCATACCGCGCAAATGCTCCGGAATGGAGATTAGTAAGAGAGGTACATAGATTGAAAAGAAAAATGAGAACTATCAGTTTCAGTTGGCTGACAGCGTTAGCTTTGTCGGGATACCTGCTTTTTGCGGCAGGCGGATGTGGGCAGAAGGATGCGGTACAGGCGAGTGCAGAAATGCAAAGCAGCGCGGAACCGACAGCGGGCGGGCAGAGTACGGCAGCGGATGGAGCTTCAACGGATGTAGAGAGCACAGACGAGAACGGACAGATTTCACTTCAAGATGTGGCGGTGGCGCCGGATGAGACGAATGCGGGCAGAGCCCAGATGGAGATAGATGAGGAGACGCGAAGGGAGCTGACGGCGCAGCTGCTTAAGGAAAATCATCTGGATACGTCGGTGGTAGAGCCTAAGCATGCCACCAGAGGCTGTACATTTGATTTGCCGGAAGGGTTTGCAGAGTCGGAAGAGGTATCCGGCATGTACATAAAGGAACGTTATCCCCTTGATGCATCCACGATTTCTTATGCGGTCATGGAGCAGGATATGGCATTACAGCTGCTGGATGAGGATGCCTTTAGGGAACAGACGCAGGAAAGTCTGCGGCAGGTGTACGGGGACGGAGTGGAAGTTGGCATAGACAGCTTTGAGAGCATCAAGGTCAGCGGTTATCCGGCATTCCGCATTAAATGTCATTATCAGGTGGAAAGTATTAACATCACACAGCTTGCCTATATTATTAATGCGGATAAAACTTATGCGATTACCTATTCGCAGACCAGTGACTATGATTACATGGAAGAATATGAGGCAAGTGCAGCGACGATACGGGTGCAGTAGATGGTTGCATAAATAGCGTTTTGAGTGGTATCGATAGAGAAGAAAAGATAAAGAAACATAAAAAATAGGCGGTAGCATTTAAGAAGTGTAGATGCTGCCGCCTATTTTTGTGGATATTTTGTTTTGACATTGCTTGCGCCTGTAATATAGTCTAGGGAAACATTGTAGAATCTGGCAAGAATCAGCAGGCTGTCAACAGGAATCCGTGTTTTGCCGCTCTCATAATCGGCGTAGGTACGCTGACCGATGTTTAGTAGATTGGCAATCTTTTGCTGGGTCAAAGAATGTTCCTCTCTGATTTCACGTATGCGCTCATTGTATTTCATATATTATTCCTCTTACAATTAGTATAAATAAAAATGCGTGGACTATTGACAAATAGAGTTATAAACTCTAAAATAAGTATGCTGGGAATGGGGAAATGGAGAAATAAAACATGAAAAAACGGAAAGTTTTAGTTGGTTTAATATTATTATTTCTTAGCTTAACCAGTATCTTCGTAATAGAAAAAAAGAGACTATACATATCAAAAGCGGGAGATGATTTTGAAAAAACAATCACATACAAGGATAAGACATACCAATATAATGAGGAACTTCTTACATTTCTTGTGATGGGAGTTTATACATGGGATAAGGACAGAGAGACAATTGGCACGTACACGGATACGCCGGACGGGAAAATGCTGGAGGGGGAAGCGGATGCCAATTTTTTATGTGTGTTGAATCCGCAGGAGAATCTTATCCGTATCATCAGTCTGAACAGAAACAGTATGGTGGACATTGATTTTTATAATGAAGACGGTGTTTATCTTGTGCGCGAGCAGGCACAGCTTGCGTTGCAGCATGGTTTTGGACAGGACAAGGAACAAGGCAGTGTTTTGCAGATGGAGGCGGTACAGCGTCTGATGATGGGAATCCCGGTTCACGGGCATGTGGCTGTCGATATGAGGGTCGTTGAGCAGATGAACCATGCGGTGGGCGGCGTTTGTGTGACGGTGTTGGAAAACCTTCCGGAAGCGGATTCTGAGTTTGTGCAGGGGAAGGAACTGCGACTGACGGATAATCAGGCTTTCTGGTATGTTAAATACAGAGATTGTACATCATATGCATCGGCGGACAGGCGGCTGCAAAGAGACATACAGTTTTTGCAGGGGTTTCTCGAAGCGTCCAAAGGTAAGATGCGGGAGGACTGGCTGTTTCCCTATCATTTATATAAAGAGTGCGGTGAGCATGTGTATACGAACCTTGCTACGGATCGGATTCTGATGCTGCTAATGATGGTGAAAGACTATGATATGGAAAATATACAATTCTATTCCCTGCCGGGTGAAACGAAAATGGGAGAGGAATATGAGGAGTTCTATGTGGATGAGGAAAAATTAACGGAAATGATTCTGGATATATTTTATGAAGAGGAGTGAAGCGGTGAAAAAGAGCAGGCTGAAAGTGTTTGCAGTCATGATGATGGTGGCGGTCGCAGTCAGTGGATGCGGCGTGACAAAGACGGCTAAAGAACAGACGGCGACGAGAGGACGGATTGATTTTGAGGTGTTAACGGAAACAAACCCCGAAGTTTTTGCATGGGTTTATGTGCCGGGGGCGGCTGTTGATTTTCCGGTGCTCCAGAGTGCAGAAAGTGATACATTCTATGAGAATCATGATTGGGAAAAGCAGGAAAGCGAAAGCGGCAGTCTTTATACGGAGATGGCAAATCTTATGAATATGTGTGATTTTAACACGATTGTTCATGGGAAGAGCACAGGGGAAGAGGCAATGCTGTCCGGGCTTGCAAAGTTCCAGAACGAAAGCTTTTTTGAGAAAAACGGGCAGGTATACCTTTATCTGCCGGGAAATGTGCTGACTTATGAAGTGATTGCTTGCCACACAGAGGAAAAGCACAGTATTCTCCGTGATTATAATCTGGTTGATTATCGAGGCTGTGAACAGTATATACAGGATATGCAGAAAGCGGCGCATGAAAACGGACAGTACAGGGAAGGATGGGAGGAGATTACTCCTTATCACTTCCTGCTTACGTTTGTGACGGATGTTCCCGGAGATGAGGACAGCCAGTATGTGGTGACGGCAATCTTAGTCAAAGATGCGGCTGGACAGATACAGAGAACAGTATATGAATATTAGCACATTAGTGTTAATATAAACCCACGTTTGCTAAAAAATAAGGAGGAAAGAAAATGAAGAAATTTGTAGCATTAACATGTACACTGGCATTGGCAGCTTCCATGACAGTAAGTGCGGCGGGAAGTCCGAGCTCTTATGTGGTAGTACCGGAAATTGAAGATGCGGTAGTTGCAACACCTGCACCTGCACCGGTATATGTTGCGCCGCAGGCTCCTGCAGTTCCCAAAGTGGAGGCAGATGCAGCTGCTTATGGCAAGACGGTAGCAGAGTATGTTTCCAATGCAGTCATTGAGACACCCGGTCTTCCGGAGGCAGCGCCCATCGCACAGGGCGGAAGCTGCGTTGTGAACGGAGCAGCCAGCAATGCAACATTTACATTGAACCCGGTTCAGTCCGGTACAACTGCTTATGCGCTTTCACAGGCACAGGCTGTAGGCGGAACGGTGTTGAATGTCATTGATATTGCGGCGCCCGGTGTAAACTTCAATGATGCAGAAGTTGGTTTTTATGTAGCAGGTATTCAGGAAGGAGATTCCGTTTCTGTTTACAAGTCTGTAAAGGGTGAGTGGCAGGAAGTAGAGGTACTTGGCATTTCCAACAATACGGTTACAGTTAAAATGGATTCTGTCGGAATCTATTGCTTTATCAAGAAATAGCTTATAGAAATAACAGCCAGCAGGTGTGGGTGTGAGAGTGGCAGAAAGGGAGATGATGTCAGATTATCATCTCCCTTTCAATATGCCGGAATATATTTTGGATCGGTTTCTATTGATGCCGCATTATTCTGTTCCGTGTTCTATCCCTCATTTAGTCATCCACGTCGAAATTCTCCAACATACTGCCCTTCTTCTGCGGCTTGGAATCACCGTGCTTTACCATGAGCATTGTAAAGAAAGCAAGAACGGAGAAGAACACGGAATACGGGAAGAGCGTCCGGTAAGAGACATGCTCTAACAGATATCCCGAGAGGATGGGGGTAAATACCTGCGCCGCCATGGAAAACGTGTAGTAGTAACCGGTATATTTACCAACGTCTCCTGCGGACGCAATCTCTACGACCATCGGGAAGGAGTTGACGTTGATTGCCGCCCATGCAAAACCGATGATACCGAAAAAGATATTCATTGATACATGATAGCTGTTGTAAAAAGAAGCGCACAGATAACAGAAAGCTAACATGACTACGCCAATCAGGATAGTTTTCTTTCGTCCGATATGGCTGGAAAGTGCGCCGATTGGAATATAGCTGATGATTGCGGCAACCGTCGCTACCATCAGACAGTTTGCATAACCGCCGTTTTCCATACCCCAGACATGTGTCGCGTAGCGGGAGAAGGCGGTGGTGACTGCATTGTAGGCGATAAACCACAGCGCGATGGAAAGCAGCATGAATACGAGGCTTCTTTTTACATCCGGCGCGAGTGCGGAGCCGGAAGAGGGACTGGAAGCGTCCGCTTCAGGTTCAGATGAGGTTTCGGGTTCCATCTTTGCCGCAATTTTTTTCTCCTTGATGGTTATAAAAAGAATGGCAATACATACAAGCATCAGCAGTGCAATGGATAGAAATAGAGGAAAATAATTTGGCGTCGTACCGCTTCCCACTAAGAAACGAATCATAATCAGTGAGTAGACGCCACCGATAGCGCCCATCAGATTGATAACCGCATTGCCCTTGCTTCGTAACGGTTTCGGCGTCAAATCGGGCATCAGTGCCACCGAAGGAGAACGGTAAAACCCCATGGCAAGCAACACCAGAAACAATACGATAATGAACAGCGGCAGATTCTGGCTGCGGTCTGCAGCCGGCAGAATCAGAAGGAAAATATCTGCAAGAAGCGTTCCTATAATAATAAATGGCATTCGTCTGCCGATTTTTGTGTCCGTTTTGTCGGAAAGTGAACCGAAGAACGGAAGCAGGAATAGCGCTAAGACATTGTCGGCTGCCATAATGACGCCGGTAACCGTTTCGCCCAGATGAAAAGAATTTTTTAGGATTAGCGGAATAATATTGTCGTACATCTGCCAGAAAGCCGAGATAGACAGAAATGCCAAGCCGATTAAAATAGTTTGCTTGTAGTTAAGCTTCATAGTTTGTCCCCCATAAGTTATGATAATATGTGCTGTGTAAGAGTATATGCCTCGCAATTCTTGTGACGCAAGCTGCTGAGCTTGCGTCTATTGTGTCATAGGCACAGATGCTGTAATCTTACAGTACTTCAGCAAGAATTGCTCTGCAATTCTTGTGACGCAAGCTGCTGAGCTTGCGTCTATTGTGTCATAGGCACAGATGCTGTAATCTTACAGTACTTCAGCAAGAATTGCTCTGCAATTCTTGTGACGCAAGCTGCTGAGCTTGCGTCTATTGTACCATAGGAATCTTGGAAAAGATATAGTTTCATTTGCGATTTTTCGTAAATACTAGGAATCAAAGCCGGAATCTGCTATAATGATTCGTAAGTTGTTATATGCAATAAAGTGGTGTAAACACAAACTCGTCATTAGAAATGGAGCGGATTATGACACAATTGTTCAGCAGGTGGGGAAGAGAATTGAATCGTAAACAGGTATGGCAGGAATATCCAAGACCGAATCTGGTGAGGGACAGCTATTTTAATCTGAATGGCGAATGGGACTGCTGTATCAATTGTTCTGCAGAAGCAGAACCGCATGAATATCGACAGAAAATACTTGTTCCGTTTTCGCCGGAGACAGCTTTGTCGGGCGTGGAGGAGATATTGAATCCGGGAATGTATCTGCATTACCGGAAAATATTTAGGCTGCCGGAAGGGTTTGTAAAGAGCCGTGTACTGTTACATTTCGGCGCCGTCGATCAGGAATGTGAGGTGTTTTTAAATGGTACGCTGCTGGGAGCACACAAGGGAGGGTATCTGCCTTTTTCCTTTGATGTGACCGGGGTATTGGAACGGGAAAATGTACTGACGGTTCATGTTATGGATATGACGGAGCACAGTCCTCATGCGAGAGGAAAGCAGAAACTTTCGAGAAAGGGAATTTTAAGCTCGCTTTTTTATACGCCCCAGAGCGGAATCTGGCAGACTGTGTGGATGGAGAGTATGGAGGAAGCATATATTGATTGGATAAAAGTCACGCCGCTCTATGATGATGGCGCGGTGAAGATACGGGTGAAGACTGTAGAAGGCAGGACGGTTACGGCAAAAGAACAGGATGAGCCCTTAGAAAAGGGAGCCGGGGTGGCAGGCAGTAAAGAAAAAGACCAGTGTGTGACCAAGGATGCATATACATCGGAGCAGGTGATACAGATAGCTGTCATGGAGAATGATAAAATGATAGCGCAGGCGCAGGCAGAGCCGGACAAGGACTGCCTGCTTATGCTGGACAATTTTTTGCCGTGGTCGCCGGAACATCCTTTTCTCTATGATGTGAAAATTTCCTATGGCAAAGATGAAGTCACTTCTTATTTCGGAATGCGGAAGGTTTCAACCGGCAGGGATGAAAATGGTGTGTTGCGTTTTTTTCTGAACAATCAGCCGTATTTCTTCAACGGACTCTTAGATCAGGGCTACTGGCCGGAAAGCCTGCTGACGCCGCCCAGTGACGATGCGCTGGTCTATGATATCAGGAAGCAGAAGGAAATGGGCTACAATACAATCCGCAAGCATGTTAAGGTGGAACTGCCAAGATTCTATTATCACTGCGACAGACTTGGCATGATGGTGTGGCAGGATATGCCCAATGGAGGCGGTGCTTATAATATGGCGTTTGTTGCGGGAATCGCGAATTTTTCCGACAGCATTGCCAGAGAAATGTCCGACAGCAATTACCGAAGGTTCAAGCGTGCGGACCGCGAGGGCAGGAGACAGTACTGTCGCGATCTGACCGGAATGGTGAAGCATTTATATAACCATCCTTGCATTGCGGCGTGGATTCCATTTAAGGAAGGCTGGGGGCAGTTTGATGCCGGCTGGGTGACAAAGAAGCTGCGCGGACTTGATAAAAGCCGGCTGATCAATCAGGCTTGCGGCTGGTTTGACCAGAAGGGCGGCGACATGTACAGCATCCACAATTACAAGCGGGGGCTTACTGTGTCACCGCAGGACCGGGTGGTGGCATTGACGGAGTACGGCGGGTATGCCTATCCGGTTGCCGGACACATGTTCAGTAACAAGAAATTTGGTTATAAGCATTATTCTTCCGGTGAGGCGTTGACTGAAGGATACCGGAGGTTAATCGAGGAAGAAGTTTTTCCTAATGTGCCAAAAGGTCTTTCCGCAGCCATTTATACACAGGTCAGCGATGTTGAGACGGAGATAAACGGCGTTATGACTTACGACAGGGAAGTCGATAAGCTGGATTTGGATACGGTACGGGAACTGAATGAGAAATTGTATCGGATTTTTCACAAAACCAGTTGACACGGCATAAATACTGTGTTACATTATTATCCGTGCGAGAGCACATGACAATCAAGCAGAGTATCCACTCTCACCTTGCAACAATCGGGTTCGCAAGCGTTCAAAATTCGGAATTTCCGACAGAACTCTACTATAAGGGGAGAGTGTTGGAGAGAAAGTATGATGAAGAAAGTGGATAGATATGCTGTCCACTTTTATTTTTTTCTATGGGAGGGAAGAACCATTAGCGATTTATTCATTAACGAACAGATTAGAGACAAAGAAGTGCGCGTGATTGGCGAGAACGGCGAACAGTTAGGAATCATGAGCTCTAGGGAGGCTATGAGGCTGGCGGAGGAAGCCGGCGTAGATTTGGTCAAAATTGCTCCGACTGCGAAACCGCCGGTATGTAAGATTGTGGATTATGGAAAGTTCAAGTATGAGCAGACCAGAAAAGAGAAGGAAGCTAAGAAGAAGCAGAAGACGGTTGAAATCAAGGAGATTCGTCTGTCTCCCAATATTGATACCAACGATTTGAATACGAAAATCAATGCTGCCCGAAAGTTTATCGGCAAAGGTGACAGAGTGAAGATTACACTTCGTTTCCGCGGCCGTGAGATGGCGCATATGAATAACAGCAAACATATTCTGGACGATATCGCAGAGGCGCTTGCAGACATTGCAGTTGTTGATAAGGCGCCGAAGGTGGAGGGCAGAAGCATGACGATGTTTTTGGCTGAGAAGCGTTAGTTTTTCAGTTGAAATAAACTGATATCTTGGATTGATATCTCACAAAATTTATTAATATAGGAGGAATTTTGAAATGCCAAAAATGAAGACAAGCAGATCAGCTGCAAAACGTTTTAAAGTGACTGGAACGGGTAAGTTGAAAAGAAATAAAGCTTATAAACGCCATATCTTAGCCAAGAAAACGACTAAGAAGAAGAGAAATCTTAGAAAGCCTGCTATGACAGACGCAACGAATGTTAAGAATATGAAGAAGATTTTACCTTATCTGTAAAGGTATGGGAAGATTTTTCAAGGCGTCGCAGGGCGTTTTTTAAGAAAATCCAAGTCTCATACCGGAGAGGGTCGATGACAGGTATTCTTTGCGATGGGTAAAGGCAGCATGAGCCAAAGTTTTAGGTCATAAGGAGGAAAAAGACATGGCAAGAATTAAAGGCGGTGTAAACGCTAAGAAGAAACATAATAGAGTATTAAAGCTTGCGAAAGGTTACAGAGGCGCAAGATCAAAACAATACAGGGTGGCTAAGCAGTCCGTAATGAGAGCTTTGACATCTTCCTATGAAGGAAGAAAACAGAGAAAGCGTCAGTTCAGACAGTTATGGATTGCACGTATCAATGCGGCAGCAAGGATGAACGGCTTGTCCTACAGCAGATTTATGTATGGGCTTAAGAATGCTGGCGTTGATATCAACAGAAAGATGTTAGCTGAGATGGCAGTCAATGATGCGGCAGGGTTTACAACCTTAGCGGAGCTTGCAAAAGCAAATCTGCAGTAAGGACGAAAGTGCATTTGAATTGGATATAGAAAAGTAAAGGGACATGGCAGAACGCCGTGTCTCTTTTTTATGCTGTAGATATTTCGACAAAAGTGGAAGAACTGAAGGGTCTTCCCAAGATAATCTGCGAAGCGGATTTTCTTGTGTTTATAGGATTCGGACGTCAAAAGGTGTACTTGTATAAAAAGGTGCGCCGGTGATTTTTACTTGACATATATAGATTATCTACATATAATAAGAACAGAATATGTAGATAATCTATATATAATGGCAGAGGTACATCACCCATCTACATATCCAACGGCAATATCCATGCAGTCGCATACATCGTGAAATATAAGGATAACTGGTGGCGACACGGATTCATACACACAGTCAGGATAGAAAGGAGGCTGTACTATGGCGATAGATAAAGCATTGATTTCGGGAAGCACGTCCATGCTTTTACTCCGTTTACTGGAAGACAAAGATATGTACGGATATGAGATGATTGAGACGCTGCAGAAGAAGTCAAACAATGTCTTTATGTTAAAAGCGGGAACACTTTATCCGCTGCTCCATTCTCTGGAGGCGAAGAATTATCTGATTTCCTATGAGAGTGAGGTGAACGGGAAGCAGCGCAGATATTACAGCATTACGAAGGCGGGAAGAAAGTATTTACAGTCCAGAAAAGAAGAGTGGCAGGAGTATCAGGCTGCAGTGCTTAACGTACTATGGGAGGCGGTATTATGACGGAGGAACAGTTTATTAAGAATGTTACCGAACAGATTCGATGTATAAGGGCGCGTGCCGGTATTGAACGGGAGCTGGCAGACCATATCGCAGATCAGACCGCAGCCTATGAGGAGGCAGGGGAAGCCCATGAGGAGGCGGTCAGAAAAGCGGTGCAGGAGATGGGCGATCCGGTGGCGGTCGGAGTGGAACTGGACAGGATTCACCGCCCGCAGATAGATTATAAGATGATTGGCATGGCATTTGTATTTAGCATTTTAGGATATTTTCTGCTCTGCGCGGTAAATGCGGAGGGGATGGCGCAGCACCCGGAATATCTGACGAGACAGCGGATTATCCTTTTGTTATCCTTCGGGGTAATGGCGGGTATGTATTTTCTGGATTATACTTTTATTGGGCGTTATGCTTACGGAATCTATGTGTTTTTGACAATTATAGTCTATTGCAGCACGGCAGTGGCGGCGCGCAAGGGGACTGTGTCGATTTCTTTTATGCTGCTCTATCTGTATGTTCCGGTTTATGCGGGAATCTTATACCGGCTGCGGAGAAGAGGATACGCTGCAGTTGCGGCAGCGATTGCGATGATGATTGTTACCACACTGCTCGCAGGGGCTATTTCCATACATATGATGATACACATCTGTCTGATGTGTACGGTGCTTTTTGTGATTGCGGTGTGGAAAGGGTGGTTTGGTGCTGGCAAAAGGACGCTGTTTCTGTTCTTTGCAGGGGTGTTTGCGCTGTTTACGGCGGCGGTATTTGTGTTTGGGGTTTACAGACCCGGATGGGAGAATGGATTTAAGACACAAAGACTGCTTGGATGGCTGCAACCGGAGAAATATGCCGAGGGCGCCGGCTATACTTATATGTGGATACGCAATACGCTTAAGACGGTAAAATTCATCGGGGCGTCAGATGCTTTTATGGATGGAACCTTAATTGGCGGGGAGATGCCGTTTCCGACAGAACCCTTTGTGCTTTTTCAAGTCATATGTGAATATGGAATTCTAGCGGGGATTCTTGTCGTCTTGGCGTTTACGGCAGTTATCATACGGGCGTTTCAGATTGTCAGACGCCAGAGAAACCAGCTCGGCTTTATGATAGCAGCGGCGTGTTTCGTGGTGCTTTTCGCAAACTGTACGGAGGGGATTCTGATGAACAGCGGGTATTATCTGATAAGCAGTATGCAGTTTCCGTTTCTGTCACAGGGAGCGTGTACGGCAATCACTTATGCGGCGATTATCGGACTGCTGCTCAGTATCTACAGAAACGAGAGGATTGTAACGCAGGAGCCGTCAGAACAGCGGGGATGGAGATTAAAGGTGAATATTAAGCTAGAGAAAAGATAGTGGTTTCCGCTATCTTTTTTTTGGGTAGTGTAAAATATGAAAATTATGGTACAATACATATAAAGACGCCTGCGGCGCATGTACGTAGGTTGACATAATACAACTGACAGGAGTCGTTGAAACGCTTCGGAATGGAGAGTAGTCATGAGAGTTTTGGATGGATTAGAACCACAGAATGTATTTTATTATTTTGAGGAAATTACCCGGATTCCCCACGGTTCCGGCAATGTCAGACAAATCAGCGATTATTTGAAAAAGTTTGCTACAGACAGAGGGCTTACTTGCATACAGGATGATTTGTACAATATTATTATCATCAAAGAAGCATCAGAGGGGTATGAGAAGGAAGAACCTTATATCCTGCAGGGACATATGGATATGGTTGCCGTGAAGACGCCGGAGTGCGATATTGATATGACGAAGGATCCTTTGCAGTTGTATGTGGAGGATAACCGGATTCATGCCAAAGGAACAAGCCTTGGAGGTGATGATGGCATTGCAATCGCCTATGTGCTTGCGCTGCTGGATGCGGACGATATCAGTCATCCGCGTCTGGAAGTTGTCCTGACGGTGGACGAGGAGACCGGAATGGAAGGGGCGAAGGGCATTGATTTGTCCATGCTGCGCGGCAGGCGGCTCATCAATCTGGATCAGGAGGAAGAAGGCATTATCATTACAAGCTGTGCAGGAGGCGCCAGAGTAGACGTGGAGCTTCCTTTAAACCGCGAAAAGGCAGAGGCGGGTACGTTGCAGTTTGTGAAGCTTACAGTCAAAGGTCTGCAGGGCGGACATTCCGGCATTGAGATTGACAAGGGCAGAGGCAATGCAAACTGTCTGCTGGGACGCATTCTGAAGGGCTTGTCGGAGCAGTTTGATGTACACATGGCTTCCATGAAAGGCGGTCTGGCGGATAATGCGATTCCGCGGGAGGCGGAGGCAGTCATAGCGATTGACATAAATAAGAAAGAGCGGGTTGTTGACCTTGTAAAAGAGTATGAAAGAGCTATTTGTCAGGAACTTGGAGACAAAGACCCGGATTTTGCGGCAGCATGCAGCGAGGCGGCTTGGCAGGATGACTGCTATGATGCGGTATCTACCGTGCAGGCGCTTGATTGTCTGTGCAGGCTTCCGAACGGCATCGTCGCCATGAGCAAAGAGCTGGAAGGACTGGTGCAGACTTCGCTGAATCTGGGAGTTGTTACGATGGAACAGGATAAGCTGATGTTATCCTATGCCGTCAGAAGTTCCGTTGATGCAGAGAGGGAACAGTTGTGCGTGCAGATGCAGGAGATTGCAAAAGACGCGGGCGCAGCGGCAAAAGTCAGAAATTCCTATACCGGCTGGGCGTATCGTGCAGAATCCCCGCTTAGGGATATTATAGTGGCGGTCTATGAGAAGATGTACGGAAAGAAGCCGGTTTTGGAGGCAATCCATGCAGGGGTGGAGTGCGGAATCCTTGCGGCAAAGATAGAAGGTCTGGACTGTGTGTCGATTGGACCGGATATGTCACATGTGCATACGGCGGAAGAAAGTATTGACATTGCTTCTGTACAGAGAATGTGGAAGTATCTGCTTGCGGTTCTTTCGTATCGCTAGAGGCGCCGGGTTTTGGACGGCGGCAGAGGGAAGCGGATAGGAGAAGAGTTTTGGAAACGACAGGGATAAAAGATTCATTGATAGAACAGACAGACGGGCAGGAAACATTGTCGGCAGAACAGTTGTTGATGCGGGATTCTTTGACCGGACTGGATAAATATGAAGTTTTCCTTGAAAAGCTGGAGAAAGGTATCGGGGAAATCGGTGACAGGCGTATTGCGATTGTATATACGGATATCAAATATTTCAAATACATCAATGACACATATGGGTATCAGGTGGGAGATGTGCTGCTCAAAGATTTTGTGGCGGAAATCATGAAGAACAGTGTACGCCTCATATGCTGTTCCAGAGTGTATTCGGATAATTTTGTGACGGCGAATTTCCTGCGTGAGGATTTGACCAACGAGGCTTTTAGGGATTATATTCATTCTGTTAATTTGGAAAGAGAAGCGAAATTCCGAGAAAAGTATTTAAACAGCAGACTGCAATTTTGTACCGGCATCACTATCATTGATAAGAACAGCAGGAGTCTGGATGCCGAGACTGTGGTGTCTAACGCGAATCTGGCAAGAAAAGTTGCGAAGGAGATGGATGAGGACTGCTGCATCCTGTTTGACAGCAGTATGATGGAGGGAATCAAACGGGAGGTGGAGATTACCTCCCGGGTTCCGAAGGCAATCGCGAATCATGAATTTCAAGTATATTATCAGCCAAAGATAGAGACGGATACGCTCAGGCTGATTGGTGCGGAGGCGCTTGTACGCTGGCAGAAGCCGGATGGCTCTTTTATCTACCCGGACCAGTTCATACCGCTGATCGAACGGAGCGGGCAGGTGGTGGATGTAGACTATTACGTTTACAGAGAGGTCTTTAAGTTTGTGGCAGAGCGGATGACCGCCGGTAAGAACATGGTTCCGATTTCCCTGAATGTATCCCGCGTGCATCTGAATAAGATGAATATTCTGAAATACATACAGGAGCTGTTTGAAGAGTTTCAGATACCAGCCGGCATGATTGAATTTGAGTTGACGGAGAGTATCTATCTTGACAATACGGAGCGCGCGCTTGAACTGGTGAAAGGTTTACATAAGTTAGGAACGAGGGTTTCTATGGATGATTTCGGTTCCGGCTATTCATCCTTGAATCTGTTAAGCAGGCTACCGATCGATATCATTAAGTTAGACAAGGTATTTTTAAAGGATATGGATTTGCAGGAAAGTGATAAGATTATTATTTCCTGTGTAGTGGATATGGCGAAACGCCTTAGCATCACTTCACTGTGCGAGGGCGTTGAAACGATTGAGCAGAGCGATTATCTGAAGGAAGTGGGCTGTCAGATTCAACAGGGATATTATTTCTCCAAACCCATTTCGCAGAGGGATTTTGAAGAATTTATGGATCGGAAGAAATAGTGCTTGCAATTTTCCCGATAATTGGTTATAATGATAACTGCTTTCGGGATGTGGCTCAGGTGGTAGAGCGCTACTTTAGGGAAGTAGAGGTCGCAAGTTCAAGTCTTGTCATTCCGATATGAGGAAAAGCCTGTGAACGCTATGTATAAAGTAGTGGTTCAAGGCTTTTCTTATTTATATATAGTTTATATAGAGGGATGTATTAGATATCATATGTATCTGTAAAGGAGTTTACCATGATAGACAAAGAGACATTTCATCCGCTTAATTATATTAAGAAAGAAGAATACTCCGGCAGCATGGAAGGTATGCGCTATATGCTTAAGAAGGTACGAAAGGGTGAGGAGGACGTCATTCGGGTGACGATATGGCCGGAGCCGCTTAATATGCTGCGCACGCCGGAACATTTAAGGGAGTCGATTGATGTGCCGCTGACGGCGGATGGCGTCGGACAGGCGGCGGACTGGCTCAACGAGCAGTATGAGAGCCGCAAAGACTACTGGCTGGACAGACTGAAGCGCCCATGGACGGAAATTGCATATTAAAATTCGGCTGACATGCGAATATTTCATCTGTCACAAGGAAATGTACACAAGATTTACATAAATATTTAGTCAAATTGTAGAAAATGTCAGAATAGGTTGATTTTTCCACATTATGTAGGGTATAATGAACGTGCAAGTTAACATAAAGCCAAAATATAGCAGAGAAGAGAAAGACCACGATTTAGTTTTATGGAGGTGGTATTGTGGAAGCAATCAACTTTAACGCAATGTTTTTTAATCACGAGATTCCCTTATGCAAGGTTTACGGTATCGAGAGCAAGGATAAGCTGGAAAAACGGCTTGTCACAAACCGCATTTCTTTCTTTGTGGAGTGGCAGGAGAAGAAGTTGTGGCAGCGATTTTTGGGCAGCGCCGGCAAAGCGAGGAGTGAGTTTACGATTTGCATTAACGAGGCGGACAGCGGACTTGCAAGCGGTCTGCTGGAAGGGATTGACTGTGAGAAGATTTCATAAGAAGGGAAAACGGGACTGCGGCTGATTTGGTGATGTATCGGATGAGCGGCAGTTTTTTTATGTATTGACTTTTTCAGATTGGTATAAGATGATAGGTCGTATAGAGGAATATGAAGGATATTTCATATAAGAACACAGGAGAACATGGAAAGAGTGGGAGAACTGCAGATATGATGAATTGCCCCGTATCAAAAAAGTGTGGCGGATGCCGGTATATAGAAATGCCTTACGCCGACCAATTAAAGAAAAAACAGAAGACTGCCGAACGGCTTTTGAAAAAGTATGGCAGGGTGAATCGGATTATTGGTATGGAAAATCCGGAGCATTACCGCAACAAGGTGCACGCCGCTTTTGCTTTTTATAAAGGAAAGGGGATCGTTTCCGGAATCTATGAGGAAGGAACCCATCATGTGGTGCCGGTGGATTCTTGTCTGTTAGAAGATGCCAAAGCGGATGAGATTATCTTGTCGGTCCGTAAACTGGCGAAAGCTTTTAAGATAAAGGCATATGATGAGGACAGTGGCTATGGACTGCTCCGTCATGTGCTTGTCAGGACAGGACATGTCACCGGTCAGATTATGGTTGTGCTCGTGTTAGGGTCGCCAGTTCTTCCGTCCAAAAAGAATTTCGTAAATGAGTTATGTAAACTACATCCTGAGATCACAACAATAGTCCTGAATGTCAACAACAAACGGACAAGCATGGTACTCGGTGACAAGCAGCAGGTGCTTTACGGCAAGGGATATATCGAAGACCGGCTGTGTGGCAGGACATTCCGCATCTCACCGCAATCATTTTATCAGGTCAATGCGGTGCAGACCGAAAAACTGTACAATCAGGCGATGGCGTACGCGTCGCTTTCGGGGAGAGAGACGGTGATTGATGCCTATTGCGGCATTGGGACTATAGGAATTGCGGTGTCGGATCGTGTGAAAAGGGTAATTGGCGTGGAGCTAAACCAGACGGCGGTAAAAGACGCTGTCGTCAATGCGAAGCGTAACGGCGTCAAAAACGTGGATATTTACCAGAATGACGCAGGACGGTTTATGGGGCAGCTTGCCGAGGCAGGAGAAAAAATAGACGTGGTCTTCATGGACCCGCCCAGAAGCGGCAGCACAGAGGAATTTATGGATGCCTTACTTTGTTTGCAGCCGGAGAGGATTGTCTACATATCCTGCAATCTGGAGACGCTGGCGAGGGATTTGGAGTATCTTACCCGGAGGACATACCATGTGCAGGAGATGACGCCTGTTGATATGTTTCCGTTTACGGATGATATTGAAATGGTATGTATTTTAAAAAAGAAGATGCGGAAAATAGTATAGAATTAACTAAAATACTTTTGGATAAAATGAAATAAATTGCATAATAAATATCGGACTTTTTCGGCAAAAACACCTTGAATGGCGGGTTTCTCCTGCACAAAGGTGTTTTTTTCTTGTGCAACTTCACAAACAATAATCGGGTTAAACGTTTTCGATAAGCAATATTTGTTAAATCAAGCGCAAAAAGTGTAAAGTATAAAAAAACATAAATGCTACAATTAAATTACGTTATCACATGAGATAACGGGTGCAAAAAAACTTATTGTAGAAGTAAGAAGGAGGAAGAACATGAAAAAGTTAGTAGCATGTATGTTATGTGCATGTATGGTGTCCGGTCTCTTAGCTGGCTGTGGAAATGACGGCGGAAATGCAGCGACCAATGACACGAATGCAGGCACGGCGGAATCTGGTGATGCCGGTGCGGCAGATGACAGCGCGAGCACATCTTCAGGCGGTGGTTCCAATACCATCAATCTTTGGGCTTTCACAGACGAAGTACCGGGCATGATTGACAAGTTTGTAGAAGCACATCCGAATTTCGGATATGACATTAACACAACAATCATTGCTACCACGGACGGCGCATATCAGCCTGCTCTGGATCAGGCACTGGCTGCGGGCGGCGCAGACGCTCCGGATATTTACTGTGCAGAGGCAGCTTTCGTATTAAAGTATACGCAGGGTGATGCAAGCCAGTACGCAATGCCTTACGAAGATATGGGAATCGACGTAGACGCATCCTTAAAGGCAGCAGACATTGCGCAGTATACAGTTGATATCGGAACAAATCCTGACGGTAAACTGGTTGCTTTGGGTTATCAGGCAACAGGCGGCGCGTTCATCTATCGTCGCTCTATCGCGAAGGATGTCTGGGGAACAGATGACCCGGCTGAAATCGCTAAGAAGATTGGACCCGGCTGGGATCAGTTCTTTACAGCGGCAGAAGAGTTGAAGGCGAAGAATTACGGTATTGTTTCCGGTGACGGCGATATTTGGCATGCAGTGGAAAACAGTTCTGACACGGGATGGATTGTTGACGGTAAGTTGAACATCGACCCGAAGCGTGAAGAGTTCCTTGATTTATCCAAGAAGTTAAAAGACAATGGCTATCACAACGATACACAGGACTGGCAGGATGCATGGTTTGCAGACATGAAGGGTGAAGGAGAAAAGGAGATTTTTGGTTTCTTTGGTCCGGCATGGCTGATCAACTACACAATGGCTCCTAACTGCGGCGGCGAAGCTGTCGGAGAGGGAACATATGGTGACTGGGCAGTATGTGAGCCTCCGATCGGTTTCTTCTGGGGCGGTACATGGATTCTTGCAAACAAAGATACACAGAAGGCAGACGCAATCGGCGAAATCATTAACTGGATTACATTAGACTGCACAGAGGAAGGGCTTCAGTATAAGTGGGCGAATGGTACATTGAACGGCGAAGGCGGTACAAAGGATGCTGTAGCAAGCGGCACGGTAATGTCAATGTCTGACGGTTCCGTAGAGTTCCTCGGCGGACAGAACATGTTTGAAGCATTTGTTCCGGCGAACCAGTTTGCAAAAGGTACAAACCTTACACAGTACGACGAGACAATCAACCAGTACTGGAGAGATCAGGTTCGTGAGTACACGGCAGGCAATAAGTCCCGTGAAGATGCGATTGCAGACTTTAAGCAGCAGGTAGCTGATAATTTGGATGTTATTGTTGAGTAATTAATTTACTCTCTTAAAATAACATAAGTGATATTGCATAGGGAATCAGGGCGGAACGCTTAAACGTCCGCCCTATTCTCCTATACGGGATAATTTTCTTGGGAAGGTGGATTATATGAAAAGTAAAAAACCGGGGTATGACAGATATGCAAAATACGGTTATATTTTCAGCATTCCGTTTGTAGTTGCATTTTTACTGTTTTCACTTTATCCGACTGTATATACGGCAGTCATCGGCTTTACTGATTTAAAGGGTCTGGGGATGACGGATATTCATTTCCTTACAGACGACTTGTTCAGAAATTTTAAGACTGTATTGTCAAGCCCGTCGTTCCAGCAGGCGTTTAAAAATACGGTTGGAATATGGGTTGCGAATTTTATTCCGCAGATGCTCCTTGCGCTTTTGCTGGCGGCATGGTTTACGGACAGGAGAAGCAAGGTCAAAGGACAAGGTGTATTCAAGGTATTACTTTACATGCCGAACATCATTACGGCAGCAACAATTGCGATTTTGTTCAGCGGATTTTTCGGTTATCCGATGGGACCTGTCAACGACCTTTTGGTCAGATTCGGGTTTACGGATAAACCTATAGAATTATTGAGAAGCAAAGCAGTGGCAAGAGGCGTAGTCATTTTTATCCAGACATGGATGTGGTATGGTTCTACCATGATTACATTGATTTCCGGTATTCTGGGCATCAGCACGGAGATTTTTGAATCGGCGGAAGTGGACGGTGCAAACCGGGTGCAGACATTTTTCTACATTACGCTTCCTAACGTGAAGACGATTATGCTGTTTACGCTTGTTACGAGTTTGATTGGCGGCTTGAATATGTTTGATATTCCAAGACTGTTCCAGGACGGCAAACCGGACGACGCTACGCTGACGACCAGTTTGTTTATTTACAAGCAGGCATTCAGCGGAAGCTACATGTATAACAGGGCAGCAGCGGCCAGTATGGTAATGTTTGTGATTATCGCCATTCTTTCCGCAATAATGTTCTTCGTCATGAGGGATAAGGATGAGGCAGAGCTTAAGAAACAGATTAAGCGGCAGCAGAAGGAGTATAGAATGCGCCAGAAAGCCGGAAAGGAGAATGCATAATGTTAAAGAATAAAGAGAACAGAATCATGAAAGTTGTTATTTATGTAGTATGTATTTTCTTGGCGGCTTTGAGCATCCTGCCTTTCTGGATTATGATTGTGAACGCCACAAGATCGACGACCGAGATACAGCAGCACGCAATCTCATTGATTCCCTCAAGCTATATGATGAACAATATCAAGATACTGCTTGGCAAGAGCTTTAATCCGGCAGTTGGTTTTATGAATTCCATTATTATTTCTGTGGGTGCGACCGGATTGGCGTTGTATTTTTCTTCGTTGACGGCATATGCGCAGGTTGCGTATAACTGGCGGCTGCGAAATGTGTTTTTCAGTTTTATTATGGTAGTCATGATGATTCCGGCGCAGGTAACAATGATTGGTTTCTATCAGATGGTATATAAGATACATATGACGAATCGTTTGTCAATGCTGATTCTGCCGGCAATCGCATCACCAACGATGGTGTTCTTCATGAGACAGTATTTACAGCCGACACTTTCTATGGAAATTGTACAGTCGGCAAGAATTGACGGTGCCAAAGAGTTTATGATTTTTAACAGAATTGTGCTCCCGATTATGAAACCGGCGATTGCAACACAGGCAATCTTCAGTTTTGTGGCAAGCTGGAACAATTTGTTCACGCCGTTAGTACTTTTGACAGACCAGAAGAAATATACGATGCCGATTATGGTAAGTCTGCTAAAGGGCGATATCTATAAGACCGAGTATGGCTCAATTTACATGGGACTGACATTGACGGTATTACCGCTCTTTATTGTATATTTCCTTTTGTCCAAGTACATCATAGCAGGCGTAGCGCTCGGCGGTGTCAAAGGATAGGTTACAACTCCTCCTGCCGCAGCTTATTACGATATTCTGTGGGGGAACAGCCGGTGTATTTATTAAAGCACCGGCTGAATGTTGTCAGATTGTTGAAGCCGATGCGGAAGGCGATATCCGTGACCGGCAGGTCCATATCCGCTGTAAGCATGGACTGCGCCGCCTGAATGCGTTTGTGACATAAGTAATTATGAAAAGTCGTGTTGGTGTGCTGCTTAAACAGACGGGTAAAATGATATTTGGAAAAACCGATATAATCGGCAACCTGCTCCAGCGACAGGTCATCTGTATAGTGGGCGTCAATGAAATGGAGCAGGTTGGTGAACAGAACATAGTTTTCTGTCGGTTTGTCGTCTGCCGGATTGTCGTCTTCATTTGCACTTTTTGTATAATAATCGACCCCGATGGTCATGAAAATGTCCAGTAAAGTGGAATAGATGGCGGTTTCCCAGAAAATTTTATGGGAAAAATAGGTTTCAGCCATCTGCATCAGCGAATCATGAATATGCTGATAGATTTTGAGATGCGAAGATGCCGTGCAAAGATAAGGATCCATCAGGATGGGGTCGATTGTTTTAAAATCAGAAAAACAGCGAAGCATATCAATATCTATGAGATAAATAAAACGTGCGCCGGTGGGACGGCTGTGGAGTTCGTGCAACATATAGGGCGGAATGATCAAAATATCCCCCGCATTCAATGTGTAGGTCTGGTTGTTCGTGATGATGATATATTGATTCTCAGTGCAGACAATGATTTCCAAGGCATTGTGATAGTGATTTGCATAGCCTTCAATCTGGTTGTTATACCAGATGCGAAGATGCGATTCGGGAATATAATTTACATATTCCTGCGTGCCGTTTAAAGACCGTTCTAAAAAGCTTGGGACGGGCTGTTCATAGTGAGGCGGGGTGAAAATCTTATCTGCTTCCATATTGTGTACTCCTGTTATATGTGCGTAATTTGTTATATGATGACAAAATGTTTCTGAAATATACCAACAATATTATAGCTCATAGAGAAAAAAGGTGCAATCTTCTAGCATGATTTCCATATTGTATAATTTTTACGGTTTAGATGTAAAAACAGAGATTAGATAAAAGGCAGTCCAAAAGAAGAAAATGAAAAGAAGATGCTTACAAGAAGCGGAAGATATGCTAAGATGTTATGATAAAAGGAAAATGTCCACCGCAGCGGAGGCAGTATTTTCCGGACACAGAAAAAGGTTAAGAAAGGATAAAATGACTGTATGAAGAGAGAAGAGGCAAGGCGCAGGGCAAAAGAGCTTGTGAGCCAGATGACAGTGGAGGAGCGTGCCGGACAGCTCAAATATGATGCGCCGGCGATAGAGCGGCTTGGAATCCCGGCATATAACTGGTGGGGAGAGAGTCTGCACGGAGTGGCAAGAGCAGGCATTGCGACCGTATTCCCGCAGGCGGTCGGTATGGCGGCGGCATTTGATGATGAATTGTTAGAACAGATTGCCGATTGTATTTCCACAGAAGGCAGGGCGAAGTACAATGCGTATTCGGCAGAGAACGACAGGGATATTTACAAGGGACTTACCTTCTGGTCGCCCAATGTCAATATTTTCCGTGATCCCAGGTGGGGGCGCGGGCATGAAACCTACGGCGAAGATCCTTATCTGACATCGAGACTCGGTGTGGCGTATGTCAAGGGGCTGCAGGGAGACGGTGAAGTCATGAAGGCGGCGGCATGTGCCAAGCACTTTGCGGTGCATTCTGGACCGGAGGCGGTGCGCCATGAGTTTAATGCGGAGGCTTCAGCGAAAGATATGGAAGAAACGTATCTTCCGGCATTTGAGGCGCTGGTGACGGAAGCGCATGTGGAGGCGGTTATGGGTGCATACAACAGGACGAACGGCGAGCCGTGCTGCGGAAGCAAGACTTTGATGCAGGATATTTTGCGCGGCAGATGGGGCTTTGAGGGGCACTACGTATCCGACTGCTGGGCGATCGCGGACTTTCATTCGCATCATATGGTGACGTCAACCCCGGCGGAATCGGCGGCGATGGCGTTAAATGCCGGATGTGATTTAAACTGCGGCAATACCTATCTGCATCTTTTGGCGGCATACGAGCAGGGACTGGTGACGGAAGAGGCAATCACGGAGGCTGCGGTTCGTCTGTATACGACCCGTTACATGCTGGGATTGTTCGATAAGACGCAGTATGATTCGATCCCCTATGACGTGGTGGAATGTAAAGAGCATATGGCATTAGCAGATAAGATTACGAAGGAAAGTCTTGTGCTGTTAAAAAATGACGGTATTTTGCCGATTGATATCAGTCGGGTGAAGACGATTGGTGTGATTGGACCTAACGCCAACAGCAGGAGGGCGTTGATGGGGAATTACCATGGTACTTCATCTGAGTACATAACCGTATCCGAGGGCATCCAGAGATATGCAGAGGGAAGGGCGCGGGTACTCTTCTCGGAAGGCTGCGCGCTGTTTGAAGAGAAGACGGAAAATCTTGCATTTGAAGGCGACAGACTGGCGGAAGCAAGGATTGTGGCAAAAAACAGCGATATTGTCGTGCTGTGCCTTGGTCTGGACGAGACGCTGGAGGGCGAAGAAGGAGATACCGGCAACAGTTATGCTTCCGGGGATAAAGTGGATTTACTGCTTCCAAAGGTGCAGAGGGATTTGATGGAGGCTGTTGCCTTAGTCGGTAAGCCGGTAATCTGCTGTCTGATGGCGGGAAGCGCCATTGATTTAAGTTATGCGGCGGAGCATTTTAATGCCATCGTGCAGTTGTGGTATCCCGGCGCCAGAGGCGGAAAGAGTATTGCAGAGGTTCTGTTCGGCGAGGTTTCCCCTTCCGGAAAACTTCCAGTTACTTTCTACAACGGTCTTGAGCAGCTTCCGGAATTTACGGATTATGCAATGAAAGGAAGAACCTATCGTTATATGGAAGGGGAGGCGCAGTATCCCTTCGGTTTCGGTCTGACATACGGACGGGTAGCAGTCACAGAGGCTGTGGTGGCAGAGGTATCGGATAAGAAGGAGCCGTTCGGACTGCCTGAAGTGAAGGTCAGGGTTGTGGCGGCAAATAGCGGTACCTGCGATACCGATGACGTGATACAGATTTATGTCAAGAATACGGACTCCGCCCATGCAGTGAAGAATCCGGCATTATGTGCTTTTCAGAGAATCCATGTCAAAGCCGGGCAGAGCGTTGAGGTGGAACTGACGGTTTCGGACAGAGCTTTCACGGTTGTGAACGATAACGGTGAGCGTATTGCGGACGGAGAACATTTCAAGCTGTATGCCGGCACAATGCAGCCGGATGCAAGAAGCAGAGAATTGACGGGAATGGAGCCGGTGGAGATGGATATCTGTCTGTAGGAAGTCTGCCCATAGCAGCAGGGCATTATTCTGTAACAGGGAGAAAACCGTAGGACAATAAAAACAAGACAGCGGAGGAGTGATACCTCTGCTGTTTTTGTTCGTCCGGCATGGACCGTAGAATTATCACAGGCGTTGTGAAAGCCATATCTGCACATCGTCTGGTATGGAACAGGATTTGGTGTGGTATACTTTATCTGGAAGTATTTCTGTTTTGGTTTTGAACCAAGATTACTATCCGGTATGTAGCGTGACATGAGATTGCGCATAGGATAAAATATCTGCGTGAGACTTAAGTAAGGATAGGGTGATAATATGCAGTTGGCGCTTGGGTTATTAATTCCGTTTGCAGGGACAACGTTGGGATCCGCAATGGTATTCTGCCTGAGGAGGGAAATGAATAGGAAACTGGAGAAGATGCTTCTGGGCTTTGCGTCCGGCGTGATGATAGCAGCTTCCGTCTGGTCGCTTTTGCTTCCGGCAATCGATATGGCGGCGGAACAGGGCAAGGCTGGGTGGATGCCTGCCACTGTGGGATTTTTAGGCGGAATGCTGTTTTTGCTTGTGCTGGACAGCATCATTCCGCATCTGCATCTGGAAAGTACACACCCGGAGGGGATTGAGGCGAATTTAAAAAAAACAACTATGCTTGTCCTTGCGGTGACGCTGCATAATATTCCGGAAGGAATGTCTGTGGGCGTTACCTTTGCGGGTGCGTTACTGGGAAATGCCGGAATTACAATGGCGGGTGCGTTTGCGCTGGCAGTGGGAATTGCAATCCAGAATTTCCCGGAGGGAGCGATTATTTCGATGCCGCTTCGCACAGAGGGAATGTCGAGGATTCGTTCTTTTGTATACGGCTCTTTATCCGGGATTGTGGAGCCGATTGCGGCAACAGCCACCATACTGCTTGCCAGCCGGATTGTGCCGGCGCTTCCATACCTGTTAGCCTTTGCGGCAGGGGCAATGATTTATGTGGTGGTGGAGGAACTGATTCCGGAGTCACAGACAGGTGAACACACGAATATCGGGACAATTGGTGTAGCCTTGGGCTTTGTAATCATGATGATACTGGATGTTGCGCTTGGGTAGACGGCGTTTTACTTGTTTAGTCGGCGTGCATATGTAAGAGTGAAAATAAGCATATTAATTTTGAAGCCGTTCGGAGTATTTTAGAGTGTTTTAGAGCAGTCTTAGGGCATTGAGAGGTTTGTGTTGCGGAAGGTTATCTTATCATGTATAATTTCGGTGTAATAATATTGCAGCACCTTCCGATTATCGAGCATCTGAAGGAAGTGGCAGGGTATTTCGGCAAGTAGGACAGTTAAAAGAAGAACGGGAGAGCCTGTTGAGAGAAGATAGTTATTGATTTGAATATGGTAATAAAGGGATGACAGACAGATGAATGAAAAGAATGATTTGACACAAGGGAGTGTGGGAAAGAACCTGCTGTTGTTTGCTATGCCATATCTGTTATCCTGCTTTATGCAGACCTTTTATGGTATGGCGGACTTATTTGTGGTAGGCTTGTACAACGGTTCGGAGACAACCACGGCAGTATCCATCGGCAGTCAGGTTATGCATATGCTGACTGTAATTATTGTAGGATTCGCCATGGGGACTACCGTGCGCATCGGGCGGAGTGTGGGCGCCGGTGACGACAAAGCGGTATCGGAGACGGTGGGAACATCCATTGTCTTCTTTGCAATCTTTGCGGCGGTAATGACAGGAGCTCTGCTTGTCAGTACGTCAGCGATTGCTAAAGTTATGTTAACTCCGGTGGAAGCGGTATCAGAGACAAAAATTTATCTTATCATATGCTTTGCGGGAGTTCCGTTCATTACGGCATACAATGTGATAAGCAGTATTTTTCGGGGCGCGGGAGATTCCAGACGCCCCATGTATTTTGTGGGAATCGCCTGCGTGGTCAATATCGCGCTGGATTTTGTGTTTATTGGTCTGTGCGGTATGGGAGCGGCAGGAGCTGCGCTCGGAACCGTATGTGGACAGGCGGTGAGTGTAGCCGTTTCTCTGTTTATGATGTGCAGACGAAATATGGGGATACGCATTGCCAGACGGGATATCCGTGCAAAACGGGAAGTTATTTTACAGATATTAAGGGTGGGCGCACCGATTGCCATGCAGGACGGTCTGATTCAGATTGCATTCATCGTGATTACCGTAATTGCCAACAGCCGCGGACTGATCACTTCGGCGGCGGTAGGGATTGTAGAGAAATTAATCGGGTTTATGTTTCTTGTCCCTTCGGCATTTCTGTCGGCGATTTCTACCGTTACGGCGCAGAATATGGGCGCCAACAAGGCGCAGCGGGCAAGACGGTCATTGTATTATGGTCTTGTCATTACCGTCGGCTGGGGGATGATGTGCGCGTTATATAACCAGTTTCTGCCGCATACGCTTGTCGGTATCTTTACGAGGGATGCGGCGGTACTGGCAGCAGGATGCGAGTATATGCGAGCCTATGCCTTTGACTGTGTCTTCGCAGCAGTTCACTTTTGTTTCAGCGGATATTTTTGCGGGGATCAGAAGTCGATGATCTCATTTATACATAATATTACCGCAATCCTTCTTGTCCGTATTCCCGGAGCGTGGCTTGCGAGTAAATGTTTTCCGGATTCACTTTATCCGATGGGCTGGGCGGCGCCGCTCGGTTCACTGCTGTCGGCGATAATATGCGTCGGATTCTATCTGTATTATCGGGGAAGAGAGAAGGAAACGTCTGACAGGATGTAGTTATCCGAAGAAGGCTGTGAAATGGTTTCACTGACTGACAAGAAAGGCTGAATCGTTACCCGTATTTGAGATAGTCTGCACTGCTACTGGACGAGGTCGAATAGTTTGTGGTATACTATATCTAATATTCTTGCTCTACATTTATGAGGTTGGGGAGGTTACGGATGAAAACAATTAGAGGTAAACTTATGATTACCGTTTCGATGGCAGCTTTTTTCACCTTGCTGGCAGGTTCGGTGGTGAGTGCTGTTGTTGTCGGAAATGCAGGTGTGGGAAGCGCAGTCGGTATGTCGCTGCTTGTCAGTGTGATTGGAACAGTGTTGATTGATTTGGTTGTAGGAGCCATATTTAGAAAAGCTTTCGTGCCGCTTGCGGAATTGAAGCAGTTTGCAACCGGTAATTTCAGCGGGCAGGATGCAGCCGGCGGCAAGTCCAAGGTGGCGGCAGGATTCAAGGATGAAATTGAAGAAGTTACGCATGCAACGAGAAGCATTAAGAAGCAGATTAAAGAAACAATCAACGGTACAAACGAAGAGGCATCAAATATAGCGGAAACGGTATCGGAAACCTATGCCGAGATGGCGGAGCTGAACAATAATATTGACGCGATGGATCAGATAATGGAGGGGCTGATTGACAAGGTCAGAGAAGCGGCGGATGTGACACAAAGCATCAGTGAGGCGAGCACCGAAATTGGTGCAGAGGTGGATGACGTATCCAGTAAGTCGTCTGAGTCGACTGGGGCTTCCAAGGAGATTCATACCCGTGCAGAAGAATTGTATCAGAACACAGTGGAGTCCAAGAAACAGGCAAGCGTTATTTATCACAGTGCGGAAGATGAGCTGGAGCACTCTTTAAAGGGTGTAGAGAAGATAGAAATTATCAAGAGTTTGTCGCAGGAGATTGGCGGTATTGCCAGCCAGACGAATCTGATTGCATTGAATGCGGCAATTGAAGCGGCGAGGGCAGGAGAAGCAGGCAAAGGCTTTGCGGTCGTTGCGGATGAAGTCAGAAATCTTGCGGAAAATTCCCAGAGTACGGTGGATAAGATTCAGAAAGTAATCGATGAAGTAGTGGGTTCCGTTATGGAATTGAAAGACAGCGCAACGAAGCTTCTGACCTTTATGCGGGATCATGTCGTGAAAGATTATCATGCGATGGTGGACACCGCTGAACAGTATCAGAAGGATGCCGTATTTTTTGCGAACATTGCAACTGACTTGGGCTTTTCGTCGGAGCAGATGGGCGCATCGGTGGAGGAAATGCTGGCTTCACTGCATACCGTGACAGAGTTGAACGGTGTGATCGTGGAGGAAGTCCGTCATGTGGCGGAGGCAATGCAGAATACCAATGTCGGCTCGGAAGAAATCCTGCGCAAGATGGCAATTCTGGAGAGGAGCAGCCGTTCTTTGCAGGAGATTGCCTCGAACTTTAAAATATAACGGACGCAGATTCAGATGCAGACTTAAGCCTACGATTTGATTTTGTCTCTTAGGCAGTACAGCGCAAGCACATTAGGGAATACCATGAGCGCGTTGATGAGGTCGGTGCTTTCCCAGACAAGATGCATGGGTATGATAGCGCCGAGGTAAATCATCAGGATATAAGCAAGTTTATAGAGCGGAATACCTTTTGTTCCTACAAGGTATTCCGTTGCTTTTTCTCCAAAATAGGACCAGCCGATCAAGGTTGTGACGGCAAAGGCGGCAAGCGAGATTGTCAGAAAAGCGTCGCCAACATAGGGCAGGTGGTTGAACGCGGCGGCAGTCAGACCGGTCTCCTTTACACCGGTGACGGAGGCGGGATCATAGAGCATGTTGGAGACGACGACCAGTCCGGTAATCAGGCACATCACCACGGTATCCCAGAATACGGCGGTCATGGATACATACGCTTGAATGCGCGGTTCGTTGACATGGGAGGCAGCGGCGGCAATGGCGGAGGTGCCGATGCCGGCTTCATTGGTAAACAGCCCTCTGGCGATGCCGTAGCGCACGGCACGTTGTAAGGCGGCGCCGGTAATGCCTCCGGCTATGGAGGTGAAGGAGAACGCCTCTTTTATGATGAGCAGGCAGGCGTCAGGTAAAACGCTTCGATAGAGAATTAACAGCAGCCCGCAGCCGAACAGATAGACAAAGCTGATGGCGGGAACCGTGCGTTCGCACAGGTTAGCGATGCTTTTCATGCCGCCCAGAATTACCAGTCCGGTTAAGAATGCAAGTGTGATTCCGACAAGATGGGGCGACAGGCGGAAAGATTCCGCGGCTGCCTGAGAGACGGAATTTGCCTGTGTGGTGCAGCCTACGCCGAAAGCAGCAATCAATGTGCAGAATGCGTACATTCCACCGAGGAAATTATTATGTAAACCATTTTTCAGAACATACATTGGACCGCCTTTGTAGGTACCATCTTTGCTCCGGCTGCGGTACAATACACTTAAGTAACATTCGCTGTAGGCGGTAGCCATGCCGAGGATACCGGTAATCCAGCACCAGAAGACAGCCCCCGGTCCGCCCAGCGCTACGGCGGTGGAAACGCCTATGATATTACCGGTGCCAAGGGTGGCGGCAAGGGTGGTGGCAAGTGCGGAGAAGGGCGAGAGATTCATGCCCGTATTTTCTGCTTTGCCAAAAGAGAGTTTCAGCGCATAGAGAAGATTGCGCTGTGGAAAATGCAATTTTATGGTAAAATAAATATGCGTCCCGAGCAGGAGGACGAGAAGGGGCATACCCCAGATAAAGTCATTGAGTTGTTCTAATATCGTCATGAAATGCCGCTTTCTGTGAAAAGATTACTGATATCATATTATATAGTGCGAAGGCGGCAAAAAGAACTGTAAGTAAGGGAAATCGGGAGAGAAAGAGAGCGTATTTTATTATGGAAGAAAGAGCGTATGAGTGGGCAAAGGCTTTGTGCTATTATGCGGGAGAAGATGAAGCGTTTCTGCAGAATTTCTGGCAGATGCTTGGACAGTCGGAAGGGATATATAGGGAATATTTATATTATCTGGAGCACCAGCAGTTTCTCTGTGCATATAAAGTGGCAGGATACAGTGTGGTGGACATTATGGTCTGGCAGATGGACCATTTTAAGGCGCAGATGGACAGAGGCAAAGATGATATGAAGAATAACGGGGATAAAATGTTGCTGATGGCATTTGATACCATGCTTAAAATGGAGCAGAACACGGAATATTATGTAAACTTAATGCAGACCGAGACGGGAACTGACTATCCCGGAAAGTATAACTGAATCGTTTGATTGCTTATGCCCGAATCAGACAAAAGGGAAAGAACAGGAGAAACATGCGATGAATAAAGAAGATATCAGAATCAAACACGTAATCGTACACATTCTGGATTCTACGATTGGTATGCCGGTGCTGTCGGATACGGAACTGGAATATGGTTCGGAGATTGCCGATTTTTTAAAGGAGCATATCGCGAAAGTAAGCTCCGGGGATGATGCGAAGGAATGCAGATTCTATAAGGAGGAATCAGAAGTCTATCAGATGCTTAATTCCTATGCGGATGAAGAATTTGTAGCGGTCAGCAAGGATATTGCGGCGATGCTGTATGAGATTATGAGCAGCAATATTGACATTCCGCCGGCGGATTTGATGGTGGTTCGCTTCAAGGAAGGCGAGGACGAATATCTGGCGCTTCTGAAGATGAATTACAAATCGCTCTATACCCACAGGACGATGGCGCTTGAGGACGGTGAGGGCAACAGCAATGAGATTATCAGGCATAAGTCGATTCTTCCCTCGGAGAGCCAGCGGCTGACGGAGGCGGCGGTCATCCGTCTGGACGATCTTGCCCTGTGGGTAATCGAGAAAAAATACGATGTGAATGGGGAAAAAACAAACTACTTTTCATTTCTCTTCCTAAAATGCAGTGCGCATCTGTCACATAAGTCCAAGCTTGCCATCGTGAGTAAGGCGGTGGAGAGCATACAGAAGGAAGGATATAATGAAACGGAACGTTTCGAGAAACAGATGCGCGCCAAAAGCATTATTCAGGAAGAAATCGAAGAGAAGGGCGGTTTTGTGGTGGAAGAGCTGGCGGAAAAAATATTTGATGAACAGCCGGAATTAAAAGTAGCTTTTCAGGATAAGATGGAAAAGTATGATATGGTGAAAGAGCAGATACAGCCGCAGAGCGAAAACACGGTACGAAAATATCAGAACCAACATTTGTATACCGACACGGGAATCGAAATCAAGATACCGATGGAACAGTATAAGAATCCGAAAAGCGTGGAATTTATTACGAATCCGGATGGAACAATTTCGGTGCTGATTAAGAATATCGAGCATCTGGAAGCCAGAATATAAAAGAAGAGAATATACAAAGAAGAGAATTATTAAGAAGAGGATATATAAGAACAGAATATATAAGAACAGAATATAAGGGAACAGGATATGGTGGCGGTATGGGGACGATCATAGATTATCTGAAAAATTACGGTGACTACACACTGGATGAGATGCCGTTTAGCGAGGTGGACAGTCTGGCGCTGAGCCAGTTTGCTTATTTGAAGTTTGATGATTTTGCACCGTCAGTAGGGGAAGAAAGACCGATGGCAGGACTGCAGGAAATGATGGAGCATAAGGATTATGACCATCTGTATGCGGATGAACGTTATCGGGAGGACAATACGGCGTTGTTTCTGGGACTGAGCCAAAGCAAGCGGTTTGGCGGCATGAAGATTTATAATTATGTAAACCTAATTGACCTTGAGAACGAGACCCAGTTTTCGGCAGTGACGTTCCGCCTGCCAAACGGCGTCTGTTACGTGGCGTACCGCGGAACGGACGAGTCGATTGTGGGGTGGAAAGAGGACTTGAATCTTGCCTTTTCCGAACCGGTCCCGGGACAGCGGATGAGTGTGGACTATTTAAACCGCGTGGCGGAAGACATTGAGGGACCGTTTTATGTTGGCGGTCATTCCAAAGGCGGTAATCTGGCAACTTACGCAAGTATGAACTGTGACGCGCAGGTGCGCAGCCGTATTCTCGCAATTTATGACCATGACGGACCGGGATTCCGACCGGAGGTAAGAGCGAGGGGATACTACGACGAGATTGTGGACAGAATCCATAAGACAATACCGCATTCATCGTTGGTGGGGATGCTTTTATATTCGGATGGCACATACCGCGTGGTGGAGAGTAAGACGATTGGTTTGGCACAGCATAATCCGTACACATGGCTGGTGAAAGAGGAACATTTCAAGATAGTCAATGAGCTGTATGCGGGACGAAAGTTCATGGACGAGGCGTTGAACCAATGGATACTTTCGCTTTCGCAGGAACAGGTGCGCACATTTTCGGATACATTGTATCAGGTGATTCTCGCGTCGGAGACGGATAATCTGATTGATTTCACGGCAAACTGGTTTCAGAGTATACACAAGATTGGCGCTGCGCTCAAGGAGATTGACCCACAGACACGTAAAGCAATTATCCGGATTATGAAATCTCTGTTTGAAATCATTTCTCTTCATATGAAGGAACGGATGAGGAGCAGGAATGAGCAGCAGAGGGAGAAGTTTGAACAGGGCATTGTTCAGTTGGAGCAGATGTTCATGAAATAGCAGTGTTATATTTACATGGCTTTCATATCTGTGAAACAGGCAAGGAGCTGTTCACCGCCCTCATCCATGATACGTTCGGGATGCCATTGTACGGCGATAATGGGAAGGACTGTATGCTGGATGCCTTCGATGGTGCCGTCCCCGGCGCGGCATACGGGGAGAAGACCGCGTCCTAATCGGTCAACTGCCTGATGGTGAGCGGAGTTTACGCGCGTGCTGGTGCCGTAGAGCTGATAGAAGAAGTCGCTGAGGTCTGTACCGCTGTGGTAGACATAGTGATGTTTGTCTGCGCCGTTCCACATGTGTGTGGAAGCAGTGTCGATGTGCTGCCGGATGGTACCGCCCAGTTGCACATTGATAATCTGAAGTCCTTTGCAGATGCCGAGTACGGGTTTTTTTTGCACCATAAATGAGGAAAATGCCTGTATTTGCAAGATGTCCAGTTCTGTGTCAATGTTGTGGGATCCGTAGTTGATTTGACCGAAAAAAGCAGGGGTGATATCGCCGCCGCCGGGCAGAAGCAAATGAGTGGCGTGCTCTGATTGTTCAATGCTAAGTGTGGTAAAGCAGGGGATATTCAGCCGGTGCATCGCCCTTTCATAGTTAACGGTGTCCTTGGCGCGTCCCACAATTGCGATGAAAGGAGAAGACATAAATCAGTTCCTCCGGACGGATGATGTTACTATATAGTATGTATCGGATGGCAAATTGTCAGCGGACAAAGCTATACAAACGGTAAAACCGTAAAAGTGCCTATATTTTAGATGAAAAATAGGATAACTTTGTTTAAAATGAAAAATACAGGTTGCTTTATCAGTGATAATCAAATATAATTTAGTTATGATTAAAATATTTTATAAATATTAAAAAATATGGGAGTGTGGACAAAATGGGTAATGGAAAAGAGCTGATTTACAACAAGCCATGGATTATGCAGAGAGCAGATCCGTATGTATACAGACACTCGGACGGGAGTTATTATTTTACCGCCTCCGTGCCTGCCTATGACGGAATTGTGCTCCGCAAGTCTGATACGCTTGCAGGGCTTGCAGACGCCGAAGAAGTCGAGATATGGCACAAACATGAATCTGGTATTATGAGCTGTCATATCTGGGCGCCGGAATTGCACTATATAGACGGGGCATGGTACATATACTATGCGGGCGGCGACAAGGATGATGTATGGGCAATCAGACCTTATGTACTTGAGTGTAAGGATGATGACCCGATGACCGGTACATGGGTGGAGAAAGGCAAGATGAGAAGGGCGCCGGAAGATGAATTTTCTTTTGAAGGGTTTTCGCTGGATGCCACCGTGTTTGAGAACAAGGGCAGGTGGTACTATATCTGGGCAGAGAAGGTTGGCGTAGGGAAACAGGTTTCCAATCTCTATATCGGTGAACTGGAGACGCCGTATCAGTTGAAGACAGTGCAGGTGCTCCTGACGACGCCGGACTATGACTGGGAGCGGGTAGGATTCTGGGTGAATGAGGGTCCCGCCGTACTCAAGCGAAACGGTAAGATTTTCATGACATATTCTGCTTCGGAGACCGGAGTAGCGTATTGTATGGGAATGTTGACGGCGGATGAAGATGCCGATCTTTTGGATCCTTTGTCATGGCGTAAAGAGAGATACCCGGTGCTTCAGTCGGATGCGTCCGTTGGAACATACGGTCCGGGACACAACAGCTTTACCGTGGACGAAGAGGGCAATGATATTCTGGTTTATCATGCGAGGACAGAGACGGAGATTGTCGGCGACCCGCTCTACAATCCGAATCGTCATGCAATGCTGATGAAATTTGGCTGGAAGGATGGCAGACCTGATTTTCATTTCTAAAGATACATAGAGGAAACAGTGGATAGGAATGTGTCGAAGGGGAAGAAAAAGAAAACGGCAAATATAAAAAGAAAGGTAGCAGAGTAAAAGTATGGCGAAATTATTTATTAATGAGAAAAACAAGAAGGGACACATCAACGCTGAGATATACGGTCATTTCTCGGAACATCTTGGGAGATGTATTTATGAAGGGCTGTATGTGGGGGAGGATTCTGAGATTCCTAATGTGAACGGTATGCGAAAAGATGTGGTTGATGCGTTAAAAGACATGAAGATTCCGGTACTCCGCTGGCCCGGCGGTTGTTTTGCGGATGAGTATCACTGGATGGACGGCATCGGACCGAAGGAAAACCGCAAGAAAATGATTAATACGCACTGGGGCGGCGTGGTGGAAGATAACAGCTTCGGAACGCATGAATTTTTTGAACTGTGCGAGCAGTTGGGCTGTAAAACCTATGTCAATGGCAATGTGGGCAGCGGCACCGTGCAGGAGATGAGCGAGTGGGTGGAATACATCACGTTTAACGGTGTTTCACCGATGGCGGATTTAAGAAAGAAAAACGGACATGAGAAGCCGTGGAAGATTGACTATTTCGGGGTTGGCAATGAGAACTGGGGATGCGGCGGCAATATGACGCCGGAATATTATGCGAATCTTTACAGAAGATACCAGACTTATGTCAGACATTACGACCATACCGCACCAATTCAGAAGATATGTTGTGGGGCGAACGTGGCAGATTATTTCTGGACAGAGGGCGTTTTGAAGACCTGTTTCGCACAGCCGCAGCCGGATATTGAGTTTGGTCCGGGTGGATTCATGGACGGACTGTCACTGCACTACTATGTGCACCCGGAAGGATGGAAGGTGAAGGGAAGCGCTACTGAATTTGATGAGAAAACATGGTATAAGACGATGGCAAAGGCTGCCTATATGGAAGAGCTGATTAACCGTCATGGTGCAATCATGGATCAGTATGACCCGGATAAAAAGATTGGCATGATTGTCGATGAATGGGGCTGCTGGTTTACGGTGGAACCGGGAACCAATCCGGGCTTCTTATACCAGCAGAACACCATGCGCGATGCGCTTGTTGCCGGTCTGACACTGAATATTTTCAATAAGCACTGCGACCGCGTGAAAATGGCATGTATCGCACAGATGGTCAATGTGCTGCAGGCCGTGATTCTGACCGAAGGTGCGAAGATGATTCTCACACCGACCTACTATGTATTCCGCATGTACAAGAATCATCAGGATGCAGAGCTTGTGGACAGCTATATTGAAGGCAATCAGATGATTGGCGAAGAAGAGGAGTATCAGGTGCCGCTTCTGAGTGAATCCGTATCGGTAGATGCGCAGGGATATATCAATGTAACCCTCAGCAATCTGTCGGTGACGGAGGATGTACCGGTGGAGATTGCGCTGGCAGAGAGTATTCCGGAACAGATTGATGGGGCTATTCTGCATCAGGAGATGCACGCGCACAATACTTTTGACGAGCCGGAGAATGTAAAAGAGCAGGTATTTGATTCCTATGAGATGAAGGATGGCACAATCTGCTTAACGGCGCCGGCGTGCAGTGTCATCAGCCTGCGCATCAAGACGAAGTAATTGGGCGGAGCAGTTTATTCCCGCGGGCAATGTGGAAAACAGCCATGCTTGCGGCGGAGTGCTGACTTGAGGATAAGGAAAGGCGTGTATGTAAGATATGGAGATAGAGACAAAACGCATCTGCCGCAAATGTCTGACAAGGGACATGGATAAAGACGCGTATTTCGAGAATCTGCATACCTATATCGCCAATTTGGATGATGAGATAAAAGTTGAGAAGCCGCTTTACGAAGAGCGGCTTTCTCTGTGCAAAGAATGCGATCTTTTGGCGGATGGTATGTGCCGGGCGTGCGGATGCTATGTAGAGCTGCGTGCCGCTATACGTAAAAACGGATGCCCGTATGACAAATGGAAGAGCATAAATATTTTATGACAACCTAAAATGTTTAGAAAAATCTAAAACAGTCTAAAAAGATATAAAATGTTTCAAAAAAGGTATTGACGTATTGGGGGGGGGTATTGTACAATATGGACATAAGACAACGGTCAGACAAGAAAAAATATGCAAGTTGCTTAAATGCTGGGTGGTAGCGAGAGTAAAATTGCATACATTTATTTGGCAAAGTAACAGCTTTATATAATTAGCTAAATTAGTTTAATTGTTAAGTTGTCCTTTCGTCACTTTACTATTTTGACCGGATGTCGAACATTATTTTTTCATTTATAAAAGGAGGAAAAGGAATGAAAAAGAAAGTATTGGCGACTTTGTTAAGTGTCACAATGATTGCTTCAGTACTTGCAGGATGCGGCGGCGGCAGCGATGCTCCGGCAGCAGACGGCGATGCAGCAGCAACTACAGATGACGGCGCAGCAGCACCGGCAGACGACGGCGCGGCAGACGATGGCGCAGCAGATGCAGGGGAAGAGGCTCCGGCAGACGATGCGGCAGCAGAGGAAGAGATTCCTACAAGTACTTTTGGCGATCCCAACGGTACGCATATGGAGATGTGGACATTCGTAGAATTACACGGACAGCATTACGGTAACATGGTTGAGAAATGGAATGAGCAGAATCCTGACAGAACAATCGAGATTACCTGTACTACATATCCTTATGCAGACATGCATACAAAGTTACTTACATCTCTGACAGCAGGTACAGGTGCGCCTGATATCTGTGACGTTGAGATTGGTCAGTTCCCGAACGTAATCGAGGGTCTTGACACATGGCTTGTTCCTCAGGATGATATGGCAGCGCCTTACTTAGACACAATGGTACAGGCAAGAATGGATGTATATTCAGGTTCTGACGGACATTATTATGGTATTCCTTACCATGTAGGCGCAACTGTTATGTACTACAACATGGCTGTTCTTGAAGAGGCAGGCATTACGCAGGAAGAAGTTGACGCAGTTGTAACATGGGATGACTATCAGGCACTCGGCGAGAAATATCTTGCAGCAATCGGCAATCCGGAAGGCAAATACTGGACATCCGTTGATACGGCAGGCTGTGACTGGTTATGGATTTCCATGGCTGAGCATGGCGAAGACTGGACAGGTGGTTTTGGTGGTACAGCAAACGTACAGCTTGATTCTGTAAAGAAGATGCTGACCATGCAGCAGAACTGGGTTAATAGTGGGCTTGCACAGGTTTCTCCTGACGGACACGTTGACTTAGAGGCTGGCTTCCAGAATATCCTTGACCACAATATCGTATCCTTCCCGAAGGCTATGTGGTACATGAGCCGTTTCACCAACTATATGCCGGAAGAAAAAGGCAACTGGTACATTGCGAAATGTCCTGTATTTGAAGCAGGTCAGAAATGTTCTGTAGGTATCGGTGGTACAGGTACTGTTGTAACACAGCAGGCAGTTGACAAGGATCTTGCTTCTGAATTCCTTTGCTGGGCGAAGATGTCCGAAGAAGGTGAGCAGTTAATCTGGGATAACCTTGGATTCGACGTATGTAACACAGTACTTTGGAATGATGATGCATTTGCACATGATGACAACAACCAGTACAATCAGTTCTTCAGAAATTATCCTTACGATGTTCTTTATAGCATCAAAGATGATATCGGCACGATTTACACTGTAAGAATCAGCCCGACAATCAACGAACAGATGTGTAACGTAACATTGAATGACGTTCTCGAGAACGGCGTTTCTGTTGACGAAGCTTTACAGGCAGCTCAGGATGTAGTAGACCTCGAGCAGTAGTAAACGTATAACAGTATAGGGCAGCTTTGAAGCTGCCCTATTTTGTCAAAATGTATTGGGTAAGGAGTGTGTGCGTATGAGTAAATTTAAGAAATTTTTCTATTCACAGAAGGCAGCACCCTATGTGTTTGTTCTTCCGTTTATTTTAAGTTTTGCATTATTCTGGATTTATCCGCTGTGCAGCACAATCACAATGAGTTTTCAAGATATCAAACCCGCAGGTACGGAGTGGGTTGGATTTGCTAACTTTGTTAAATTAACAAAGGACACCGTTTTCCACACAGCAATTTTAAACAGCTTTGAATACATGATTCTGACATTGGTATTATTGATACCGTTCCCGATGCTTTTTGCAGTGCTGATGGATTCCAGACTGGTGAAGGCAAAAGGATTCTGGAAAGCGTGTCTGTATGTTCCGGCACTGACTTCCGTAGTTATCTCCGGTACATTGTTCAGACTGATGTTTTCTGAGTATCAGACAGGTCAGATGAACGTGATCACGGCGGCGTTGGGACTTGGAACCTTTAAGTGGCTGAAAATGAAAGCAACCGGACTTGCAGCGCTTTTAATTGTTGCATGCTGGAGATGGACCGGTGTCAATATGCTTTATTTCATTTCCGGTCTGAAAGCGATTGATACGGCATTATATGAGTCAGCCGACATTGATGGTGCGACGGCTTGGCAGAAGTTTAGATATGTTACCATCCCTTTATTAAAACCGACTACTATCTATGTACTTACAATCAGTGTATATGCAGGTCTGGCAATGTTTATGGAAGCTTACATGTTATGGGCAGGTCCCGATTCGCCGAACAATATCGGTCTGACCATCGTAGGTTATTTGTACAAACGTGGTATTACCAAGAACCAGTTAGGCTACGGCAGCGCGGTCGGTATAGTACTGCTTGTAATTGCATTAGCTATTAATATAGTTCAGCTTGTTTTGAACGGAACATTTAAGAAGGAGGAAGATTAATATGGCGAGCACATCCTCTGTAAATGGAAAAGATACAATGGGCATGAAGACGAAAAGAACTGTTTTGTCCATCATTGCGACAGCATTTTTTGCAGTATTATCATTTATTATTGTGTTTCCTCTGGTTGCCGGACTCATAGCATCTTTCAGACCCGGTACGGAACTGATTCGTAGGGGCTTAAGCGTGGACTTCGATTTCAGTTCCATGACATTGGCGAACTACAAATATTTGTTTGGCAATAACGTAGACGGTCAGAAGTATTTCATGTGGTATAAGAACAGCTTGATTCTGACGGCGATTTCCGTCGTAGGTACATTGTTCATCTGTTACATAGTCGCTTACGGTCTGACCATGTACAACTATAAATTGAAGAATTTCCTGTTCTTCTTGGTAATTGCAACGATGATGGTTCCTTTCGAGATTTTGATTCTTCCGTTGTATAAGGAAATGATCAGCTTCAAGCTCATCGACACGATGGCAGGCGTTGTCTTACCGGGGTTATGCGGGGCGTCCACCATATTCTTCTTCAGACAGTATATGACGGGTCTTCCCAAGGAACTGTTGGATGCGGGACGTATCGATGGCGCAACGGAGTATGGTATCTGCTTTAAGATTATGCTCCCGATTACCAAGCCGGCGTTCGCGGCAATGTCCATCCTCTGCGCAATGGGCGCATGGAATAATGTGTTGTGGCCGATGCTTGTATTCAGAAGTGCAGAGAAATTTACACTTCCCATTGGTCTGAATACCCTGCTTACACCTTATGGCAATAACTACGATGTATTGATTGCCGGGTCTATGTTTGGTATTATCCCTGTATTTATCGTATTCCTCTGCTTCCAGAGATACTTTATCGAAGGTATGACGGCAGGAGCGGTTAAGGGCTAATTAAATAAGGGCATACACTCCAATGCTATTGAGACTGCTGCCAATGCCGGATGTTCCGACAGAAGCGGCAGTCTCTTTGTGCGCGAATAAGCTTATGACAGCACATCAATCGGTCCGCCGATTACTTCTCTTTCCACATAGAGTACACTGTCAGCCCTTGCCTGCATACTCCATTTCACCAATGTCAGTTTACCATGTTCCACTTCAATACATGTGATGCAGCGTGGATGAACACAGCTTCCGGTATTATAATAATATGCGGCTTCTTCGGGCATGACCGGGCGATGGGTATGACCGGTAATCAGGATGTGCCGGTTTTCTTCTGCCCACCGGCGTAAGCTTTCTTCACATTTTTCTTTTACTTCATAGTTCTTTGCCGCACTGGTGGGGTCTAGGATGCCGAGGTTTTCTAAAGGATTCCAGAAATAACGTACCAGAAAGCGCGCTACGCGCCAGAATGTAGAATTGAGCAGGCTTGCCTGATGACCGTGGGTCAGATACAATGAGGTTTCGGGGAATGATTCCGAGCGAAGAATGAGCGCTTCATGATAGGCAGGGTTTTTCTTTTGTATCATATCGTGATTGCCGTAAAGCAGATGAAGCCTGTCGTGTGCGCCAAAGCAGGCGAGCATTTCATAGACGTCGCTGTGTATCTCGGTGATATTACGCAGATGCCGGTTTTCCCATAATTCTTCTCCATCTCCCAGTTCAATGTAGCAAAAGCCGTTCCGATAATAATATTCCAATGCGGCAAAGTAAAGGTGTTGATTTTTTAGGAAGTTGTCGGAGGAGGTTCCAACGCCCCTGTGACAGTCGCTTACGAGTACATATTTGGTACGGCGTGTCAGAGGGAGAACAGGAGCCTGTGAGAAAGCGCGGTCTAAGCGGTATGATGTGCTCATGCCCGTTCCTTTCTGGATGGTCTGCATTTATGATAACATTCAGGCGGACGGCATCCGTGTTTCTTATGGCAGCGCCGGTTGAATCTGTGCATTCTGAAGAGTTTTCTGAAAGCTGCTGGAAGATAATAGTATAAGAAAAGAATGCGGTCTTCCGTACAGATAAAAGGTCTCGTAACCCATACATATAATTTGCAGAATATACGGTTGGAGCACTGGGAAAGACGACGGTGAATGCGTGTCAGCAAATCGAAATGCACATTTTTGGGAGTAAGAAATATGAAAGTAAGGCAGAGTCCATGAATGGAAATATCCTTCGGAGTATAGCCGATTCGGCATAATGCATCGTAGAATGCGTCGCACATTTGTGAGTTGGGAAAACAGATGGATGCCTCCAGAAACAGCTGTGACGGTTCAGAAAAAAGACCGGGTAGAAATATGGTGAGCCACCAGTGACGCTCGGAAATCTGATCACAATTCTGTTCGTTATAACTGCAAAGACGTATCGTGCAGGGAAGCATTTCGGAATCTTCAACTGCGGTAAAAAGGGTGCTTTTGCATTCTGATTCGGAAAGAATCCTGTCGGCGTGGTAGATACCAAGTTCAGCTCCGGTATTAATGCCGTACTGACCTTTCCATAGTTCAATCAGCCAAGTTCTGCCTCGATAGTCAAAATAAACGGGTAGTGCATCGAACACCATCTGAAAGCGCGGCGCCAGATAGTCATAAAGCCAAGTGTAGCCGGCTGCTTTCTGCCACGCGTCGATCGAAGAAGAAAAGAAGCCGCAGCGGCAGTGATAATCATAGCCGAACGGGATAGCGAGTTCCTGTATTTTGGAGCACTTCTGGCATTTGTCCATACATTTGATGCGGCAGATGATTCTTCTCCTGCGGATACAGGAGAATATCATGCCGAAAAGAACGAGTATCAATAAGATAAATAGAGCATAGTACATAATCTGTAACCTATAATCCTATGTGGTTTTACTCTATTTTATGCATGGAAAATGCATGGGTGAAAAATTTGCCGGTTCGGCTATCTGCACTGTACAATTTCATAAGTGACAGGGTAGCCGTTATACGTGATTTCAAGGCTGTATCCATTTTCTGACTTATCAGAAACGTATGAGAATGCCAGCAATACATAATTGTCTAGTGATTCGTCGGTGTCCCGGTCGCGGGGAGAGTTCAATAATTCAGCGTTAAAAATGTCGATGGAAATCAGATTCTTCTCCCCCTTTTGTATGAGGTTCGGTTCGTAGGTATAGGTATGCGGCAGTCCGTTGTAGTAGATATATTGCAGTCCGTTGCCGTCGTCAATCAAATACCACTTCCGATTGTCACAGGTATCCAGAAACGTTTGCAGGTCGTTAGGGATTTCCTTTTTTAACAGGCGGTTCAGGTCTATGATGTTAGTGGTATCCTGCTGTTTGTTTGTAGGATTCTGGAACCATTCATCCAAGAAACCATCATCAGTGAAATTCTTATCCGGGAAATTCCAGTCAGTGAAATCAGTATCAACGAAATCTTCATTGAGAATAGTCTCGTTTGAAAATTCTTCGTCAATGGGGGTCTCATAGTCATTGAGCATGGCATAGAAGTTGGATTTACCGTCTTTCCTGCATCGTTCTTTCCATTTTGTCCGCGACGTATCGTCAAGCATTATGGAAGATAAAACAGAGAAAAAGCTGATGTTATCTTCTTCATATGCTTTCAGCATATAACGGTCGGTAAGTTCTTTTCGTAACTGTGCATCCTCCGGTATATCAATGCAGGCGGCGAAGAATGAGATGTTGTCATCTTCATACATGCGGTCGAGATAGTCCTGCTGTGTCTGGCTGTCCAGTTCCGGGAAGACGGCAATGAAATAGGTCAGATTGTCTTCGGAGTAATAGTCCTGTGCCAATGTATTTAAGTCGGTATCACCGATATATTCTATTTGTGTGATAATCGGCGCTTCAAATGGAATAGAAGAATCCGCTTTCTTTGTCTGGATGCGTCCGGCGAGGGCAGCCACAGCCGAAAGAGCGTCTGGGTCGGACAGATATGCCTCGGCATCCTGATTGAACCAGATACGCATTGTGCTCTGGTCTGGCAGGGTAAGCAGCGTACTGTCGTAGCCGGTCTGGGCGTCGGAGGATAGATTATATCCAATCCAGATTAAGTAAGGGTACTGGCAATAGCCGGACTGTGTATATCTGTATAGAGAGGTTCCGCTTTCTTCTAATGAACAATAGTAAGCCTGGATTTTTTCAGCAGCATGCATGACGATATCTGCATTTTCCTGTGTAAGCTCATTGTTATTAAGCCGTGTTCTGCATTGCTCTTTGATATGTCGGGCAAGGGAGGTCATGTCATGGTCGTCAAAGGTTCCAAATGTGGCGTAATAGCCCTTACGGACTAAAACGAGATGTTTATAACCTTCGGTAACGTTGGATATGGGTTTGTCAAATTCCGTGGCGTCATCGACCATAATATAATAGGTGCCGTCTTCATATTGTATGGTATAGTCCGGAAGGGAATCATAATTAATTGGATTGTGCACAGAAGCGCCGGCTGAATCTGTGCCGTCCTTTTTTGGCGCGGCATATGCGCCAAGAACGACTGCGCCGCCGATTAGTATGCCAGTGAGGAAGATACCGGCGGTCTGTATGAGTTTTGGGATTTTCTGGTATTTCATAATTGCATCTAACCTGCCTTTCAATAATTCTTTGCTCTCATGTAAAGTGATAGAAGCGAGAGCATCTTTGTAGGAGCCGCCCTCACTGATTGCGTGCAGGAGAGTATCCCCGTAAGATTTACGTGATTTTTCAGTAAAAGTTGAAATAACTCTCTCGTCACAGGAGAGTTCGCAGAGGCGGTTTATCTCCCGTCCCATGAGATAGACAAAAGGATTAAACCAATGCAGACAGATGGTAAGCTGCACAAGCCATTTGTAGAACATATCCTTTCGCTTGTAATGTGTCAGTTCGTGCAGTGCCGTGTAATAGAAATCATCATCCGATAATTCTGTAGTCGGCAGAACGATACAGGCATGGAAGAATCCCATTAGCAGCGGCGAAGAGACAAGGCTGTTGGCGCGAAGGTCGATGGCGGCATGTACATGGTTCTTAGCAAGTATCCGTCCGAAACGTTCCAGCAAATCCATGTCTTCGACGGGAGCGCCGCCAGCTTTGACATATTTTACAAAGCTCTGGTAGATGGTTATCTTGCGGACAAACAAGAGCAGGGCGATAACAAGCCAGAGAATACCAAGTGTAGAAGGCAGGTTTCCCGGCAGTTGAACAGCCCGGTTTCCGGCAGGCGGGGTTTTGGCGGCTGGCGCATCATTGTCAGTGCCGGCATCCGGAACGGCATCGGAGGTGATGGTATTAGGTGTGCCGTCCACTGTGGTATCGTGTCCTGTCCGAAGAGGGGCGGGAGATTCCATGTCCACTGTAGCGGTGACCGGGGAGGTAGCGGTATCTTGTTCGATTCGCTGTTCTATCTGCCCAAAAAGATTCCCGACAACGCTTGTTTCTGGCGTAAAGGGCAGAAGCAGGCGCAGGATGACCAAGAGCCAGATATAGTACTGCCAGCGTTTGCTCAGCCTGCTCTGATAGATCGGTCTGAGCAGGAACAGGGACAGAATCAGTATGGTTCCCGACAATGACAGGGATAAGATTATTTTCAGTAATTCATTCATCGTGAAGTCCTCGATTCCCAGTATGCTTTTAAATCTTCATAGTCTGCGGCGGACAGCAGGTCTTTTTGAATCAGCGCGGAGACGAGCCCCTTGGCATTGCCCTCATAGACTTTGTGGAGAAAGGTTTCGGTCTGGGATGACTGGTATTCGCCTTCTGACACGATAGCGGTATATTTGTTGCGGTGTCCGATTTTGTTTGTTTTAAGAAGCCCTTTGTCAATCAGCCGGGAGAGCAGGGTAATGACGGTATTCTTCGTCCAGTCCATGCCCTTTGCGGATAATGCAGAGACAATCTCTGCGTAGAGCGCAGTCCCGCCGTTTGTCCAGATGACCTTCATAAGTTCCAGTTCGTAGTCTGATATTTGCTGCATGATTCCCTCCATTTCTGTGCTGCTTTTATCTCAGCATGGCTGAGATTCGCATAAACGAGTTTGTGTCAAGCAACGCGCAGTCACAAATCTCGTGATTGAAAGTTTATATTTTCAATCGTTACCTTTGTGGCAGAGCAGTTTGCTTCTGTAGATTTTGATATGTAAAAGTAAGAGTACAGATTGTAATCTTAATGATAAGATAACAGATTGTACTCTTAATGTCAATCAAAATTTTGTGATAAGTTTTTTTCTGCATATCCTTATATGGATGTATGCGGTCAGATAGCCGCTCGCGTTGAAAAATCTTCAAATCCATGGTAAAATGCATTCGTATCATGTATATGTAAATGAATGATTGAAAAAAACAGCGTGGACATATAACTGATAGGGAAGAGACAAATGGCTGTCGGGCAGGGAAGAAAATGATGGATAACAAGGTAAATGTCACCATGCAGGGGATTGGCGACGTATCCCGGCATTTAAACCAGTTGCGGGCGGATGAACTATTGAATAATCTGAGAGTGCAGGATGTCAATCTTGAGAATGCCTTGAATGAATTGAAGCAGGTGAGGGAATTTTATGCACATCCGGAACATATTCTAGGTTCACAGGGCACGAAACATGGAGAGATAGCTGAGCATGTGCAGGTCGGCTTTGAGAATGCAGACAATCTCATTGTCGGTCAGCAGGCAACCCATACCTTCGAGGGAGTTGACAGGACTGCTTCGGTGGATTATTTAAAAAATGGGATGCCGGTTCAATCGAAATTTGTACAGAAGAATTTGTCTATGGATGCGATAAATGCACATTTAAAAGATTATCCTGACTTTCTGGCAAGAGGCGGAAGTTATGATATACCGCAGGATTATTATGAGCAGATACAACAATGGCTAAAATTATCTCCCGAAGAGCTGAATAAGCTTTCAAAATCTGAAAATGGTGATGTTGCATGCAGGGTTGTAGCAAAGGTGAGGGAATTTGAAAGGGCAAATAACGTTCAATTCGAGGATGTGGTTCATCCGGCGCAAGTGAATTATGATGAGGTGCAGCTTGGCACGGTCGATCATACAGTTGGCGCCAAAGAACAAGAGATAAATGAAGTGGATCATGAAGAGCGGCAGAAGTATCAGGAACAGGCAAAGGCTTCGCTGAAGGAAGGAATCGTTGCTGCAGGCATCTCAGCCGCCATTGACGGTGTATTATCCTTTGGCACCTCTGTATTTGGTAAACTGCACCAAGGAAAGATGCTGGGTGATTTCGATAAAGAAGACTGGGCGGATATATTTAAGAATACGGGCATCGGTGTTGTTAGGGGCGGTGTAACAGGCGGAGGGATTTATGCATTGACGAATCATGCCGGCATGTCCGCTCCCCTTGCGGCAGGTTTACTTTCCACGACAATCGGGATGGTCTCACAGGCAATACAACTGGCAAAGAGAAATATCAGCGTGGATGATTTTCTTTATAATATACCGGAGTTAGCGGTAAATGCTGCAGCCAGCGGAGTCGGTGCGGCGGCTGGGCAGATGATTATTCCCATACCGGTAGCAGGCGCCATGGTAGGTGCGCTTGTTTCAACGACTGTTCTGGGAGTTATCAAAGATAAGGTGTTTGGAGGAGGATATTATGTATCGCTTGGTAACGCCGGATATGAATATAAAATTTCGGCAACTTACATGACGCTTGTTGACGCTTTGGAGAGGAGTCAGCAGAAGTTTGAAGAGAATGGAAGGCGCTTTATGTTATACATGGACGAGATTGACGGGAATATGAGGCAGAGTGTAGAAAACCAGCAGGATTTAGAAGAATTATTAGAAAGCATTTAGGTGACGGTATGGGAAATGAGATTGTGTCAAACGAGGATTTCGATTTTTTTCTAGCACAGGATTTGTCGGAAACGGATAAAATGATTGCCGGCATGAGGGCGTTGATAGAAGAAAGTGAAAATGCATATGCGGCAATGAAAAATCAGAAGTGGTTTCAACGCATCTGGTATACGATTACCCGGAAAAACAGTGCGACGGTCAAGGAAATGCAGATGAATCGTGACAAGCTTTCAATGTACTGCGTTCATGTACTGACCCGGCTGGTGCAGCAGAAAACGCTGTCTGATGCGATGCTTGTGTCGCTGACCGCATCTGTAAGAAATATGAGTATCCTGCATAACCAGCTGCAGCAAGTTACCTATCGTCTGGCTAAAAAACTGGATGAGAAAATAAGCAGTGTTGATAGTTACCAGAATCTGATTACGGATATCCAGAATGGTATCTTTCATAGAAACGGTTCACTGATAGGGGTAATAGATATCTTTTCCAGAGTGGATGAAAGGACGGCGAAAGATGCCGGACGATTGAGAAGAATCAGGGAGACAATGGAAAACAATAATTTTGATTTTGATGAATCGGTTGATGCAGTCAGATTCGGTGAACAGGTTTTGGCGCTTCCAGAGGAATCGGTCGGCAGAATCTATTTGTTTTCACAGAATCATATGCAGATAGGAGTTCTGGCATATGCGTGCTGTCTGATAGAAAAATACTTTTATGCGCTTAAGTCAGAGAAACCGGATATGTCGGAAAAAGTCATTCATGAGGCAATGGATACCTGCCGCTTAACTGACCGTGTTTCTTTTGCGATGGGTGACGTGTTTGTTGAGTTAGAACAATCCGTTGTCGATGTGTTGTCCCATAAACAGATTTTGGAAGGGGAATCCGCAGTCAGTCCCATCGAATCCAGAGTAAACGCTGTGATAGGAGATATGAACGATAGGGTGATATGTAATAGGAATGCGGTCAGCGACAGGGTGAATGCAGTCAGGGATAGAGTAAATGCGGTTCATGACAGACTCAATCAATTGAATCAAAAGCGTGTGCAGAAATGAGGTTTATTATGGGAAAAAGAAAAGATTATGAGGCGGTTTTGAAAGTATTAGCGGAGAACTCAAAGAAAAGCGATGAGTTTAGGGCTGTTTTGGAAAGCGAACTACCCTATAATATTGATGCGACTGTGCTGACGGGAGATGAGCTCTGGACGACTTTAGCGGAGTCGGACGGATGGAAACTGCAGCAAAATAAGTTGATGAAAAATGTCCGTATTGTTGATGACAAAAATGTGAGACGCGCTTTTAGCCTGAATGCGAAACAGGTATTTAGCGTAATGGATAAGCTGGCGAGAGAGTTACATGAAAACGATGAAAATATGGCATCGTCTGCAAGTAATGATTCAGCGCTTGATGAACTGGCAAAATTGGAATACTTATTGCAATTACGTGATAAGGGCGCTATTACAAATGAAGAGTATGACGAAAAGAAAAAAGACATATTGAAAAGGATATAATCAAAATGAAAAGAGTGCAGATGAAATTATGCAGCGTGCTTCTTGCCGCGGGGATTGCGATGGCAGGATGCGGTGGAACAAATGATACGACAGGCAATCAAACGGATACAAATGGGACGACGGCAAACCGGACGGATACGGAAGCGGCGACAGGAAGCCAGACAGATATAGGCAGTGCGGCAGAGCAGGAGGATAGTTCTGGGGTAACGCTTGCTTTCACGGCAAAAGACCTAGAAGGCAACACAGTCACTGAAAGTATTTTTGCAGAGAAAGACTTGACCGTGCTGAATATCTGGGGCACCTTCTGCGGTCCGTGTATCAGAGAGATGCCGGAACTCGGAGAATGGGCGAGTAAGATGCCCGACAACGTGCAGATAGTCGGACTGGTGATTGATATCGCAGGGGACGAGGATACGGAACATCATGACTTGGCGGTAGAAATTATGGAAAGCGCCGATGCGGATTTCTTACAGATGATTGCAAATGCGGATTTTGCCGATATCCTGAAGGATGTCATTGGCGTGCCAACCACGATATTTATTGACAAAGACGGTAACATCGTGGGCGACCCCGTGATTGGTGCGGATGTGGATGCATATAAGAAGTTCGTGGAGGAGTATCTGGATGGACAGTAGGGCAAAAAGGGTTGCGAGGATTGCGGGGCTGTTTACTGCCTGCGGGTTTGTTTTGTATGGAGCGCTCAGAGGCGAGGTGTCAGTTGTGTTGAATAAAGCGGTCAATCTCTGTTTTGAGTGCATCGGGCTGGGATAGTGTTCCGCATAGAAAAAAGAGATATTGCGCACGCAGGAAATTGTAATAGAAGAAAAGCGTCTGTGTTGAAGAAATGATGGTTTGGGAGAAGGGCAGATGAAACATGCACTAAAAAGAAAATTGATACAGATAGTGGCGTTCGGCTATTCCAATCCCTATCTGATGAATTTCAAAGGCGGAAAACTGTATCAGGGGAAATGGAAACAGTTCTGCAATCCCGGACTCAACTGTTATTCCTGTCCGGCGGCTTCTCTTGCCTGCCCGATTGGTGCGCTGCAGTCTGTGAATGGCTCAAAAAACTTTACGGTCAGCTTTTATGTGACGGGCTTGCTTCTGGCTTTCGGGGTACTCTTTGGCAGGGCGGTCTGCGGCTGGCTGTGCCCGTTTGGGCTTGTGCAGGAACTTATCCATAGGATTCCTACGCCGAAGTTCAAGTTAAAAAAAGTGTTTCTGTATGTGAAGTATGTTGTCCTCGTCGTATTTGCCTTCGTGCTGCCGATTGCGGTCACAGACTATATGGGGATGGGCAAACCGGCTTTCTGCCAGTATATCTGCCCGGCGGGTACATTGGAGGGAGGAGTTCCCCTGCTGTTAGCCAACGGGGCGCTCAGACAGACGGTAGGTTCGCTTTTTACGCTGAAAATGGCGATTCTGATTGTGACGGTGATTGGATGTGTGCTGGTCTATCGCTTTTTCTGTAAGACGCTCTGTCCGCTCGGTGCAATTTACGGACTGCTCAATAAAATCAGCATATACGGACTAAAGGTGGATGGACATAAGTGCATAGGATGCGGGAAGTGCAGGCAGATATGCAGGATGGAGGTTGACCCTGTCAAGTCGCCGGATTCCGCAGAATGTATCCGGTGCGGCGAATGTGCCAAGGCATGTCCCGAAGGGGCTATTTGTGTGGGCTTTGCGGCGACGGGACAAAAGAGTGAGAGACAGCCGTCATAAAAGGTATCAATATAGATAAAACGTGATTGACAAAAGAGGTTCTTGATGGTAGATTAATATCAATATCATCCCATGAGGGAGTAGCAAGCGTATATCGTAGCAAGTCAACATACTGACCTCAGGGTCTGGCTTGTTTTAAATTGCGAGACTCATGTATAGCTGAAACTATGCATGAGGTCTGTTTTCTCTTAAGACATATGACCAAGTATAGTTCACGGCTGTACTTGGTTTTTTGGTGTAGGAGGAACAAAAGATGGAATGGAGTATTTTATTTTTCTTTAACAGTATACTGCTTGGTGTGGGACTGGCGATGGACGCTTTCTCGGTGTCTTTGGCAAACGGACTGAACGAGCCCGGAATGAGGAAGCGCAGGATGTGCGGTATTGCCGGGGTATTCGCCTTTTTTCAGGCGTTCATGCCGATGACCGGATGGATATGCGTGCATACCATACTACAATATTTTCAGGCATTTGAAAGGCTGATTCCGTGGATTGCCTTAGCGCTGCTTCTTTTCATAGGGGGAAAGATGCTGCTAGAGGGAATCAAGAGTAAAGGCGATGAGACGCAAAAGCCTAAAGTGGGCATGGCAGCTCTGTTTGTACAGGGAGTGGCGACCTCCATAGATGCATTGTCCGTCGGATTTACGATTGCCGGATATGGGCTGGGTATGGCTTTCGTGTGTGCGCTCATCATTGCGGCGGTAACGTTTGTCATCTGCATTGCGGGACTGATAATCGGCAGGAAATTCGGCACACGGTTTTCTAATCAGGCAGCGATACTCGGCGGTGTGATACTGATTGTAATCGGACTGGAAATTTTTGTGGCGGGCGTATTTTAAAAAATGCCGTCATATTTGTGAAAGTATTAGGAACCGCTTGATTTATAATGTCTTACACCAAATTTCCAAAAAGCATAACACGGAATCAGAAAAAAGACTGCGCATAAAGGTATCAATATATTGATAACATCGTCGGTTCGGTTTGTGAGATAGAGCAGAGGATAATACTGTACCAAAGCATACGGAATCACAAATGTTGTAAACAGCAGCATTTTCTTTCCGTAGATGCCAATGGGATATTTACCGAACTCTCTTGCACCGTCGGTAAACACATTCATAAATTCGAGACCGTCAAGCGTGAAGAAGCAGAATGCGGCATATACCGTAAACAGTCCGGAAAACACTGCGGTTCCGCCCACAATCATGAAGATAACCGTCATGACTTTGGCAAAATTCCATCCTACATTACAGTGCAGAACGGCATATAGAAACACAATCGTTGCCTGCAACATTCTGCCAATTCTTGTAAGTTCAAATTTGCTCCCCAAAACCTGCAAAATTTCATTTCGCGGTCTTACTAAAATGGTATCAAAGCTTCCTGTCCGGACCATTTGTGAAAAAGTGTCAAAACCTCTGGCAATCATCTCCGCCACCGAAAATTCCAGCAATACAATTGAAAAACAGAGCAAAACTTCACTGTAGGTAAATCCGTTTACCGTGTGGAACCTTAAGAACATAAAATGGATTCCCAGAAATACGTTAAACGAGACTAAAAACTGCCCTAATGCGGTCAGAAAAAATGAAGTTTTGTACTGCATCATACTCTTTATGCTAATGGATACATAATGGCAGTAAAGTTTTAAGCCGTGTTTTAATCGTTCCATTCTTATCACCATGCCTCCTTCTTAATCAGTAAGTTTGTGTTTCTCAGCCTCCCTGCACCGTTATTTTTTTCTCGGCATATCTGCATAACAGACTCCCGCCGGATGTCAAAATGATAAGCCATATCACTTGCAGCAGGACTGCCTTCTCCATTTCTGTGGCGGACATGCTTCCGCTGTATATTCTCAAAGCAACGTTCTGCATGGCGGCAAAGGGTAAAATCTCCATAATCTTCTGTACCTTTTCCGGGAAAAACGGAAGCGGAATGACTGCACCGGCAAAAAGTTCAACCATAGATGTAAACATAATTCGCAGTCCCTGTGGAGATATGGTTAAAAAAGTCAGACCGTAGATTAACATGCAAAAAGCCACGGTTACAAGCAGACCAAGAACCAGTGTCATGCTAAAAAGCATGAAGTGGATGACACTGACCGGTGCAGATATTCCGTACGGATAGGGCAGGAATACCGCGATGAGCAGAATCGGCAGACATCTGAGTGCAGCTCTCGAAATTCTGTTTGCAAGACTGCGTGAAAACCACATATTATAAATTCGTATCGGTCGGCACAGTTCATAGGCGATGTTTCCATTCAAAATAGAATCAAAGATTTCAGTTTCCATCATCCATGCGTCAAACAATGCCAAAAAAGCCTGCTGGAGCCAGATATAAGAGGTTGTCGCGGAAAAGGTCATCGGGAAAGCATCAGGTTGCGTTTCGTAGAACGCCTTATAAATCATTATCTGCATAAATCCCCACGCAAACTGCGTAGTCATGCCTGCAATTGCAGCCGTCCGGTACTGAAGCCCCATGGTAAAGCGAAGTCTGAAAAAAGCAAGGTATTTTCTCATCACCGGCACCTCCTATATTTCAAAGGAGCGGTAGAGTTCCGCTACAGTTTCATCTATGTTGGCATTGCCTTTTTTTATCTCTTCGAGGCTGCCGTCCAACAGGATTTTCCCTTTTCCCACAAGGATGATACGTTTTGACAGCGCTTCGATATCCTGCATGTCGTGTGTGGTCAGAATGACCGTTGTTCCATGAAGCTCGTTCTGCTTTTTGATAAACTCACGCACGGCAATTTTAGACACTGCGTCTAATCCGATAGTCGGTTCATCCAAAAATAATATTTTGGGACTATGTATCAGTGAAGCGGCTATCTCACAGCGCATACGCTGTCCGAGCGATAACTGCCTTGCCGGTGAACGCAGCAGTTCCTGCAATCCTAATAATTCTGTGAGTTCTTCAACGTTGTTTTTATAAAGGTTACCGGGAATGGAATAAATATCCCTTAACAATTCAAAAGAATCAATGACTGGAACATCCCACCATAATTGCGAACGCTGTCCGAAGACAACGCCGATGTTACTGACATGGTTAATCCTGTCTTGATACGGTATCCGTCCATCTACCAGAACGGTTCCGCTGTCTGGTGTTAAAATTCCACTTAGAATTTTGATTGTGGAGCTTTTTCCGGCTCCGTTCGGTCCGATATAGCCCACCATCTCCCCGTCGTTTATGGTGAAGCTGACATCTGACAGAGCATTTATGATTTCATACTCTCTGTGAAAGAATGCTTTACAGGCGGCTTTAAAGCCGGCATTTCTTTTTGCAACCTTGTATGATTTACAAACGTTCTCCATTGTAATCATAGTTACTTCCTCCTGGTAGTTATATTTTCATATCTTGCCAAGTCGGTCTGGTTTTGATTGATTTTAGACAATCAAATACCGAAGGTAAAATATTTAGTTTTCTGAACAAAAAGTTGGAAATTTATTGTAACACTAGAAAATAAAATTTTCAAGAAATTTTTGCAAGAATAAAATGTTTTGAGTTTCTTCTACACAATATATGCTTTATAATTTCAGTCATCCAATCTTTAAATCAGAAAAAGAAACCGATATATAGAGTATGAATGTAAGTATAGAGGACAGTATAAAAATGGAATCTTTTACAGCATTTTGTCTGAATGATTAAAGGAGGAAACATATCATGTACGAATTGATTAGGGTCAGTGAAAAGTGTTATTACATAAATTGTCCGGCGAAGATAGGCGTCTATGTCCCGGACAAGGACAATGTCTATCTGGTTGACAGCGGAAATGATAAGGATGCGGGGAGAAAGGTCAGGCAGATTCTGGATAAAAACGGCTGGCATCTGAAGGCGATTCTGAATACCCATTCCAATGCAGACCATATCGGCGGGAACCGTTATCTGCAGGGACAGACGGGATGCAGGGTTTATTCCGGCGGAATCGAGGCGGCATTTACAAAGTATCCGGTTTTGGAGCCGTCCTTCCTTTATGGAGGGTATCCGTGTAAGGATTTACGGCATAAATTTCTGATGGCGCAGGAGAGTGATGTGACGGATTTTTCCGATGCAGAGTTCCCGAAAGAGATCGAAGTGATACCGCTTACCGGGCATTTCTTGGATATGGTGGGCTTCCGTATGCCGGATAACGTGGTGTTCCTTGCGGACTGTATCAGCAGCAGGGAGACGCTGGAAAAATATGCGGTATCTTTTATTTATGATGTGGGCGCCTATCTGGAAACGCTGGATAAGGTGGAAGGGATGGAAGCGACCATGTTTGTCCCTGCCCATGCGGAAGCTTCTGCTGATATCAGGGAACTTGTACAGTTTAACAGGGATAAAGTATGGAGCATTGCCGACAGGATTTTATCCATCTGTGAGAAGCCTGCCTGTTTTGAAAAAATTTTGCAGGAAGTGTTCAACGGCTATGGGCTTACCATGAATTTTGAGCAGTATGTACTGGTGGGCAGTACGGTACGATCCTACCTGTCATGGCTGAAAGACAATGGGAAGGCGGATGTTGTATTTCAAGACAGTATGCTGCTGTGGCAGAGGGTGTAGTATCGGGAAAGTAAGGAAAATCTGAAATCCCATATGCTGTGTCCACCAAGCCTTGTCTGTACCGCATGGGGCAGGAGGGCAGGTTTGTTCCCAAAATTCTGCAGAGGCGCATATATTTCTGCCTCTGCAAAATTTGGGACTTTTATGTTTTGGCTTTATAAATCGAAATTTGATAGCATTGCCTCTTACCAGATGAAAATGATATTTATAATATAGTATATAAGACATATTAATACAATACCTGCCATAGCACCAGCGCCTATCAAATATCCTTTCACAATACCTTTGGCTTTGTTTACATCATCATATATAGAATTGATTTTTTCGTTGTTCATATTCCTTTCCCTGACTTCCTGCACATCAATGTCTTTTACTAATTCGTCTAATGTTAGTCCAAAATAGTCGCTTAAAAGAACAAGTCGTTGAAAGTCTGGGTAAGATTGACTGCTTCTGCTCCGTTTGCAATTTCCTGTTCGGATTCGTAAATAGCTTGGTCAATGCGGTTAATCCTTGCGAATTTATCATATAATTCACTACTCATTACAACCAGGTCGCTTCGGTTGTATTACGTAAATCCTTGATAGGCATAATAAGTGGCATAATGCTTCACTTCATTTTTGGCACAATTATAGTATAATTATGCGGTGAAACCAATAGAAACATATGCTACACTCAAGTGGAAATTTTCGGATGCAATTTTGCATGCAAAGCGAGGAAAAAATGTTGAAAGATTATAATATAGACGAATTGATTGCAGACTTGATGACAAAATGTGGGTTTGGAGCTGTTATTTTGCCAATTGAACCAGTATCTGGCGGTTTAATGCATAGAATGTACCGCGTAACAACAAAATCTGGAATATATGCAGTAAAACATCTGAATCCTGAAATAATGGGTAGGGAAGGTGTGCATGATAATTTCGATAGAGCAGAAAAAATTGAATGTCTTCTGGAAAAAGAGGATATTCCTATCGTGCCTGCCCTAACAGTTCTTGGTAAAAAAATGCAAATTGTAGATGGACACTATTTTTATATATTCAATTGGCATGATGGACAGATTACTGATTGGAATAATATTTCAAACGCCCAGTGTAATATAGCCGGAAATATTCTTGGAAGGATTCATGCAATCAGTCCTGAGAATGTTTCCCATAAAGAGCCTGAATTAAGTAAAATTAATTGGCACGGGTATATCCATAAAGCGAACGAAGAAAAAAGCGAGATTGCCCCTCTTTTGGTTGACAATGAGAAGCTTTTAGTCTATGCCGAGAAGGAGCTGAATAAGGCAAGAACATTTTTGCCGGATATCATGTGTGTATCCAACGAGGATATGGACCCTAAAAACATTATGTGGGATAACGGTAATCCATGGGTAATAGATTTAGAATGCCTCGACTACGGCAATCCGATCTCCCATGCACTTCAACTGGCGCTTCAATGGTCGGGAATTACAACCTGTAATATGGACATTGAAAAGATGGTTGCTTTCTTTGGCGGTTATCTGGAGGCGTATGATAATTGTTTTCGGGCGTACAACGGTGTATTTGGGTTGGCATATACTTGGGTAGAATGGTTAGAGTATAATATTCAAAGGGCGCTTGGAGCATGTATTGATGAAACAGAAAGAATGATGGGAATTTCTGAGGTACGGAATACGGTCGAGAGGATAAAATATATTCGGAATATTGAAAAAGAAATTAAAGAAGCTTTGAATTCTCTTTTGCCTGAGATCAAGGCTGAAAGATATGATAATCACGATGAGAGAATATGTTATTATGAACTTTTGCTGGAAAGTAATATTACTGAAGTGCAACAATATGAACTTCCAAAAGGTTACCGTTTCGTTTCATATACTGACAATGACAGAGATGCATGGATTGATATTGAAATGTCCGCCAAAGAGTTTGCAAGCTATGCTCAAGGATTAGAAGCATGGAATCATTATTATGCAGCAAAGCTGGGTGAACTTCCAAGCAGAATGTTTTTTATTGAAACTGATGAAGGTGAGAAAATAGCTACAGCTACCGCATTCTATGATATTTATGGGCGTGATACATCTGGTGATGGTTGGCTTCATTGGGTGGCTGTTAAGCGAGAATATCAGGGAAATGGACTGTCAAAACCGTTGATAACGTATGTCCTTCGAGCAATGAATAAATTAGGGTATGTGCACGCTAAATTCCTACACAGACGAATACATGGTTAGCTTGTAAGGTGTACATGGATTTAGGTTTTATACCAGTTAAGAAGAATTTGAAACATAGTTATGAAGGTTGGAAAATTATAAAAGCTTTGACTAAGCATGGTACACTTAAGACACTTTAATCTTACTATCCGACAAATATGAATTTATCTGGATAAAGATTATATTTGTAATCGAAAGTTACTCATCTTTTGGTCTGGGACCACTTGGCAGCGGTTTTCCATTTTTATCTCGGTTAATAGGAGTTGCCTTAAGATGAAATAGTATACAGCCATCAGCACATGAGATATTCATTTCATATTTCTCTTTTTCACCTCTATATGTAAAATCGCCACCACATCGGATAACTTCGCACCATGTGTATACTTGTATCATTGTTTTAGGACACATTCCAGCAGGACATTCATATGAAAAGACAAATTTATCTCCTTTTTCCAATCCAAGCCGACAGTGACCTGCTTTTCCCTCTATTGCTGTTAATTCAAATTGCCAATCTTCCGTACACCATTTTTGTATACTAATCTCCATTCCGGAGCGTTTTACGCGACGGGGCGACGCAAATTTCAAATTTGCGTCTGCAATCTAATAACCTCCGTTAATATAAATAATCTGCTCAATAGAATTTCGATTTTCTACTTTTCCGCAAAACTACGGTTTGTACTCAGTATACCTCTTAACCTCCACATGAACTATCTCTATAAAAATGGTATGGCTCCATGAATTACTAATTGTACTTACAATATGTATTGCTTAATGTCCCCAATAAATTGATTACCACACCGAGCTAATTCGCCAAGAACACGGTCTATTCCTGTTTCGCTTTTATACCAATTATCTTTGGTGATGTTATAACAATGAACGGGGCACACTTTTATCTCCACATTAGGAAAAGCCATTTGGTATAACATGAGACACCGTCGAGCGTGAAACGCTTTACAGACAATCAACGCTGTTTTTATATCGACTCCTCTTTCGTCAACGACTTTTCGTGTGAGGAAGGCGTTATCACGGGTGTGACCGGACTTATCTTCTCCAATAATTGCCGAGACAGGCACGCCATTTTTCAGAAACACATCCGTAAAGAATCCACAGTCGGATTGATAATTGCCGTTGTATACATCCGCCTTTGAACGGACGCCGGGCCATTTATCACGTTTTACGCTGATTCCACCGGATGGTATAAGCCACTTTATACCCAAATAGATGTAACAAAAATATGATTAGCAAAACGACAGGAAATACCGCCAACAGTCAAGATTTGATTGATAAAAGACAATATTTCTGATAGAATAGGAAAAACAAAGGCAGAAAAAACACCTGCCGGACAATGGAGGACTGTTATGAGGAAAGTCAGTTATTTACCTCTGTGGCATTTGCTCTTGGAAAGAGGAATGACCAAGAGCCAGATGCGCATTGAAGCGGGGCTTACCACAAATGTACTTGCCAACATGAACAAAGGGCAGCATATTTCTATGGAATCGCTCATACGGATATGTGATGCGCTTGACTGTGACCTGAATGATGTGGTAGAGCTAGTCAAGGCAGAGGAACAATAAATACAGTACAGTAATGGGAATTGCACAAAACGCAGTTCTTTTTTCTTTTGCAGCCATTCAGTCCTTAGAATGTTTCCGTCTGGCACTGTTCCGGCGTTTTTTTACATCAGGCTCTAAGATTACTGACTGTCCAAGCACATCTGCCATATCGTCAATATTCTTGTCAGTTGGCTTTATTTTTAGCAGTTGGTTAAAGATATAGGCAAGTTTCTGTTTGGATGTGCCTGCAAAGGATTCGGCTTTTTCAAGAATATCTTCCCAATAGTCTGTTACAGTTTTAGGCGGGCAGAATCAATATCGCCTTTGTGGGCGTTTCTGATGTCATGGATGATGGTGTGTATATCATCATCAATTATATGGGCAAAATACTCATTCAATTCAAGGTGCTGTGCTTTCAGCGTATTCAGCATAAGGTCATATTCATCAGGATTATGTTTTTTTATCAATCGTTTCCTGCCTGTATCTACCACAAAATTGAGTGATTTGACCTGCATATCGGCAAGACCGTCAACATATATCTCCAAATCGAGCATGAGTTTTCGGAACTGCTCATGTGTAATAAGCTCTGACAAAAGCAGCGAGTTGATTTTCCTTTCTTTGAGAAGTGTTAAAGCGGTATCACTTAGGTGCAGATTGGATAAGGAAATATTGCCAAGCTGTCTGCTTTCGGTCAGATCAAGCAGATAATCCGTTGATACTTCATAGTATTTTGCCAAAACAACAAGGTTTTTGTGGGGTATCTCTTTATAATCATCAGATTCATAAGAGCCAAGTGTGGAAGCAGGAATTTTTGTTTGTTGTGACAGTTGTTCCAAAGTCATTCCTTTTTCCACACGCAAGTCTTTTAAGCGTTCTTGTATGCTTAGTTGTGTCTTCATAGATAAATCTCTCCTTTATGAAAACAGAATAGCACACAAATAGGCAGATTCCTATTAAAAATTTCCAGCATGATAGAAAAAAGTTGTTTTCGGTCAGATTTCCGACATGGTGGATATACGGGAAAAAGATGCGTTTTGTTAGATAATGACAGTACAACTGAATGACTGTCCAAGCTGACATAAACCGCCAAGACCATTTTAGAAAAATATGAGCGCCAATATTGGACGACACAGTGCCGACAAGGGTTGCCTGTCAGGGAAACAGCGAGGGGGAGAACAGCAACAATAAAAATTGTCCAAGAATGGGCGGAAAAGAGGTGAAAAATGAAGTTATCAAGATATGAGCAGGAGGTTGTCATCAACCTGAATGCAGATGAAAGCGAAGCAATGGTTTACACAGCAAATCCGGCATGGATGCGGAAAATGGATAAGCTGTGTAAGGAGTTTCCAGAAGTGATCCGGTTAAAGTCATGGACGGAAGTAAGCAAGACTTATGTTTTACCTAAAAACCTTGTCAGGATTGGGAAGCCAAGAACATTGAGCAAAGCACAGCTTAGACATTTACAGGAGTTACAGACAGGGCGTAAAATAACCGAATGAGGATTACAAAATCAAGCATATATAGACTAAATAAATGAGAAATATCTAAAAAGAAGAAAAGTTTGATAATTTAGAACTGGTTGTTAATTGGTTGTTTTTTATGCTATATTATGAAAGGTAGTTTCTCGAGGACTATTGTGGAAATAATATCCAAAGCTATTTCAAGGTATTAACGAGGAGGAATTTTATGCAATATAAGATATTGGTTATTGATAATGATAAAGAACTTCTAAAAATGTTGAGAAGATATTTTGAAATAAGGAACTACGAAATTGTTACGGCAGAAAATGGCGCAGAGGGGCTTGGCAAAATAAAATTACAGCCAGATATAATATTATTAGATGTAAATATGCCGGGGATTGATGGGATAGAGGTATGCCGCAGGATACGGGATAAAGTGGCTTGCCCCATTCTATTTTTAACGGCGAGGGTAGAAGAACAGGATGTTGTAAATGGGCTTTTGTCGGGCGGTGACGATTATATTTTAAAGCCATTCAGTCTGAAAGAGCTTGATGCGAGAATTACGGCACACCTGAAGCGGGAAGGACGGCGTAAACGCACGGCAGAATGTTGCTTTCAGGGGGAATTATCTATTGATTATAAAGCAAAGACTGTGCAGATTCACTCAGATTATATGGAAATAACGAAATTGGAATATGGAATCATTGAATTTTTGTCTATGAATCCGGGAATGGTTTTCGACAAAGAAAGGATATATGAGAAAGTCTGCGGGTTAGATGCAGAGGGGGACAGCAGGGTAATTACAGAACTAATCCGCAGAATTAGGAATAAGTTTCGGAAATATACAAAAACAGAATATATTGAAACTGTATGGGGGATGGGATACCGATGGATAAAATAAGAAATCTTGACTTGAAAAAAACGATTCTGTTATATATGTCAGTTGCATTGCTTTGTAGTTTTATTCTCTCGGCAGTGATTGTCCGGATTGCCTCACGGACACAGATGCGTGTCTGGTGGAATTATGTGGATGAAGAAGCATACTTTAAGGCGGTCGAAAATGAAAGATCTGATTATGTGACGGATATTCCAAGACCAAACGTTTACGAGATGACACAGCCAGACCATTTTGTATCCGAGCTTTGTGACTTTTTGCAAACTTATACGATACTGATTCTGTCAATGACAGGAAGCTGTGCGGCAGTGTTCTTTTTTTACAAAAATAAGCTGAAAAAACCGATTGAGGAACTGGCATTAGCTTCAAAAAAGATTGCCGAGAATCATCTGGATTTTCGAATCAGCTATGAAAATATGGATGAAATGGGTATGCTTTGCATGGAATTTGAGAGAATGCGTGGACAGCTTGCCGAAAACAACCAGATGTTATGGAAAACGATTGAGGAGGAAAAGATTCTTCGGGCAGCGATAGCCCATGATATCCGTTCCCCATTGTCTGTCTTAAAAGGATATCAGGAAATGCTGATGGATTATTTGCCAAATGCGGACATTGATATGGAACAGGCGATGGAAATGCTGTCAGAAAGCAGCCGGCAGATTGAACGGATGGATGTGTTCGTGGAAAACATGAGGAAGATGAACAGTCTGGAAAACCGTAAGCTGGCTGCTTGGGAGATTTCCATAAAACAATTAGAAACAGATATCCAAGCGGAATTGTCTGTTTTTGAAAAAGAGTATGGGAAAACGTCTGTTTTACAGGCGCAGGCATCAAATGAAATATTTTGTGGGGATAAGGAAGTTATTTTGGAGGTAACAGAAAATCTGCTGTCAAATGCTTTCCGCTATGCAAAACATCAAGTTGAAATTATAGCAAAGGCAGGATATTCTGAATTAAGCATTTCTGTCAGGGATGATGGGGATGGATTTAAGGAAGCGGAAGAAAAAATTGTGGAAGCGTTTCATCAGCAGAATATAAAAGACAGCTTGAAACATGCAGGAATCGGGATGTATATCAGCAGGCTGTACTGTGAAAAGCATGGGGGAAAACTGATTTTGGAAAATGATAAACAGAAAGGGGCTGTGGTAACAGCGGTATTTCGTCGGATTGTGTAAATAATCCGGCGATTTTTCTTCTCATTGTCTTTTTATTGTGATTTCTTTTTTATCATGAAATCATAAGGAAATATCCTTTGGGTATCTCTGATGTCCAAAAAGCATGGACGAAAACTAAGAAAAGGAGGAAAAATCATGTATTCCATTTTAAAAAGAGAGGTAAAAAATTATATAAAAAGACCTCTGTTCTGGATTGGCATCGTAGTTGTTGCCTTTATGATGTTTCAGAATCTAAGCTCCTATCTGGGCATTCATTATCTTATGGAAGGGGAAGAAATTGTGAATGATTACCCAGAAACCTTTCGCGATGGGGATGTTTTTGACGGATATGTGCCAGCAGATGAAGAAGAAAGGCGGAAAGCTTGGGAAGAACGGATACAGGAAACGTTGGTTTCTGGATTCGAGATGAACGATGCAGAAGCTCAGACGGTTATCCGTGAAATGGATAAAATGGATATTTCGGTGGCTTGCAGTTATTTGGAAGAAGAATATAGCTTTTATGGGGCATATTTTGAGTATGTGGACACCGCTTACCGCAAGGGAACACCAGAAGAAATCAATTCCTATATTGGGAAAAAGTTGGGAAACCACACATTTTCCTATTATTTTTCAAGAAAATTTGCGGACTTTACAGGACTGTTTATGGGATTCTTTGCAACGGTTTTATTTTCTGTTTTGTTTATGCAGGATACAAGGAAGAATACCTATGAGCTTCTTCATACAAAGCCTGTCAGTGCAGGAAACTATATATTAGGCAAAGTAGGAGGCGGGTTTGCAGTCTGCCTGATGATACTTGCCAGTTTGAATCTGATATTTTTTGGTCTGTGTGTTATATTTACAAAAAGCAGTGGGTTTGAAGTAAAACTGACGGACTTCCTATGGGCAACCTGTATTTATATTCTGCCTAATATGCTGATGATAGTAAGTGTCTATTGTTTGATTTCGTTACTGTTCAAAAGTCCGCTGCCAGCAGTTCCGCTTTTGCTTCTCTATATGGTGTATTCAAATACGGGAAGCAGGAACGCAGAAGGTGTATATGGATATTATGGCAGACCTTTAGCCATTATGGTGCGGTTTCCGGGAACATTTTTTGATACAACTCCCCCTCCAATGGCACTGCTAAACCAGAGCTTTTTAGTTTTAGCTTCTGCAGGTATTATTTTTATTTCTATACTGATATGGAAAAGGAGGCGGGTATATTGAAGTATGAAGTAAAAATTTCACTTCCAGTTTATAAAATTTCCTATGCAGTATTTTTTATTGTGATGTTAAGCCTTGTCAGAGGGGTGACGGATTCTTATGAAATAGGTATTGCATCGGAAGCGCCAATGGCGATGCTTGCAGTCTGCGTATTTGCAGATACTTATACAAAGGAAATTACCAGTATGAGGTCAGAAATTTGGCGTCTGCGCCCTCTGAAAAAGAGAATGTATTCTATATACAGGAGAATTGTGATACAGTGGATATTCCTGCTGTTTGCCGCCGTTGTCGGATATGGATTATTTTTTCTGTTTCAGAATCCAAGGACGATTGATATGGGGCAAAATAGTCTGGAAAACGAAACAGGGCAGTTTTTTATATATCTTTCCGCTATTGCTGTCACGCTTTTATTTTGGGGGCTGTTATCGAATTTGCTTTCCTGTTTGTTCCGAAATATGTGGATAGGAATCGGGGGCTGCCTGATATTATGGCTGACGGCTAATTCCAGTATCGGTGACAAATATTTAGGAGCATGGAACTTATTTTCTTATACATTCAGGGATGTAGAAAACAGCGGTGATTTCAGATGGATATGTGGAAAAATTGTCTGTATATGTGTTGATGTGATAATGATGGCAATGCTGCCTAATATAATTCGGAAAAGAGGTTAAGGCTATGGGAATTATGATAGAAGATTTAACAGTAACATTTAAGAATAAAGTAACAGCAGTAGGTCATGCGAATTTGGAGATTCCCAAGGGAATTTTTGGACTGCTAGGAGAAAACGGAGCAGGAAAGACAACATTGATGCGGGTTTTGACAACAGTATTATCGCCTTCCAGTGGAACGGTAACACTTGATGGAATACTTTACAGCGAGGGAAATTATGAAAAGATACAGAGAAAAATAGGATATCTGCCACAGGAAATCGACTTGTATCCAAGTCTGACCGTACAGGAATGTCTGGAATACATGGGGGATTTATCAGGTATTTCCAAACAGATTTACAAAGAACGTATTCAATATTACCTTGAAAAAACAAGTTTGACAGAGCATCGAAAAAAGAAGATGAAACAATTATCCGGCGGTATGAAACGGAGAGTCGGACTTATTCAGGCACTTTTAAATGAGCCAGAATTTTTAATTGTAGATGAACCTACGACTGGATTAGACCCAGAAGAGCGTATCCGTATCAGAAATTTGCTGGTTGATTTTTCAGAAGGACGTACTATATTATTTTCAACCCATGTAGTAGAAGATTTGGCGGCTACTTGCAATCAACTTGCCATTATGAAGAAAGGATGCTTTTTGTATGCGGGAAATATACAGGAGTTGTTGGAGTATGCAAAAGGAAACGTATGGGATTTTGTCACGGATGATTCTGCACAAGTGAAAGAATTAGAGAAAAAATATCTGATTTCTGCGAAACAGCATACAGAAAATGGGATACAAATGCGGATTTTGAGTAAAGAAAAACCAAATCTTGATTGCAGACCGGATAAGGCTACATTAGAAGATGCCTATATCTATTTGACTAACCAATCATGGTAACCATGTTATCGGAAGAAAATAGATATAAAATATTCAAATGCCTATAAGGTCTAAGAAATGAGTACCAGACAGAAAAGCGTTTATTAGGGAAAGACCAATGAACGCTTTTTTGCATTTAATGATAACTATACACTGCCGTTCCCCGCCAATCCCGACTTCATTTCAGATGCAGTCAATTTCAGAGATGGAGGTTAGAACAATGACAGATAAGGAAGATAAGACAGTGCGGAACGGGAAACGCATATTGAGGCGCTTTCATTGAAACAGTCAGGTATGATTGGAGAAATCTTTGATACCTACCATGCTGATTATTTTTCAGTTATGGGATATGAAATCGGCATAGTTGACGGTGAACTGGCACAGGCGTTAAGGGGGCTGTCAGACAAATATATACAGATTGTGTTACTGTATTATGTTGTCGGTCTGAATGACAGGGAGATTGGCGAAATTTATGGCACAAGAAGAACTACCATTTGTGACCAAAGGAATAATGCCATAAAAAAGCTGCGGCTGCTAATGGAGGGAATACATCATGGAAAATAAATACAGTGGAAGGAGCATTACCTTTGATACATTGGAAAAGGCGATAGCGAGCGATTGCAGTGCCATGCAGGAAGTGGTAAATCTGTTTAAACCATATATAACAAGGCTGAGCATGGAGGATGGCAGATTTAACAAAGAGCTTTTTGAAAGGCTGGTGCAGAGACTCATGTATATTACATGGACATTTGATATGCATTACAGTGAAAAATAAACAGGCGCGATGAAACTCAGGAGGGGCATTCAGAAATGGGTGTCCCTTTTCATACGCCTGTTTTTCTATCTATTATTAACAGCGTTAAGGGCAGGGAGGAAGTGAAAAAATGAGTGAAAATAAATTAAAGAGCAGGGATGCGATTGATGCGGAATTAAGGAAAACAAAAGCCGAACTTATTATTGCAAAACACAGGGAAACGAAGCTGCGTAACCAGATAAAAGGTATGACGGAAAAAGAACGCAGACACCGCAACATTGTATGGGGAAGCCACTTTGAATATCTCATCAGGGAAAAGCTGAATGTTTCCAAAGAACAGCTTGCCACGCTTGATGATGATAAGGTGAAGGACATTCTGAACACGCTGTTTTCGGATTTGTCTTTCCGACGGATTATGCAGAATATTTTGACAGAAAAAACAAAACCACAATGCCCGACGAAATAGAATTATTACTGGAACGTGGAGGTTGGCACTGTAAAACTTTGTGGGCAGATAAAGGCTGTACTTTAGTCTTTATCTGAACACAAATGTCCACAAAGCGAAGCAGGCTTCGCTTCAGGGTAGGGCGTAAGCCCGTAGGGGAATTGTGTAGGGCAGCTTGCTGACCTTTTCCCCTGTTGTCTGCCGCAAGGCAGGCAAAGCCCCACAGGGCGCACACACGCGAAGCGTGTATAAGTGCGCCCTTGTCAAATACAGCTACGCTGTGTTTTCCGTCGGGGATAGAAAAAAGCAGAAAAAGAAGGTGATACATATAAGCACGAAAATGATACATCTGAATGCAAAGATTATCAGCAGGGGCGGGGAAAAACCGCAGTCAGCTGTGGCTTCCGCTGCATACCGGAGCGGGACAAAGATATATTGCGAATATGACGGGGAGATAAAAGATTTTTCGAGGAAAAGTCATGTGATATATTCTGAAATCTTACTGCCCGAATATGCGCCAAAAGAATTTGCTGACCGTTCCGTTTTATGGAATGCTGTTGAAAATTTTGAGAAAGGGAGCAGGGCGCAGCTTTCAAGGGAGATTGAATTTTCTTTACCCTGTGAACTGGATGCGGACGAAAGGTTAAATGCTGCCAAAAAACTTGCGGGATTTTTTAGGGATAAGGGAATGGTGGTTGACATGAACCTGCATAATCCTGACCATAAGAATCCGAATCCGCACTGTCATCTCATGCTCACCATGCGCCCGTTTCAAAAAGACGGGACTTTTTTAGAAAAGAAATGCTGGCGGGAATATGAGCTTGACAAAAACGGTCAGAAAATCCCGACAAAGAAAGGGAACGATTACAAATCGCATAAGGTATACGCCACTGACTGGGACGATAAGGGAAACGTGGAAAAATGGCGGGCGTTATGGGCGGATATTGAAACGGATTTTTATAAAAAGAACGGATATGAGATTACGGCGGAACACCGTTCTTTTGAAAGGCAGGGGATTGACCTTTTACCGACGATCCACATGGGTGTGGCAGTGACCGCAATGGAGAGAAGGGGCATTCAGACCGAAGTCGGGAACATGAACAGGGAAATCAAAAAAATCAATGCCCTTATCATATCCAGCATGAAAAATGTGGAATGCCTTACGGAGAAAATCAGTTTCTTGGAGAAAGCTAAAAAAGCCTTAGAACAGGAAGAAAGCAAAGACACGGCAAAGAACGATGTTCTCTTGAAAAAAGAACTGGATAGCATTATATCAATCCTGATGGAATGGCAGAAAAACCGGAGTGCATTTATTCAGGATAAGGGAATTCGCCAGCGCATGGATACAAAAACCGGAAACATAAAAGACTTTTCCTCTATGGTTTCATTTCTGCAATCGCATAAGATTGAAACGCTTGATGATTTGCAGAAGCTGGTGGAAGAAACAAAGAAAAAAAGCAGTGATTAAGCACGATTTGGCAGAAAATGATGCCATTCTTGGGGAACTTGCGGAGATTGCAAACAAGGTGGCAATGGTACAGAGGGCAAAAGTAAAACAGAATGAAATACTTCCCAATCTTGGGGAGGAAAAAAGCAAAAAGGAGGTATCAGCACAGAAGTGCAGACATCAGGAAGAAATTTCATAACAGCAGACTGACAAGGATTCCAATGTGGCTATACATTGGGATTTTTCATTTTGAAGGAAAGAGGTAATTATGGCAGAGAACAAAAAATATTATTTCCTCAAACTCAAAGAGGATTTTTTTGACCAGCGTGAGATTGTAGTGCTGGAAGGCTCAAAGGACGATGTTTTATATGTGAATATCCTGCTCAAGCTGTATCTGAAATCATTGCAGCACAATGGGAAACTGCTCTTAAACGAGGTAACGCCGCTTTCGGCGGAGATGATTGCACTGCTTACAAGGCACGAGGTCGGTACAGTGGAAAGGGCAATGCGGGCATTCATGCAGCTCGGTCTTGTGGAAGTGTTGGAGGGCAATACTTTTTATATGCCGGAGATTGAAGAAATGACAGGAAAAGGCTCGTCAGACGGGGAACGCAAGGCAAGATACCGCAGGCAGAAAGTGGAAGGGAATATGCCGCTTTTGCAGGACAAAAATCAGGGCATGGGACAAAATCGGGACAATGTCCCACCCTTGTCCCAATTCTGTCCACCAGAGATTAGAGATAAGAGTTTAGAGAATAGAGATAAGAACTTAGATAAAAGAGAGAGTAAGGGACTGGAGCAGTCCCTGAGAGAAAAAAGCGCACCCACACCCACCGGACAGGGTAAGGAAATAAATTTTTATGGCAGATATGGGAATGTCCGTCTTACGGATCAGGAGATGGAAATACTCAAAAGCGATTTTCCGGAGGACTATCTTTCTATGATTGAACATCTGTCGGAATATATGGAATACAAGGGAAGGACATATAAGAACCATTTAGCCACTATGGAACTTTGGAAAAAGGAAGATATGAAAAAGGCACAGAAAACAGGGAAGGGGTATTCCTATAACGGTAATTTCAGAGAGGGGGAAAGTTTATGATTGATGCGGTTGTTGATGAAGTGCTGAAAAAATGGGGAATGCCGCTGATGAGGGAATGAAGTTGGTTGATGACTACATAGACGCTGAAACAGGGCTTTTAGTCTGTGGAAAATGCCACACGAGGAAACAGAAAAGAATATCATTCTTGGGAGAAGAACGCATTGTCTGCTGCCTTTGCAGGTGTGCGGCGGAGGAACTGGAAAAGGCAGAAAAAGAGCGTAGGGATAGGGAAACGCTGGAGGACATTTCAAGGCTGAAAAGCGCAGGGCTGCAGGACAAGACTTTCTTCGGCTACACATTTATAAACTGCGATGAAACGCACTCATGCGCCGGATATGCACACCGTTATGCGGAGCATTTTGAAGAATTTCAGAAAAAGGGGCAGGGATTATTGCTATGGGGAGATGTGGGAACCGGAAAGACATTCCTTGCAGGCTGTATTGCCAATGCGCTTATGGACAGGAATATTCCTGTCCTGATGACAAGTTTCCCGAAGCTGGTAAATGCGCTCGGAGGGGTATACAGCGGCGAAAGGAATGAGTACCTGCAAAGCCTGAACCGATATAAGCTGTTAATCATTGACGATTTAGGAGTGGAAAGGGATACTCCGTATGTGCTGGAAACAGTCTACCTTGTCATTGATGAGCGTTATAAAAGCGGAAAACCGTTTATCATCACTACCAACCTGTCATTGCAGGAATTGCAGAATCCGGCAGACTTGGAGCATGGGCGCATCTATGACCGCATCATGGAGAGATGCACTCCGGTTGCCTTTTCGGGCAGAAATTACCGGACAGACAGGGGCAGGGCAAACAGGGAGAGCGTTTCGGGCATTTTAAGGGGATAGGGAAATGGTTTTCAAAGTGAAACGATTGTGAAATGCCGTACAATCCTTGAATTTATCATAAAAAATGGTATGATGAAATCACAGATACAGAAAGGATTCACACATGGCAAATATATATGATGGGGCGTTCCGAACAATCTTAAATGATTGCCGGAAACTGGTCATTCCTATAATTAACGAGGTTTTCGGAGAAACATATACAGGGGAGGAAGAAATACAGTTTTTTCCTAATGAGCATTTTTTAGACCAGCAGGACGAAGCGGACAAGGAACGCATTACAGATACCAATTTTACAGTTTTCGGGAAAATACCAAAGAAATACCATATCGAGTGCGAGAGCAGCCTGCCGGACGGAAGGATGACGATAAGGCTTTTTGAATACGATGCACAGATAGCGCTTGATGAAGGGGAAGTTACGGAAGAAACGCTGACAGTGACATTCCCCAATACGGCGGTTCTGTATCTCCGGACTTACAAAAAGACACCGGACAAAATGAAATACGTTATCGTTACACCGGGCGGGACGGTGCAGTATGACATACCGATTATGAAAGTGCAGAAATATTCACTTGATGATATTTTTGAAAAGCGTCTGCTGATGCTGATTCCCTTTTATATTTTTTCACATGAGAACAGCTTTCCGGAGTATAATAATAATGGGCAGAAGCTGGAAGAATTAAAAGCGGAGTATCAGGTTATCTTGGAAAGGCTTGACGAACTGGAACAGCAGGGAGTTATCGGGGCATTTGACAAGAGGACGATTATAGAGCTGTCCGGCGATGTAATTAAAGAGATTGCAGAGAAATACAAGAATGTGCAGAAAGGCGTAGGTGATATGATGAGTGGAGCATTGATTGAAACAAGTGCAAGAAAAATAAAAAATGAAACAGAAAACGAAACTAAGAGAAATACTGCATTGAGAATGCTGAAACGAGGGAAAATGACAATCGAGGAGATTGCCGAGGATTCAGGTCTTAGCATTGCGGAAGTTGAGCAGCTTGCAGGGCTTCAGACAGTGTAATACGGAATAAAAATTTTATATTGCAGCTATCAAGCAGGGAAATAACTGATAATTTCAGATTTGTTTCCCTGCTTTTTTGCGGCATTTTAGCTTGTGGATACAGCATCGCCAATCAGTCTGTATCTTTATACAGCGTTAGGGCAATTACGAAAATAGAAAGGATTATAATTATGGATAAAATGACAGGTAATTGCACCGATACAAAAGCGGCTATTACAGTTAAGACAGTCTTTGATGGGACACAAAGCGGACAGCATGCATTTATGCAGTTGATACGAAGGAAGTACCGCATCAATGGTGAGGATAAAGAAACAAGTGATATTGACATATCAAAACATAGTATTGATAAAACACAATATAGAAGCTATACTAAAGACAGTGAAGCAGATGTTGGCGGTACAACTGTTGGTTTTGCGGAAAATGGAGGTCAGTATGATGGATTCTAATTTTGCAGCATTACAACAGCTTCACAGCAGTCAGAGGGTGGCTATCTATTGCAGGCTGTCAAAAGACGACAACCTTGATGGGGAAAGCGCAAGCATACAGAACCAGCGTGATATGCTGGAAACATGGTGTCAGGAACATGGTTTCAGTGTTGCAGGCGTATATGCAGATGACGGGTATTCCGGCTTGTATATGGACAGACCAGACTTCCAGAGAATGTTAGCGGACTGTAAGCAGAGGGACGAATTTTTCCCAAGCACCATATCCGCTACATAGGCGTGACGGACGGCGTAGATACGGGAAAAAATGATGACCTTATCGCATTCCGCAGTGTTTTCAATGAGATTTATTCAAAGGACATTGGGAAAAAGGTACATTCCTCTTATGTAATCAAGGCGAAAAAGGGGAAATTTACCGGATGCGTTGCACCGTTCGGCTACATGAAATCACCGGAGGACAAGAATTTTTTGATACCGGATAAGGACACTGCTTGGATTGTCAAAAAGATATTTAATTTGGCAGCCGAAGGGCATGGCACGAACTGGATTAGGCGCAGGCTTGGCGATAAGAAGCCGGAGGAATGGTTACAGGTGGAGAACGTGCATGAGCCGCTTGTCGATAAGGACACCTACAATCTTGTGCAGGAAAAAGTGAAAATGCGGAAAAGACCTGACGCATGGGGCAATTATGGGATATTTGCAGGGCTTGTCAAATGTGGGGAATGCGGAAGTTCCATGAACCAGCGTGTGGCAAATGCGAAAGCAAAGACAAGGATACTGACCTGTGCAAAGTACAACCGCTATGGAGTGGCGCATTGCAGCCAGCACAGATTAGAACTTGATACGCTGTATCAGATAGTGCTGGAGCAGATACGCACCTGTGCGGCGCTTGCCCTCGCAGACGAAACAAAAGTCATGGAGGAATTAAGAAAAAGCTGCCAGTGTGACAATGATGACGAGCGCAGGCGCATGGAAGAAAAACTTTCTGAAAGCGAAAAACGCCTTAGTGAACTTGACACGCTTGTATCAAAACTCTATGAAGACTGGATTGCAGGCAGGATTAACGAAGCAAATTTTACCCGCATGATGGAAAAGGCGCAGGCAGAGCAGGAAACATTACAGAAAAAGGTGGACATGATGCGCCAGCGTCTTGACGGGGCGGCAAAGGAGCAGGAGGACAATTCTAAGTGGCTGTCACTGATAAGGCAGTATGCGGACATTAAAGAGCTTGACAGGGAAATGCTGCACCTGCTCATCAGGGAGATTGTAGTCCATGAGGAAATGACGGAGGACGGACGCAATACAACAGTGGAGATACATTTTAACTTTATGAAACAGGGAAGCCAATTAACAGTAAAAGGTTAGGCTTTCGTTTCTGAAAAACGCATACAGGGGATTGAGGTTTATCCCCTGTGGCGGAGAAATATCTATAAAACGTAATCAAATCTTGAAGTTTCACAATCATTTCGATTATTATTCAACTATTTAGGTATGACACACTTTGCATAGCCCTGATGATACAGTTTGGCAGCATATTCGGGTTGTTCAGGATGTGAGCCGCCGGGCAGAAAAATGGCATCAACTTTTTCAACTTCATCAGATACGAATATAAAGTTTGTTATATCGGTAATTATACGATTATTCATTGACTTACACTCTCAATTAATATGATCTATACTGCATTATTTTACATGATATAAAACAAGTTTGCAACATAAAGCAAGC
>CANOEC010000013.1 GCA_947564735.1 uncultured Lachnospiraceae bacterium | reverse complement strand
CCTGTGTCTCAATTCCTAACATGATAATGTCGTCTCCGTAATCTTCTCGTCTTCCACCTTGTAAATGACATCGCACTTGGCAATCGTGTTAAGCCTGTGTGCAATAATCACCATCGTCTTTCTGCCGTGGAAGCTGTTAATCGCATCCATAACCGCCTTCTCCGTATCTGTATCAAGCGCGGAAGTCGCCTCGTCGAACACGAGAATCTCCGGATTGTGATAAAGCGCTCTCGCGATGCCGAGACGCTGCCTCTGCCCGCCGGATATTCTGACACCCCTGTCACCTATGGTCGTATCCAGCCCTTCCGGAAGCTCCTCCACGAACTCCTTAAGCTGCGCCTCCTCAAGCACTTCCCAGATGCGCTTATCATCTATTCTATCCGCGTCAATACCAAATGCAATATTGTCGCGAATGGACTCGTCTATCAGATAAATGGATTGTGGGATATAACCAATCTTCGCCAGCCAGTCCGCGTAATTGTCAAAGATATTCACGCCGTCACAGGTAATCGTTCCCCCCTGCACATGCAATAGTCCCAGCAGGATATCCACAATCGTCGATTTTCCTGCACCGGAGGGACCCATGATTCCCACAGACTGTCCCTTCTTCACTTCCATGTGTGCGTCCGTGAAAATGTTCTTTTCCGTGTTCGGATAGGCATAGGTGATATGATCCAGCACAATCTTATCCTGTAATTCCACTCTGGGTGCGCTTTCTCCGTCTTCCTTGGTCAGACCGGTCACGCTGCCGTTTACGTCCATCTTCATGCTCTCGTTTAGATTTTCATACAGATAATCCAGACAGGGCTGTGAATAGGCTATCTCCGATAGGTACGTATTGATGCGGTTCGTGCCCGGCATCACGCGGATTCCCGCCACCGCCATCGCCGATAACTGCGGTACAAGTACCTTAATATCCCCGCCGCGCAGCATGTACAGCAATATGAAAAAAAGCACCGATACCATAAAAACCGTTTCAATCAAAAGCCGCGGCAGGTTGTTCAACACTGCATAATTTCTCGCCACATTGGCACCTATTGCGCCGCTCTCATAATAATTGCGCACAAAAAATTCTTCCCTGTGCAGCACTTTTACATCCTTTAACCCGTAAATAGACTGGATACGCCACTTGGCAATACGGGACTGGATTTCCTGATTCCTGTGCCCGATATGATTTAAACGGGGTTTTAAAACCTTGGTAATGATAAGCGTCATTCCCAGAAATACCGTGACAATAAAAAGACTCATCGCCGGACTGATGATCACCACCACAATACACAACGATACGACAACCACAATCTCCGTCACCATCTGAATCAACACCAGAATCAACTGGAAAGCGTTTGGAATATCGCTGTCCGTCAGCCGAAATACAGTGGGAATATCCGCTCCAAGATAGACCTCGTAAGGCCTGTTCAGAAATTCCCGCATCACACGGCTGATCATACGGTTACGGTTACGCGTCACAAAGGTGTTCTGCACATATGTCTGAAACAGCAGGTACGCATTCTTGACGATATACAGAACAATCAGCGTGCCAAGCATAATGATAATCAACTGCCTGCTCGTCTGGATATGCAGATATGCTACCACAGCTGCCACTAATTTATTCTCCAGAATATCTTCCGGATTCATTAAAACCTGCACGACCGGCAAAAGCAGCGACACCCCAAGGGTCTCTAACATACCGCCGATTAAAATCAACACCGCCAGTCCCGCCATCTGCCGCTTCTGTTTCTTGTCAAACAGATAGCCGACCTTCTGCAGCATCGTAACCTTCTTCCCCGTATCTTTTCTATCCATATTAATAACCCTGCTCCCATGGTTTTGCTTTTGAAAACTTTAAATCATCGCACCGCTCTCTTTTGCAGCCGCAATCTTCTGCATATCTTCTCTGTAAAAATCCGTACAGTCCCATCCGTTCAGCCACTTATCCGGCGCATACACCGTCTTGCACGGATTGTTGTTCAGATAGGACGCCCACCAGCTAAAGCTGCTGTTTGCCAAGATATGATGCCTGCACTTACTCATCAGAACAAATTCCTGATAATCGCTCTGCCCGCCAAGGTCTACCAGCGTTTCCTGCGCGTTCTGCTGCCCCGCCCATTGTTTATCGTTGGTAAACAGATAGAATCTGGCGTGGGGATGTTCTTTTTTCATCTGTTCCATTGCCTTCCTGTAATACTCTGCCGTACAGATGCCGCCAAACAGCTTCTGATTCTCCGGAAGAAGATAGTCACCGCCGCGGATATGCACGCTTACAGATTCTTCGGATGTAATCTGCGCAAGATACTCCTCAAACAAAACGCCTGTTTTTTTATCATTCTGTTCTCTGACATAGCTTAACAGCTTCTCCATATCAAAAGCTTTCCGCACCTCTTCGGATACCCCGTTAAAATACTTCTCCGTCTGCCAGTATCCTTCCAGATAAATATCGTCCCACGACAAAATCTCCGGCTTGTAGCGCTTGTCCGCCTCAAAATAGGCTTTCTTATTCCTGCCGCGAAGCTTCCTTCTTATCCTGTCACGCAACCGAAGCGATGCATCCAGCATACACTCCATCTCTTTTGCCGTCGCCGTCTCATAGGAAATCCCGAAAGGGGCAAGCGCCGGCGTGCGCTGTAAGTCGTTTGCAAAACCGGTTTTATCGTCAATCTTCACATCTTTTCCAAGATTCTTCAGTTGTAGATACAAGGCATACTGGAACATCTGGTTGCCCAGCCCGCCTGCAAGCTGTATGATTATCATTTCTGTCTGCCGTATACCCTTTCAGCCGAGGCTTTTTTCCCGCCCTATTTGTCTGACTGCCCCTTCATGCCCTTAAGGCATCTCTTAACCTTTACCTTAAGCGGAATCACCACCTGCTCCTCCCACCGTATTCTGCATCTATAACGTGCCGGAGACTTTAAGAACAGCTTTATCTTCTCATAATCCCGCCGGTCCGCCACCGGGCAATGGTATGCGCGCGCATAGTGCTCCCTGTTATCCCGGATGACCTGCGTAATCTGTTCTATATATTGTTCTTTCTCGGCTACCTCTGTCTTTTGCAGCCGGTCATAGAAGAGCAGCAGTCTTTTATAAAAAAAATAATCATGAATGTCTGCAAGATCCTCTCTCCCCAGCTCCTTTAAAAACTTTGTCTTCTCATAATAAGCGGGAATCTGATCCGTAAAAGTACGAGGATTGATTTGCGTATTCATGATGCTTCCCTCTCTGTCTATTATATAGTTATAATAGGCAGTGTCAAGGTAAACACATCGGTTTGCATGGGCGAGCGCCAATGTGGCAAACATGATATCCTCATACCATTTTCCTTCCGGAAAAGTTATCCCCGTCAAAAGCTGCCGTCTATACAGCTTATTCCACGCCGCATTCTGAATGGCATATTCTTTCGTCTCCTGCACATAATGCTGCAGCGCCTCCTGCCCCTCAAACACAACCGCCCTGTCCACCGACTCATCTTCGGTATGTGTCTTATGCACCTGCCGGTAACGGCAGACAGCAAGATCGGCGTCCTGCTCCCGCATGGCGCTGAGCATGTTCTCATACATATCGGAATCTATCCAGTCATCTCCGTCCACAAAACCAATATAGCGTCCTCTTGCCCGTGTCATTCCCATATTCCGCGCCTGTGCTGGTCCTCCATTTTCCTTATGGAGCACATGTATCCTTGCATCCTTTCGGGCAAGACAATCACAAATCTCGCCCGTAGCGTCTGTCGAACCATCGTCCACAATGATAATCTCCAGATTCTCATAGGTCTGGCTGCGGATGGAGTTTATACCTCTCTCAATATAATCCGCAATGTTATATGCTGCCACAACGACTGAAATCAAATCGGTCTGATCCCGCATCCGAATCTGTGCCGGATAATAATGCTCTAATATTTTCATGATTCCCTCCATGTCAGAGCTGTTTACCGTGATGACGCGCGATGAGAAATTCACGAAGGCGATTTTTCATCTGCATACCGCATCCATTCCTGAAACATCAAAATATACCATATCTGCACACGCCAGATATCCCGCTCAATATAATCATTCCACAATCTCCAAACTGTATCCACGTTCAATAACGACTGTTCTTCCAATGTATCCCTGTCAATCAATTCTTCCGCCCATCGGCGCAGCTCCGGCTCCTTCAGCCACTTATGCAGGGGAATGCTGAATCCCGTTTTCGGTCGTTCCATCAGTTCACGCGGCACATAACGGTAGAGGATATCCCGCAGAATCTTCTTGGTCACTCCGTCTTTCTTCCTATAAGATAGGGGCAGTGTCCACGCAAATTCCACCACATCCCTGTCTAACATCGGCACCCTCGTTTCAAGCGAGACCGCCATCGCGGTTCTGTCCACTTTATTCAAGATATCATCGGGGTGATACATTAACAAATCCATCAGCATCAGATTGTGCTGTGGTTCCTTCAACGTGCCGGCAGGATAGGTATCCATAACGGTCAGGCAGTTTTCCTCAAGTATCGCGGTATCCATCGTGATATTCCCGCCTACCCGTGGTTTTCGACAATCCCTTCTGACAATCCCGAAGCCTTCTCCTATTTCAGAGCGCAGGTACATATCTTCCATGCTGCGCGCGCCAAGCAGTCTTGCCCTGGTCGCCGCCGCACCGCCTCCCACGCCGCAGACTGCTCCCAACAGCACACTTGCCGGCTTACGGACCACATAGGGAACCCGTCTTGTCCTATTCCAAATCCGGTCAATGGAACCATAGGTATTATAACCGCAGAACAGCTCGTCACCGCCATCGCCGCTAAGAGACACTGTCACATGTTCTCTCGTCATCTTACTTACGAGATAAGTCGGTATCTGTGACGAATCCGCATAGGGTTCGCCGAACATTCCGGCAAGCTGCGGAATCACAGCCTTGGCGTCCTGCTCCGTAATATATAACTCCGTATGCTGTGTCCCCAGATGTTGTGCAATCTTTTTCGCGGTATCCGCCTCATTAAATTTCGCATCCCACATGCCGATTGTGAAGCTCTGCACCTTCCGCCCGCTCAAAGACTGCATGAGCGATACGATTGTACTGCTGTCAATCCCGGCAGAGAGGAATGCACCCACCGGTACATCCGCCACCATCTGCCCTTTCACAGACTCTTTGAGCAGACGCTCCAATTCTTCCGCCGCTTCTGCCTCGCTCCCCCGAAAGAGATGTGTCTGCCCATAAACGGCTGTGTCCATCATCGACCAGTATGTTTTTATCGTAACTTTCTGAAACGGCGCTTTGACTTCCAAGTATTTTCCCGGCTGTAATTTATAGATATTCTCATAAATGGAGCAAGGCGCAGCAATATATCCATAACGGAAATAATTTTCCAAAACACCTGTATTGATTGGGTTCCCAAAACCATCCAAGGCAGCAATTGCATTCAAATCGGAGGCAAATACAAAACAGTTGTTATTCACGAATCCGTAGTACAGCGGTTTCTCCCCCACCCGGTCGCGCGCCAATAACAGCGTTTCATTTTTTTTATCGTATAAGGCGATGGCAAACATCCCTTTCACCATGCCAAGGGTATCTTCCAGCCCATATGCCGAAACCGCTTCCAACAGGACTTCCGTATCGGACGTGCCCCGAAAAGCGTCTACCTTCTTCTCGCGCAGAAGTTTTTCTCTGACCTGCTGGTGATTGTAAATTTCCCCGTTATACGCAATGACATATCGATCGTTATGTGACTCCATCGGCTGCGCGCCGGACGGCGTCAGATCCACAATGGAAAGCCGCCTGTGTCCTAGAACCACCTTATAGTCTTTGGATGCCCAGATGCCTGAGGCATCCGGTCCCCGGTGGTACAACTTCGCATTCATCCGCTCGATATTCTTCTGCCAACTATCGCCCCAATTACATAAACCGGCAATTCCGCACATGTGTTTTCCCTCATTCTTCCTCAATCACCGCATATTCTTCCTTGGCAATCCTGTCCTGTATCACCTGTCTTGCCGACGCCATCTCATTCTCCCATCGCGTATACGCCTCATCCCACGACGCATATGCCGCATCGCCCCGTTTATCTGTAAATGCGTAGTGCTCCGATAAATACTCTCGTAGAAAGTCCGTACATTTTTCTGCGCCCACGGCATTGGTGTGGCTGCCGTAATCCGCAAAATCCTCCTCGAAGACAATCCCGATTTCTTCATAATAATTGTTCATGTTTAAAAAAGAATATCCGTAAGAAGTCACGATTTCTTCCATATAATTGAACATCTGCTGGTCATGCAGCGACTCTCCATAGGGCGAAACGATAAACAATGCATCCTGCTCTTCCTCCTGCAAAAATGCAAGCAAGTCCCTTAAATATCCTTCCTGTTCCGCCGGAATCTTCATCGTCCCTTCCGCACCGCCGCAATCCGGCATCGGCAAAGGACCCACTTCGTCTTTAAAAGTATAACCCTTCAAAGGATGCGCTTTATGATAAAGCATATTTGCCCACTCGGAAGGAAGCGCCAGCATCTTCCAGTTCGTATGATATTTCATCATATCCATATGGAAAGTAATCCGCCCCTCCTCATCGTCCTTCGGCACCATCGCCTGTATGGTCTCGTATCGGAGCGGAGAATACTTCATGTTATCCGTCACGCCGCGGGTATATGCCATATTTTCACTTAACCCGGCATCCTCCATCGTAAACATCCTCATCTCAAAAATATACAGCGCCGGAGACTGGGACTTTTCCGCCTCCCGCACCAGATATTTCATGGCAATCGGACGCTGCACATTGGAGGAAAGCGGGTACATCGCAATTCCTGTCTCTCCCCACAGCTTCGGCGCACTATAATAAGGAAAGACCGGGCTGGAACCAATCATCACAATATCCAGCGTATCATTCTTCTCCGCATAAAAACCAGAAAACCGATCCTTCACATCGCCATTCGTTCTTACCATATAAGATACCAGAACAAACAGTATCACAAAAATTATGATAAAAATAGCACCTTGCAGCGCATTCCGCACTTTACTGCTCCGAATCATTCCGCATCCCTTTCTGTTCAATCGTATCATCTGTTATGTTTCTTCTATATATGATAAGCTAACTATTCATAATCCGCTCAAAATATTCCTGCCACAGCCGGTTCACTCTCTCCGGTGCAAGGCGCTCCTGAAGCTTCGCTGCTTCCCCGCCAAGTCTGTCGGCATACGCGGCATCGCCGAGAATACGGTCCATCGCCTGCTCCAATGCCTGACGGTCTCCGGTCGGAATCACCAGCCCATTTACTCCATCCGCCATCAGCTCCACCGTGCCGCCGCTTGGCACATCCGTCGCAATCACGGGCAGTCCCAAGGCAAGCGCTTCAATCAGAGCATTGGAAACGCCTTCCGAATAAGAAGCCAGTACGAACAGCGATGCCCTTTCAATCTGCGCCGCCACATCAGGAATCACTCCCGGCAGAAATACCGCTTCTAAGACGCCAAGCTCTCTCGTCAGATTTTCCAGATAACCTCGCAATTCTCCCTCTCCGTAAATCGTCAATGTATACTCCGGATATTTCTCTTTCATTGCTGCGAAGGCGCGAATCATCATCTCATGATTTTTGTTTGCATCCAGACGCCCCACCGTCACAATTCGTTTCTCCCGCTCACCCATATATCTCGGTTTGATAAAATCCGGGTTCAAAGAGTTCGGAAGTATAACAGCCGTTTTCTGTATCCTCCTGCAGAAAAAATTTTTGGATCGTTCGGTCTGCAAAATAACACCCGCGGCAAAGGGAAATAAAAAATCAGCAAGCATACGCATCAGCCTGTTCGGATATTCTTCCTTCGCCTCCCCGACTACCGACACCACCGGTTTCGTTTTTGTACCCATTGTCGTAACAATCGTCATGAAATTGTTCTTGCCAATGCAGGACAAAACCAAATCCGGTTTTTCATTTTTCCATATCTTGTGTAATTTATTCACGCGTTTCAAAAAATTCACGACACGACTGTTATGAATCTCCTTCGGGGCAAGTTCGGATAACACTCGTTTTACTTCCTTTGGCAGCGCATACTCTTCCTCCTCTGGATACTGATACTGGGTCACCATCGTTACCCGATATCCTTCCTTCAAGAAAAATTCTGCCAGATTCACGAAGACTCTTTCCGCCCCTCCCTTGTGAAGTGAACCAATATAAAATGCAATGTGTTTTTTTTCTTCGACTGTTTTCATGTCATTTGAATAAAATCCTTCATATTTTTTATTTTTTAGTCTTTTTTTGCAAATTTATTGCATTTTTCCTGCAAAATCTCCTGTAAAAACTTTTTTTATTAAATTTGATTTTATTTTCGAGTTTTAAATTGTATGGACTATTTTTTCTTTTTTCTAACTCTTTTTGCTCGTAATTTTCTCTTAAAGCTACCGTTATTCTACTCTTTATAGTATTTCGTGGGTTATACAATCACCGCGCATTTCCACAATATTTTTGATACCACTGTTGGAAAACAAAGAATGACCACGTCAGTTTTGAGTAGTTCGCCCCCGTCGCCGGACCCGCATCTCCCGTCTTCATATACTGTGTAATCATGTCCGAAACATACCCTGCATCAAAGATGTCCTGTCGTGCAAGAAAATCGTAACTACTGTAATCTAACAGCTGTTCTTTTAACGGTCCCCGCAGCCATTTATCGATTGGGACACTGAATCCCATCTTCGGTCTTTCTAGCAAATTCTTCGGAATATAATCGTAAGCAATGTCTTTTAAAATATGTTTTTTATCGCCGCCAGCATATTTAAATACATGTGGTATCCTATAAGACAATTCCATAACATTCGTATCTAAAATGGGGCATCTGGACTCTAACGAGTACTTCATAGAGGCTCTGTCCACCTTGCAGAGAATGTCTCCCGGCAGATAAGTATCCATATCAAGCAGCATCCTTCTTACCTGCCAGTCCTTCACAGCATACTGACTTTCTACCAAATAATGAATGGAGAACGGCTCATTCTGTCCTGCCGCCTGTCTGGTCTGGTCCATCTCTTTCACCATTGCCTTTGCTCTCACAAGATAATTTCCAGAACCGAACTGAGTCTTGCTCTCCCTCGCACGATTTCCGGCAACCACACGCACCTTAAACGGAAGCCTGTCTTCCACGCCTAACTGCTTCAATCCGGGAAGCGAGCAGACGCCGTGTATCAGTGCCCCCGCAAAATCCAGCTTCTGCGCCTGCGCAACCATCTGGTAGATAGGATAGCCACAGAAGAACTCGTCTCCGCCGTCCCCCGAAAGGGCGACCGTAACATGCTCTTTCGCCAGCTTTGACACCATCATTGTCGCAATCTCGGAACTGTCCGCAAAGGGCTCGTCATAATACACCGGAATGCTCTCTACTAAGTCAAACATATCCTTCTCGTCAATATAGAACTCCGTGTGGTTCGTACCCAGATAGTCCGCCACCGCTTTCGCGTATTTCGCTTCGTTATACTTCTCCTCATAAAAGCCTATGGAAAACGTCTTAACCGGTTCCTCTGAGCATTCCTGTGCCATAGCAGTCACCAGCGAGGAGTCATACCCACCGCTCAAAAATGAACCGAGAGGCACATCGGCTATCATACGTGCCTTGACAGACTTTAGCAGCGCCGCCTTCAACTGTTGCTTCGCGTCTTCATAATCCGTAAACGGATTATGAAGCGCTTCATGATATACGCTCTTAACGTCCCAGTATTTCCATATGTTCAGCGTCCCCTTAGAAAACTGTAAAACAGCGCCCGGCTCCAGCTTATACACGTTCCGATAAATACTCTCTGGCGCATTGATATATTGCTGGAACAAGTAGCGCGATAACACGCGTTTTTCAATTTTGCCGGCAAAACCGGGGCACATCATAATCGGTTTTAATTCCGATGCAAATACAAGATTACTGTCCTCGTACCAATAATAAAGAGGTTTCTTGCCGATGCGGTCGCGAATCAGATAGATATCCTGCGTCTCTCTGTCATAAAGGGCAATCGCAAACATGCCGTTAAACCGCTCCACACATTGTATGCCCCATTTTAAATAGGCGGCTATGATAACTTCCGTGTCACAATTCGACCGAAAGGGATAGTCCGCCAATTCTTCCTTCAATTCCAGATAATTATAAATTTCCCCATTGTAGACGACAGATATCCGCCCGTCCGCCGAATGCATCGGCTGATGTCCCAGCGCTGACAAATCCAGAATTGCCAGCCGCCTCTGCGCAAATCCCACCTGCCAGCCGCCCGGCATGTCATAGATTTCCACGCCGCCGTCATCCGGTCCCCTGTGATGCAGCGTATCATTCATCCTGCAAAGCTGGGACACGGTTATGTTCTTCTTACTGATATACCCGCATATTCCACACATATGATTCCTTTCTTCTATAACATTTTGCCCGCTATTTGTTTACCTATATCCTCCGGACAGCTATCTGACGTCCTTGTCCAGAAAATATTCCTTAAATTCCCCGAAGTCCTTACACTCATTGTCTATCGAATTTACCAGTTCCACATACTTTTCCTGCATCAAGGACTTGTAATTATCGAAGTTATCATAACCTGCCTTACACCATGCAAAAGGATGCACCAAAATCTGTACTTTATCATATCCCGTGATATTCGCCTCGTCCGGATACCCGTAACGCCAGATATGGTTTGCATCCGACATATACTTGACATTCAATTCTGTATCATCTGTTATTCTATCAGCAAAGGTGAAAAACTCGTTCTGATACGCATTCAGTATTCCATCCAGCTTAATGTTCTCCCTCAGGATATCTTTAGACGGTCTGTGTACCGAAAATTCCGTAATCTCAAATCCGAACATCTCGCTTAAGATTGTAATCTCCATCTTGATGCGCTTGCGAATCTGCTGCATATCCGTCATGCCGTTTAATGCAAAATGCAGACCGATATGCTGTCCTCTCTCGTGCATATCCTTAATCATATCCATATTCCTTCTGGATAATATGTTGTAGGAATTATTCGTCCACTGGAAAAAGTACGTGGATACAAAATCCATACTCTGCTCCACTTTCGCCATCTGGTAAGCCCTCTCCACACTATACTCCACATCGTGGCGCATAATCACAAACTTGTCCTTATGAAGCGCCTCCGCATAATTACATTGTCGTCCTGTGGACTGTATGATTCTGATGATTTCTTTATAATCGTTATATGAAAACATAGGTTTCTCCTTTGTCACAGAAAGATTTCTTAATTCATTATATACGCTGGCGGACGCCGCCGCAAGTGCCGAATATCCGCCTCACTGCGGTTTCGCCCTGACGGAATTTTTATGATAATACCGCGCCACGCCCACATTCACCCAGCCGTCTGCATCTTCATCCAGATAGAAGCACTCAAAATTCTCGATAAATCCCGGCAGTGCAATGACCACATCCTCCTCCGGGCAATTTTCCAGATAATCATAAACCGCCGTGCACTGTTCATAGTAGTCACGGTAGGAACCGTTACCCATTGCCTTTGCCACCGTAAGAAATGCCGAATTGTCCATCGTCTCCCTGCCAGAAAGAAGCATGGCAAACATTACAATCAACAATACAGCAACTGCACTCCTGTTCTGCTTAAGTCCGCTCCATCTGTCAATACAGCAGCCGATAAAAACGGCAAAATTCAAGATTGAGACAACAAGCGCCACATCCAAAATAAAATAACATCTGTTCGGCAAATAGGAACCGCCATATCCGAATACCACCGGAAAGACTGTAACAAACCCCGACAGCAGAGCAAACACACTGACCATTCCATAAGGCACAAGCGACGTCCGTATCCTGTCAGACAAATATACGCCTATCAGTATCATAGCGATAACCATCACGCCAAACAGCGTCTCCTTCGAGAGTCTCTCTGTCTCCATGCATACGTTTTTAACCGTCCATTTCACTGCCTTAAACAAAAGAAACCCTTCTCCGGCAGACTCCGCATGTCTCGCATAATTGCCCGGCGCCGCCACATTCACAAGCGCGCCCACAATTCCCGAAACCGTAATGATAATGTTTGTTATGGAAAATTTCTTAGAAGCAAGATAAAACCCAACCGTCAGGAGAAGAATCACATAACAGCCTGTCCCCGTAATTGCAAGGGAACCACCCGACGCCAAAAAAAGCGTCACCGCCGATGCCGCAGTCAGAACATTTCTTTTTCTTTTGCTTACCGGTTCATTGTTTGACATTAGAAAGAGTCCTATAGAAACCTGCAGGACGGACAAGGGCATACAATAAGCAGACGCTCCACAGTACCAGAAAAAGATTTCACTAAATATTCTGGCATCCAGAATGGAAAAGAGAACTATGGAAAACAGGGTCAGCCTCACATGCAGCTTCCTATCCTGTCTGTTATACACATAGCCAAGTACCGCCCAGACCATAAAAAGCAACGACCCCATAAAAAACAGCACATTGCAAACCATCACAACCCTAAGCTGTGTTAATCCAAAATTGTTTATAGGAGATAAAAACGCCTGCACAAACATGGCAAAATACGGTCCCTGCCAATCCATATACATTGATTTTACATAGGCAAAAGACGCTCCCGCATATTGAAAGAATGGTACATGAAAAGCATCAATCCTGACGGCGTTGGTAAAATCATCCCCGACCAGCACGGTATAACCTGCACATACGCACATGACAATCGCCATCACCCCAATGATGATAACGTTCAATGCAATAACAATCGTTTTTTTATCCCTTATTTTTCTCATATCCTAAACCCGTCTCTTTGTCAACTTTCTCAGAAGCTTTGATACATAAACACCGCCGTATCATATCCGCCGCCATAAATGCCCGTGAACAATAGCAACAGCACGATTCCGTAATAGCAGCCCCATCTGATGACTGCCGGTCTGCCTGCAAGATACGTCCGCACATCCACACCTCGCTCCTCCGCCAAAGAAACCGCCAGCCAGATAAGCAGTACCATAAACAACAGCAGAAACTCGTATTTATTCAATCCGTAAGAGGTAAACTCCTTAGAAAGTACACTACGGATGTTCAGTCTCGTCACAAAGGAAGCATAGATTGCACCTGCCTGCGCCAGACTCACGCTTCTGATAAGCACATCAGCCACGAAAACAATCAGCCACGTCCTAATCATACAGACAACACTCCATATCCTGCCCTCCTCAATATGGAGTTTTCTTTTCCACACACCAAAGGACGGCTCCAAAATAAGCGACATGCTCATAATCACGCCGTAATAAACGCCCCAGAGCATATAACTCACCGTCCTGCCATGCCAGATGCCTGTAAAAAACCAGACAAGCAGCGTGCCGATAATAGGCGTCACCTGCCTGCCCAAGCCCTTCCACTTATTCTTACAGGTTTTGGAAATCTTCCGTCCTACGCCCGACATCACGAAAGAAAACATCACGTAATCCTTAAACCATGTGCCCAGCGTGATGTGCCATCTGCGCCAGAATTCCGCCACCGATTTCGAGAAATAGGGTCTTTTAAAGTTATCCGGCAGCACAATGTCAAAGGTTTCGCTGATACCCGATGCCATATCAATATATCCCGAAAAATCCGCATAGAGCTGCAGCATGTAGAAAACCGTAGCGCAGATATAAATACTGCCTGCAACAACAGACGACTCAGTCCCGTACACCCTGTCCACAAAAATGCCCAGACGGTCGGCAATCACCATCTTCTTGAACGCGCCCCACACAAACCGCTGAATCCCACGGAGCATTCTGTCATACTCAAAAACATGCTCCTTTTCAAACTGCTCCTTCATCTGCGCAAAGCGGTTGAAAGGTCCCTGCGTCACCGCCGGAAAATAAGACAGAAACAATATCACTTTCAGAAAATTGGTTTCTACCTCACAATTTTCCCTGCCGGCATCGATCACATAGCTGATTGCCGTCAGCGTATAGAAAGAAATACCGAGCGGCATCACCACTTTTTCCAGAAAACCGACATGGGAACCGGTCAGCCTCTCAATCACCGGCACCGCAATGACCGCATATTTATAGCATACCAGCACTCCCAGATTGCACAGGATATAGAGCGCCTGCACTCTTTTTCTTTTCTTTTGGTATACTGCTTTCAGCGCTTTTTTGCTCTCTTTGTCGCCGCACCGGCTGCGTTCTTCCTTCTCCCGCGCAAGATTCCCTTTCAGATACAGCCCGCAGCCGTAAGTCGTCACGCCCGTCAAAAGAAGACCGAGCGGAATCCCTTTTAACCCGATACTATAAAATATCACACTCGCCGCAAGCAGAAGATACCACTGCATCTTTTTCGGGCAAAGATAATATAGTGCAAAGACAGCCATCCAGAGTATGATAAAGGCATATGATGTAAACTGCATTTATTCCTCCAACAACCGCTGCACCAGCGCAATGATTGCTTCCTTATTCTTGAAGTTCTCCGCTACCACATATTTTGCATCTATTTCAATATCAAATTCATCCTCTATGTCGCTGATGACATTAATGACGGTAAAAGAGTCTATAATCCCGTCCTCCATCATGCTGTCGCCGTCATAATCAAGCGCCTCCTCACAATGCTCTCCTAAAATCTCCAAAATCTTCTCTTCCATTTTCTGTTGTTCTCCTTTCCGCTTACACAATGATACTGGCATATTTTAACTTTAAAACCATATTCTCCCCAAGCGGCAGATAACAAAACCCTTTGTCCTCCTGACCGCTGTCCTGCTCGGACTTTGCTTTATCCGCCGTAATCTTACGATATCTTAAGATTTGTACCTGCTGTCCGTCCATGACGGTCCGCATCAGTGGAAAAATATCGTTTTTCCCATAATCCACGCTCCGAAGCAGGCGGTAAATATCTTCCGGTTCGTCTGTCAAGTCAAAAAAGCCGTCCGAGGGCACTTCATAAGAACGATACATTCTGCGGTCTTTTGCAAAGCCCTGTTCTCTTGCCTGCACCCGCCGCGCCATGATATCCGCAAAACTCTCCCTGAACGCTTCCCCTGCAAGTTCCATAAGCTGTTCCGTCAGCTCGTAGGCTTTCATATCACCCGTTATTTCACACTGCTTCTGTATGATGATATTGCCTTCGTCCACACCAGCCGTCACATAGTGCCATGTGATGCCTGTCAACTTCTCTCCCATAAAAATCACCCATGTGGGCGCATTTCTACCGGGATAATCCGGTAAAAGGGCGTTGTGGAAGTTAATAATCGTAACATTCGGCTTGGCAACTAACGCCGCCGGAAACAGAAAATTATTGCTGGCGCTTATAATCAGCGTTTCTTTCGTAAGTTTATCCAGCTGGGCGGCAAGCTTTCTTTTATCCGTAATCCGCTCAAAAGAAATTTTGTTCTGACGACAGATATTCTCCGTGACGCCAAAGGGATGCACCTCATGCTCAATAAAGGCAAGCTCATAACCGTATTCTTCTTTTCTGTCATATACATACTGTAAGACTTCGCCCGTCACTTTCCCATAGCCTATGATAACGACCTGCTGAAATGATGTATTGGTATTCATAGGGATCTTCTACCCCTCTCCTGTTATTTCCATAAAACTGCTTAACATTTTCCTACAGCAGCTCCTTCAGCTTCACCCTGTCAATCTTACCGTTGGCATTGATTGGCATCTTCGGAAGCGAAATGACTTTGCCCGGAAGCATATACTCGGGCACCAGACCGGAAATCCGCTCGTTGATATATGCCTTGTCCAGCTCTTCTTCAATGAACAGCACAATCTTTTGACGCTTCGTATCATACAGACAGCAGCAAAGCGCAATTTCCTCAAGTGAGGAAACGGCTGTCTCTATCTCGCCAAGCTCAATCCGGTGTCCCATATGTTTTATCTGGAAATCCTTACGGGACAAATATACAATCTCGCCATATTCATTATATTTCACCAGATCCCCCGTGCGGTAGATTGTCTCCGGCACGGCAGGGTTTAAAGGATTCTGGACAAACGCTTCCTTCGTTTTCTCCGGATTATGATAATATCCCATAGAAAGCGAAGTGCCTCTGACACAGAGTTCCCCGATTTCATCGTCCTTCACAAGTTCGTCGCGCTCATTCAGAATCAAAATATCCGTATTCGCCATCGGAATGCCGATGGGAAGCGGTTCATCGTCCGCAAATTCACGGTCTACAATATAATAGGTACATGCATCCGTAATTTCAGTGGGACCGTACAGATTCGCGTACAGAACATCGGGCAGATATTTCCGCCATGCGTTAAGCTGTTTATTCGGCATGACCTCACCGCAGAACAAAACCCGGTGCAGCGTTTTAGACAAATCCACATTGCGAAACGCCTTCAGCTTTGCCACCACAATGAGCGCCGAGGGCACCCAGAAAATTGTGTTGATTTGCTTTTCTTTCAGATACTCCAAAAGCGGAACCGGCTGTGCAAACAAATTTTTCGGAATAATATAGGTCGTTGCACCGCTCTTAATCGTACTGTAGATGTCCAGAATCGAATTATCAAAATAAAAAGGCGCCTGATTCCCGAAGCTGTCCTCCTCTGTAATGTCAAAGGTTTCCGTCACCCAGTCAATATAGTCAATCACCGAACGGTGGTTAATTGTCACGCCCTTCGGAATGCCGGTGGAACCGGAAGTAAACAATACGTACAGCAAATCCGTATCGATTCCCCTGCACCTTGCCGCCTCCACCATCTCATGATCAGCCGTCGTCCCGATGCCTTCTTCGTAAATCAGATAATCTCCCTCATAATCATAACTCTCAAATGCAACACGAAGCGTCTTGGTGGTAATGACAAGCTGCGGCTGCAATACTTCCAGAATCTTATTGACACGGCTCGCCGGCATGTCAACGTCAATGGGGGAATAGAAATTGCAGCTATATGCCGCGCCCATAAAAGAAACCAGTACATCGACCCCCTTTTCCAGATAAATGACTACCGGTTTCTTAAATAATCCCATTTGAAGCATTTGTGTTGCCAGCGCCATAGCCTGCATCCTAAGCTGCCCGAAGGTAACTTCTTTATGTTCGTCTGCAAAGGCAGTTTTATCCGGAAATCTGTCTGCTGTTTTATCCAGCCAGTATGTAACGTTCGCCTTCATATATCATTACCATGCCCTTTCTCTTCACACGCTTTGCCTTAATTGACCAAATAAAATGTATCCATCATCTTCTCCGTCTTCACATGATAAATATCATATAAATCCGTCATCTCAAGCCCACAGCCTGCCGGATCATAGGAGCCGTACAATGGCACGCCCTGTTCTTTGGCAAGCTGCTTCACCCTCTCTTCCACCTGAAAAGTAATCTGATACTGTCCGGCAGATTCTATGTAATTATACATCATGGGCGAATAGGGTGGCAAGTATAAGATAACCTCCACGCCCCTGTCTGAAAGATACGCTATGAGCGCAGAAAGAAGCCGCATACTCTCTTCGTCAATCTCCTTAAAATCTGTCATACGGTAGACAACCTGCTCCTCTATGGACTGTCTGGTCAGCTCCTCCACTTCCTGCACGTCAACTTCGCGAAGCGTCCTCTGATAAGCAATGCTCCCGTCATAATGTTTCAGATATTGTTCCGTCTGCCAGTCCCGCGTATAACTTACATCAAACCGTTTTCCCTCCGGCAAAAGCGTCACATTGTAACGGAAATAATCCAAGGACAGCCACTTACGGGCATCTGTGCCGGTAGAAACAGACGGCGCCTCCGGCTCCTTTGCCGTACCACTGCCGTCCATCGGCTCCGGCCGTGCACTGCCGCCGGCATCTGCCCCTTCAAGCTGCGCTTCCATGTAAACCGCGTACTCCTCCAGTTCTTTCCATCTGTCATTGTTATGACTGGCATTGAACAGAAACGCGTCTACCCCTATCAGCATCTTTTCCGGCAGCTTATTCTCCTCCACGAGAATCCCCGTGACCGCCAGCAGGTCATAAATGGTAGACTCAGACAGCCCGGTATTGTAAAAGGAATCCGTTCCAAACATCCCATACTCGAAATTCATCACCCTGCTGGAACCCGCAACGATCAGCTTTTTTGCCTCCTTCTGCTGCTTAAGGCAAGCAAGAAGCAGTTTTCTGTCGTTGAAATCCGACTCCTCCAGTCCTGCCACATTCATGGAATTTCCTATCATCTGCCCGCCAATCTGGTCATATGTAATTCTCAGATACGCATACGAATCCACATACCAGTTAACCGCCGCCACCATACAAAAAAGCGGAAGAAGAAAAAGCGCCGCCTTAAGCCATTTCCTCATTGACATCCCCCTCCTTCTTTTGATTGTATAGACCGGAAGACCCAAAAGCATAGGAAAACAACAGCGGAAGCGCCGCAAACAGCCCGTACGCATAACGGAACTCGTTATACACCGGCGTCGCCAGAAGCAGACTTCCAAGAAGCATGATAAAAGGAACGCCAAATGCTGCCCTTTTTTTCTGATATGCCATATATGCCAATGCAAACACCAATACCCATGTATTAAGTCCCATACTCCAGACCTTGCGATAAAGCTGCTGGAATTTCATCAGCATACTGCCCATGGCAAGACTGGCGTCATAAGAAAAGAGCTTTCTTTCTGCCGTAATTCCAAAGGGATTATCAACCATAAAATACTCACCGTACAAATACTCCTCATGGGGCGTCCTGTACGCCCAATAGCCGGCTGTCTGCCGGACCTCCGCTTCCAGATACAGCATAGGATTCCTAAGTCCTGCCCGAATCCAGAGCATCAGATACTGCCCCTTATTGTCCTTGATTACCTGCTGATTTCCTTCCTCTCTGATATATGCCTTGGCAATGTCAAACAAATAAGGATTGTAGTGTTCTTCCATGTTCTCCACCGGCGCCACCGCATCAATCATCGCCACCTCTTCCTCCGTCAGATTTCCTCCCTTGACGTATGTGCACATAAGATGCTGGGTGGGCATGGAAAGCCCTTCAATCGTATCCGGCGGTTCCACCTGCATGGCTTTCAAAACAGGACCCTGATAGAGCAGATAACATAACAGCACAGAAAACGCACATACCGACTGCCTTGCAAGAAACCTTTTGTCCCGGATTCCGGAAAGGAGCAGCACCACCTCGGTGCCAAGAAAAATAAAAATACCGTTGCTGCGCAGCATACACAGCAACAGTCCTGCCGCAAAATAAATAAGATAAAAACTTTTTTCCTCCCGCTGTGCCACACAGTTCTGGCAAAGCCATGCAAACATCAATAATACCGCCACAAAAAAGGCGTCCTTTCCCATACAGATGCTGAGCATTCCATGCACGGGCAGCAAAACATAAAAAGCGGCTGCCACTCCAATCCATAATGGACGCGTCCCCCTTCTATACAGCACATACAGATAAAAGGCAAACACTGCGGCAACAACCGCCATCTGCCAGAACGTATAAAAGCCAACCGCATCCGTATTGTTTCCGAACAACTGATAACCGATATGAAAAAAAAACCGAATCACCATTGTATGAAAATACGGATGATGATTTGATTTTGCCTTCCACCCCAGTATCTGTTCCAGCTGCCATATCGCATCATTATTAAACCATGTCGGATAATACATCAGATAGTACGGCAGATAACTGCACAGACAAAAAAGAAAACACACCGGAAACGTATACCATTTGCCGCTTCGCCGCCGCTGTGGCTGCATTTTACTATAAAATGGAAGATAGTCCGCCAGCTTATCCCTGTTAGAAATCAAAAAACACAGAATCAGAAGTACCACATAGCTGATAACCGTCCACAAAAAAAACCTTCCCATATTCTGCAGATTACTATAATCAGCGGACTTCTGCCAATTGCCTAAAACAATGAATACTGCATAGAACGGGGCAAAGAAAAGCAGCAAAAGAAACTGCCGTCTTACCGGTAACCGCACTGCCCTGCTCTGCCCTTCCAATGCATCATCGTTTATGCTTGTTTTCATATGCCTCGCAAACTTCATCTATATATGTCTCCCACTGCCTGAAAATAGCCTCATCATTAGCCCGCCCCGCAATTTTGCGTGCTTCCTGTCCCAGCCGCTTTGCCAATTGTTCGTCTTCTATCAGCCGGTTAATGCCATCCTCCATCGCCTTCTGGTTCTTAATCGGAATCAGAAGACCGTCCACTTCATTGGTCATAATCGTGCGCGGTCCGCCACACGGACAGTCCGTCGCTACGATAGGCAGTCCCAGCGCCATCGCTTCCATCAGCGCGTTGGGCAGCCCTTCCCAGTCGGAGCTGAAGGCAAATACCGCCGCATCTGTCAAATCTTTTTCCAGACTATCACTGGCGCCCATCAGATGAACATAGTCCTGCGCATTTAATTCGGCGATGACCGTCTCCAAAAGCTCCTTCGTACCGTCGCCCGTATCCCTGCCGTAAATTTTCAAATCATAATCCGGATGCTTTTTGTGCACCTCGTGAAATGCCCGGATGAGCATCGCCTGATTTTTGAAATCTACCAGTCTTCCGGACTGTACCACCGTCTTACTCCTCTGCGCCGGCTGCGGCACGCCGATATATTTGGGATTCAGCGGATTCAAAATAATACGGGAATTATCCTGCAGCCGCGGTGCAAAAAACTCTCTGGCACCTTCCGTCTGAAACACGCAGCCGTCCGCCCTCGGAAACAGAAACGGTATCTGAACCTTGTCAAAGGGTCTGTCGTAATGTCCCACCGGATCGGTCCGTATGGAAATCAACACCGGGATTTTCATAAAATACGCCGCCGTAAGCCCCCTGTATAACGCCTTACGGGCAAAGGGAATCAGAATATCCGGCTTCTCTTCTTTCAAAAATTTTTTTAGATAGTAAATCCGCAGAAAAAATTGTGTCAGACGGTTTTTTTTCTTATCTTCGTCACGCAGCCCGACATGCACCCGCCTTACTTTACTGCTAATCTGAAATTCATTTTCTCCCTGCCATTCCGTTGCAACGATCACTTCATAACCGGCTTTTGAAAAACGGTTTGCCAGATTTGACACCACCCGCTCTGCACCGCCCTGTTCCAGACAATTTAAATGAAATGCAATCTTACGCACCATAGCCGATGCCCTCCTTCATTCGCGGCGGTCTATTCTTAGTCAAGAGACCACTCTCTGATTTTCCGGATATATTCCTCTTTAGAGTAAAAAGAAGCCCGCTCCACCGAAAGACGGCTGTATTTCTCCATCTCCCCGTCATTTTGCAGCAGTTTAATGACACTCTGCGCCGCCCGGATTTCGTCCGGTTCTATACTGTCCGCATTCATATCCGGTTCCGGACTCATATTCGGCAGTAAAATACCGTACTTGTCCTCAAAAATCTCTTTCGGACCGGTCATGCAGTCCGTCGCCACCGCCGGAAGCCCCAATGACATCGCTTCCACCAAGGCATTGGGAAATCCCTCGAAATAAGAAGTCAGCATATACAAACTCCCTCTTTTTAAATAAGGGTATGGGTTCCTTTGTAATCCGGCAAAAAATACTGCCTCCTCAATTCCCAGTTCCTTTGTAAGTTTACGGTACTCCGTAAATTCACCCTTGCCTATAATCATTAATTTCGTATCCGGGAGAGCCTCATGTATCACTGAAAAAATTTTAATCAGATGCCAGAATCCCTTCACCACATCTTCCCGTCCCATGGAAACAATGATTCTCCCATCCTGCCACGGCAGAACAGCTTCCCCGGTCATGGAAAGCTTAGATATTTCCGCAATATCAAAAAAACCTTGCAGTGTATAGACATGCTTACAGTGATACTGCTCCTCCATCATCCGATGCAGCGTCTCGGAGCAGCATAACACCTTTTCGGAACGCCTGCAGAATAATTTAAGTCTCCACGGACTGTCCATATCCATATAACTCATGATGCCCAGCCATCTTTTCGCCTTTTTGCCCGAAAAAATATTCGCCAGATTGGCAGTCGGTCCAAAGCTGTAAGCTATCTCAATCTCTTCGCTCTTCTTCAGCTTTCTCAATTTGTACGCCCGTTTCCAGACATTGAGAATCTTTCCAACCTTTCCCGGACGGCTCGGCAGTCCGAAATCCGTTATCTCGATTTCCTCCACATCAAATGCAATGTCACGAGAATCAAAGACCACGATCTGTATATCAAAATAAGGCTGCAGCACCTTTGCCGTCGCCGCACAGACCTTTTCCGTTCCGCCCTGATGCAAGGACGGCACAATCAACAGTAATTTCTTCATAACAGCGTATTGTCCCCTTTCCGGTAAAAGATCCGGTAGCCCTCCGCCTGTGTTTCCACGTCAAACCCGGCGTCCCGCATCTTCTGATAGGTGTCGCGCCGCTCATAGTCCGCCGCCTCACATATTCTCTCTGCCCACTCGGACGCAGGCTGTGCAATGCTCAGGTAGGTAACCGAATCCACAGCCTGCGCTTCCCGCGTGACCGTATCTGACACAAAACATCTAAGTCCTGCCGCCTGCGCCTCGACAAGTACCCCCGGAAGTCCCTCAAAAAAAGAGGGGAGCAAAAAAATGTCCATCGCCTGATAAAACTCCTCCGGCTGTTTCTGGTTCCCCATAAACCGGACGCGATCCTCAATCTTAAGCTGCCTGCACTTTTCTCTGATACGCTCCATATCCGGTCCCTCGCCGAGAAGAAGCAGTACCGCATCCTGCCGTTTGCTGCACACGGCGGCAAAAATATCTATCAAATAGGGGTGGTTCTTCTGATAATTAAACCGCCCCACATGTCCGAGCACAAACCGGTCCGTCAATCCCAGACGTTCCCGGACTTTCGCACGCCTGTCGGGATTATAAGTAAACCTTCCCGCATCTATGGCATTGTGGATAATCTTCACCCTGCCCTGCCGCATCGCCTCTTTGCCGAACACATCCTCCCCGGCAAACTTGGAGCAGGCGAAACAGTAGTCCGCCTTCTTTGCCAGATTCCTTCTGAAAAATTTCGTGGCGATGCCCTTTGCACCTTTTACCACACCGGCATTTCTGGAATGCGCCACCGTAATGGAAATCCCGTACTTCTTAGCGATGGGGAGATAAATGCCTGCAGTGCTCGTCATATGTCCCTGCACTACCCGGAATGCATGATGCTTTTCAAAAAAATCCCGCACCGCTCTCCGGTAAGCAAAATAATTATATACCTTAAACTTGGGAAGCGCATAAATATGTCCTCCCAAACGCGTAATTTCCTCATCATAAAATTCCGGTTTTCTGATACATCTGTCACTTTCCGTCCTGCCATGGATATGGTTCATAGCTTCGCTATGTACCAGAAAGTCAAACTGTATCTCGTCCCTGTTCATCTGGCGGTACAAGTCCATGATACGGCTCTCCGCGCCGCCAAGTCCCACCCCGCCAAGCACATGCAGCACCCGAATTGTATCTGACATCCTAATCCCCATTCCGGAGCGTTTTACGCGACGGGGCGACGCAAATTTCAAAGTTTTCCGAAGGAATACTTTTATTTCCGTCTGCCATCAAGGCATATTTGTGACGCTCCGGCACAAATTGCCGATTGAAAAATAAGCTATCAAGCTTATTTTTCAATCTATCCTCCATGTTACTCCAGTAAATCTCCCACCCTAATCTGTCTTTCACTCTCGTATCTGTCGATCAGCAGAGAGCCGTCCACCGTGCGCACGATAGGTTTCCCGTCAAAAATATCAATCACCTCTCCCGGCGCATATGCCGAAAAATCTATCATTTCATCAAAAGGATGCGCCTCCCACAGAGTAACCTGCTCACCGCCAAGCATCGCATAGGCGCCCGGAAAAGGAGCCGCAACGCCCCGAATCAGATTGTAGATTTCCCGCGTCCTTGCATGGAAGTCAACCTTGCCGTCTGCCGCCGTCCTTTTACCGTACCACGAATCAAAATCCTTCGACTCCCTGCGGATTTCAATATGTCCTTCTGCATATGCCCTAAGAAGCCTGCGAATCAGATTTTTCGAGCAAATCATATTCTTATACTGCGCCGTCCGTATATCATCATGGGGCGTAATGGAAAACAGCTCCGTCGCAAACACGTTCGGGCTGTCCGCCCGCTCGTCATAGCGGAACATATTTAAATTAAAACGTGTATCTCCCAGAATAATCGACCAATTGAGCGGTGAACGTCCTCTTCCGAAGGGCAGATATCCGCAGTTGCCGTGGAATCCATAAATGCCGTATTTGAAGCAGTCTAACACGGATTTCGGGATCAGTCTCTGCCAGCCCATGGAAATACCGATGTCAAACTCGTTCTCGCTCATAAATTTCTGCGTCTTGTCGTCCGTCAAAAAATAACTGTCCGCCTCATGCACAGGGATTCCATATTTTTCCGTCAGCACCCCCAGTCCCTTATAACCGGACACCTGATTTTTCTTCGTTACCTCCGGACTGATGGTAATCACCAAATCCACCGGACAAATCTGTTCCTGTATAAAGTTTACGATATTCTCCGAAGTGTCTTTCACCCCGAACACTACCACTTTGTATTGCATATGCATCCATTCTTCCTTTCATTTTTAGCCTAGAAGAATGCATGGCTTTTCTGCATTCTTCCAGACATGACATAGCTATATTCTAGTATAACTTCATGTCTCATGCGCCAGATATTTTTCATACAGATAATCCTGCATGTTCACATATTCCTGTACCCGTTTGAAATTGTCGAGCACCGCCGGCAGCCTCTCCTCATAATTCTCCCGCGTGCACTCCCGGATCGTTCGTCTCGCCTCATCGATATCCGGCTTCTCTAACAGAATCATGCCGTCGCCATTAAAAAACTCCGTAATCTTACGTGCCCCCAAGTACACCGGTATCGTCTGCGCCGCAAAACAGCTTGTGAGCCGCTCCGAAAAATAATAATCCGAAATATCATTCTCAATGATTAGTGCAAACCGATACCGGTCTAGCGTCTCGTCCACACTCTTCACATACGCTCCGCCGTCAAATCTGCCGTAGGTATCGGCAAGCCCTTCCTGCTTGCACATTCTGGCAAGCTCCAGCCGGAAGCGGTGAAGCTCACACATCACTTTGTCAGAGGATAAAATCGACAAATCTTTATCCTTTATCCGATATAAATCATCTTTCCTGTCATGGTTCCAAATGCCCGCCGCAACAGGATAAAATCTGGCATTCTCAAGCTCGTTGAGAATCCGTTCGTCATAAGTAAAAATATAACGGAACTCCTTCTCAAGCCCCTTATGCTTATGGAATACTTCATAATCCTGCGGCACGATAATCCTTGATTCCGTCAGCATACCATATTTCACCTGCGGACTTCCCAATGTCTTTCTCATGGACTCCGGACCGTAAAAATGTGTGTCCAGTCCGTAATTATAACGATCCCAGAAGAAATACTTTCCTTCATGTCCGTAGGGTGCATGGCGGGAATGCCTGTTTTTAATAAAATAAGTTTCCAACAGCCTGCCCTCGGCATTATATATCTTAGGCTTTGTGCCGTCAATCTTATATTCCTTTGCTATCTGTATGTGATAGCCGGCAATGTAAAGCTCCATACCCGTCCCTCTGCATCCTGCACTCTGCGCAGCCGCGCGGCGCATATTATTTATGTTCCATAAACGCCGTTTATTTCAAATAATCCTTGTACCAGTCAATCGCCAGCATAATCCCTTTCTCAAAATCATACTCCGGATCATAACCGAGCAGTTCCCTCGCCTTGCTGATATCCGCGTTAGAGTCACGCACATCGCCTCTGCGCTCCGGTCCGTAGTTCGGCGCAATATCCTTTCCGAGCGCTTTACACAAATTATGATAGATATCAATCAGGAACAGTCTTCCTCCTGCACCAATATTAAACGTCTGTCCCGCCGCTTCACTTGGCGCATGGCAGGCACGCAGATTTGCCTCGATCACATTGTCGATATAAGTAAAATCTCTGGACTGTTTCCCGTCACCGTTGATGGTCGGAACCTCGTCATGCAGAAGCTGTTTGATAAATTTCGGAATGACAGCCGCATACATCCCCTCGGGATCCTGTCTGCGTCCGAATACATTAAAGTAACGAAGCCCGTAAGTGTCAAGCCCATACAGCTCTTTGTACAGCCGTCCGTATTCCTCGTCCACCCGTTTAGTAAGCGCATAGGGTGAAATCACTTTTCCCTCTTGTCCTTCCTTCTTCGGGAGCGTCGTCGAATCTCCATAAACCGAAGAGCTGGAAGCGTACACAAATTTCTTCACGCCGCACACCCGCGCCGCCTCCATCATATTCAGCGTTCCACGTATATTGATTTCTTCATAGAGAAGCGGCATCTCAATGCTGCGCGGCACACTGCCCCACGCCGCCTGATTAAGCACGTAATCGACGCCTTTTGCCGCCTCCATACAAGTATCTAACTCTCTGATATCGCCTTTGATAAAAGTAAATCTGTCGTTTTCTTCCAGATGCCTGATATTTTCATATTTGCCGGTAGAAAGATTATCCAGACAACGCACGGTATAGCCCATGTCGATTAGCGCATCGCAGATATTAGACCCGATAAACCCGGCGCCGCCGCCTACCAGAAACACACTGTTTTCATCAAATTTTACATCACGATATCCCATTTTTATAACCATGCTCCTTTCTCAGCCTGCGATGTTTGAGCCTGATGCCAACGGCGTCAGCACAAACTCGCGGTTGAAAGAATGTAATTCTTTCAACCTTTCCTCCGTTCCAAGGCATCACACCGCCCGGTTCATTCACATTCTATTTCTTCCCTGCATCTTTCTTTCCATAACGCCATGTATTGAAACATATCGCCCTAAACGACAAATAGAACGCCGTATAGAAGAATGAAAATCCATATATCATATACCGCGAAAGACACATGATTGTCATGGAAGTGGCACACACATTCGCCACAATAAACAACAGCGCCGTTCCCATCATCCATGCAGCATCATGTTGCTTACTGCGCCATATATGCCATACGACAAAGAAAACCGCTACTGCATAAATCAAAAGTGCAATCAGGTTGATCAGCGGATGCACCACCGCAATGCTCCTGATAAATCCGCCGCTGCAAAGCAGCATATAATCATACAGCCATTGTCCGAAACATGCAGGCAGTAGTTTCCTTAGCATAACACCCGCCATATCATCGGACATGCTGCTCTGCTCATAATAATCAATCTCTCCCAGACTGAAATAGTACGCCGACAAATCCGCCTCCAGCACTTGGAATTTCAGCACGTCATGATACTCTTCCAAGTGTTCTGCTCTCTGTCTGAACGTCCCGCCGCCATATTTATAATTCAGCCCCATAGCGTCCGCCTCGGCATAAAAACGGTCAAAAAACGTCCGTTCAAGGCTTCCCGCCTCAAAGACCTCTCCATCCTCCTCATCGCAGGCATACATAACGTTCGTCAGCGTATTGACCTGTCCGTAGGTATTTCCCATAAAATATCCGGTCACCGCATAATTATATACATGAACCGCCAGACTCCGCATCCCAAATACTGCGGCTACAGCGATAATCGGAATTAATAACAATCGATATTTTTTCTGTAATGCCAGTTGCAACAGCCGCAGCGCCATCCACAACAGAATCGTGGTCATCATCTGCCCTCTGGTCATCGACAGCAGAAACGCAAAGACCAGTGCAAAAGCACAATCCCTTCCCCGCTGTTCAAACAACATGCGCAGCAAAAAGTACAGGAAGAAATGGAACAGCGGAATACAGAGCGCCTCGCTCATCACCGAGCTTTCCAAAAAAATATGCAGCGCTGAAACATACCGCGTCATCACGTGGGGAAGTAACTGTATTCCCACCACGAGCAGTTCTTCCCACAGATGCAGCTTAAAATGCCGCGTAATGTACTCCGACAAAAGCCATATGGCGACCGCCGTAAGGATTCCCTGCGCCGCTGCCGCCACCGTCAGATACCCCTCTTTGCATAGTTTACGGAAAAAAGCAAGAAAGAGCGGATACAAGGGTTCCCTGTGGATATGCATCGTAATATACTGCTCGGAGTCATTGTACACGCCCACCCCAAAAGCCGCAAGCGCCCCTAGGAAAAAGAGGCAAAGTCCCGCCAGAATACACCATGATTTAATTGATATCTTTTTTATTCTTACAATCTCCAATACAGATAATCCTCTGTCAGATATTCTTTTCTGTCCAACAATCCTTTGATATCCATCAAAACCTTCTGCTGATGCGCAGGGTTGTAGAAGGCGCCAATTTGTTCTTTCGTAAGTTCCATGAAGCTCTCATGCGCCACTGCAATCACCACGGCATCCATATCGGTGACATCTTCCATTGTCCCAAAAGTAATGCCGTACAGCCGCTTTGCCTCCTCGGCATCCGCCGCCGGATCCACCACAACCGGCACAATACCGTACTCGCCCAATTCCTTATAGATATCTATCACCTTCGTATTTCTTGTGTCGGGGCAGTTCTCCTTAAACGTAAATCCTAAGATTGCCACCCGTGCCTTTCTCACCGGAATGCTCGCTTTGATCAGATTCTTGACCAGACTCTCCGCCACATATTTTCCCATATCGTCATTGATACGTCGCCCGGACAGGATAATCTGTGAATGATATCCAAGCTCTTCCGCTTTGTATGTCAGATAATACGGGTCTACCCCGATACAGTGTCCGCCCACGAGCCCCGGCATAAATTTCAGGAAATTCCACTTCGTTCCCGCTGCGTCAAGCACTGCTTTCGTGTCAATGTTCATCTTGTGAAAAATCATGGAAAGTTCATTCATGAACGCAATATTGATATCTCTCTGGCTGTTTTCAATCACCTTCGCCGCCTCAGCCACCTTGATGGACTCGGCACGGTATACGCCGGCATCCACGACAAGCTCATACACTTTGGCGACCACGTCAAGCGTCTCCTCATCCATACCGGATACGATTTTGGTGATTGTCTCTAATCTGTGCACTTTATCGCCGGGATTGATTCGTTCCGGCGAGTAACCGATTTTAAAGTCCACACCGCATTGTAATCCCGATTCCTTCTCCAGAATCGGTACGCAGATTTCCTCCGTGACGCCCGGATAAACCGTAGACTCGAATACGACAACGGAACCCTTGGTCAGATGTTTTCCTAAGATGCGGCTCGCACCTTCCACCGGTGTCAAGTCAGGCGTATGGTCGTCGTTGACCGGCGTCGGCACCGCAACAATGTGGAATTTTGCCTCGCGAAGCTTCTCCGGATCCGCCGTAAATTCCACCGTTGAATTTTTGATTACCTCGTCTCCCACCTCGCTGGTGGGGTCGATACCGCTCTGGTACAGCTCAATTTTCTTCTCATTGAGGTCGAATCCTACCACCTTGATTTTTCTGGCGAAAGCAACCGCAATCGGCATACCGACATACCCTAACCCCACCAGCGACAGTTTTTCCTCTCCACTTACAATCTTCTCATATAAATCCATCTGCTACCTCCTTGTGAATCTGCCTTTCAACTATCATATCGTATCCGAACGTCAAACCCAATTGGTAAGCCCAACCGGCATTTACCTTATTGATGCAATATCAGCCGGGTCTCGTCCATATACGCTCCGGTGACCAGCCTTCTGTCAAATTCACGTTCCATCTTCTCTCTTGCAAGCCGCCCCATCGTTGCTCGCTCTTCATAAGATAACGCAAGAAATTTTTTCATCGCGCAAATCAGTTCGTCCGCATGTCCGGGTGTAAAACCGAATCCCGTTTTTCCTTCTTCGAATGCCTCAAGGCACCCGCTGATATTGGAGGCAATGACCGGTCTGCCTGTCGCCGCACCCTCAATCAGCGCATTGGACATCCCCTCGTGAAAAGAAGCGACCACGATAGCGCCCGCCGCCGTCAGATAGGGATGCACCTCCGTGTGAAATCCAATCTGATGTACGATTCCTTCCTGCTCCAAGCTATCCAGCATATCCTGATAATCTTCATCACAGTAGCCCATAATGTCAAAAAAGACTTTCTCGCTATGTAACGCCTTCGCCGCCTCTATATATTCCAATATGCCGCGCTCTTTCATCACTCTGCCCACAAAGAGAAAATGGGTTTCCTCTCCCGCAGGATATTCCTCATAACGGTGTCTTTCCAGATTCACGCCGGAACCCATGACCATGCGCGTCTTCTTCGCCGTAATGCCAAGCCTATGAAAAATACCTCTGTTCTCTTCATTCTGAAAAAAAACGCATGCCGCCTTCTTCAGTCCTGCCTTATACATTGCAACAATCAGTCTAAGCAATATGCCAGTTCTGTCGAAAGCGCCGCCAAGTCCGGTAATTGTGGCAATATAAGGAATCTTTCGTCTTGCCGCCGCCAAGCCTCCGTAAATATTCGGTTTGATCGTGTATGTCACCACCAAATCCGGCTGAAGTTCCCTCATAAGCCGGCTGTAGGCACGATATAACTTCAAGTCTTCCAGCGGATTCATACCCCTGCGGTTGATATCCGTCTTGATAATCCGGCAACCCTCTTTCGCAAGCTCCTTCTCCTTCACATCATCCGGCATACTGACCGTTACCTCATGTCCGGACAACAGCGCCTGCACAAACTCATTGCGGAAATCATACAGTCCGCCGGAAGAATTTGTCAAAATCAATACTCTGCTCATGGGACAATCTCTTCCCCTTCCATATCGCGGATCGCTATCTCATTATATTTCATCATCACGATATTTTCCTCATAATCCCCTATTCTTACCGGATTCTCCTGCCCTGCAAGATTACGGATAACCTGCGCCGGCATATTCACGCCACAGGCATAAGCGTGCGGATAACCGCCGCCAAACCGGGGATTGACCTCTGAGATATAATACGTGCCTTCAATCTCAAAAATATCGATATCTATCATGCCCCGGAACCCGCAGTTCTCCACGAACTGTTTTATCATGTCAAACAGACGCGCATCTTTAAAGGAAACCGATTTATCTGTCTCCCCGGCACGCATCTTTATCTTCTTCTTCACAAACACAGAGGTACACTTGCCGGAAATCATATCCACATATACGTCTGCACCGTACTCCTGTCCGTCCATATACTCCTGAATCATCAAATCCTCATGCAGACCAAACAGCACCTCTATCTCTTCACGACTATACACCTTATTAATGTAAAGGCTGGCGCTTCCCTTCACCGGCTTTACGAACACCGGATAAGAGATTTTTCCCTTTTCCGCCGCCTGATAAAAGGTCTCTTTATCCGGGTAGCATCTGCCGGTCGGAATCTGCATCTTGCAGAGCATCTCGTACATTTTATATTTGTCAAAGCAGGTTTCCACCAAATCATAGCCAGAGATAATCGGCGTTGTGCCGATTTCCAGAAACCTCTCTCGTTCTTTTGCCAGCATACTCAGCTCCGGGTCGATCAGCGAAAAGACACCTGTTATTTTTTCTTTCCTGCAAATCTCCAGAATCCTGTCCATATACCCCGGCGCCGTAATTCTCGGCACCAGATAAAAGGCATCCGCATCATAGACCGCCGGCGCAAGATTACTGCAATCAGTCGCAATGATTCTGCCTAAATCTGCAATTTCTCTCTTAAAATACTGCACCACCTTGTCCCGGGTGCCGGCGCTCAAAATCAATATATTCATACTAATGTTCCCGTCTCCTCCAGTCTCTTTTTCCGAATCTCGGCAAAGTTCCCTTCCACCGCATTCGTGTCCTGCGCCACTTCCTCCGTATGCCCAAGCACTGTCTGCACGGTCATCCACAGCACCTTCATATCCATCCGAAAGGACAGGTTTTCCACGTATTCTACATCCTTCGCAAGCCGTCTGTCCCAGTCGATAAAGTTGCGCCCGCTGACCTGCGCAAGCCCCGTCAAGCCCGGACGTACACTATGGCGCAGCCGCTCCTTTTCGCTGTAATAGGGCAGATACGATACGAGAAGCGGTCTGGGACCGACAATGCTCATATCGCCCTTTAATATATTGAACAGTTCCGGGAGTTCATCCAAGCTTGTCCCGCGCAGAAATTTACCGAACTTTGTCAGTCTTGCCGTATCCGGCAGAAGATTCCCCTTCTCATCCCGTGCGTCCGTCATCGTCCGAAACTTACACAGTGTAAAAATCTTCTCATTCTTTCCCGGTCTTTCCTGCTTAAAGAGTACCGGGGCACCGAGTTTCACACGCACCAGAGCTGCCAAAACGAGCAGAACCGGACTAAGTACGATGATTCCGGCAAGCGAAAGCAAGAAATCCAGACATCTCTTGATACCATTTTTATACATACGTGATTCCTCCCTTTCCCGCTCTTGATCCATATAGACGCATACAAAGTTCATTCCTTAGTGTATATTAATAACGCTTGCTATGCAGTTTCTTACAACTACCGAAAAAATCTTCTCACAATCCCGATAATCAGTCCCATATCCTCCGGCGTATTCTTGATATCGCTTGGCAGACATAATCCTCTGTCAAAAATATCTTCGCCAACACTGCTTCCATCCTCATTGTACGGTATAAAATCATATTCTGCGAATACCGGCTGTAAATGCATCGGTTTCCAGATGGGTCTGGTTTCAATATTTTCTTCCGCCAGCGCATCCATTATCATATCAGGTGTTACTTTACATTCCTCAGCAATTGTCATGCAGGACAGCCAGCAGTTTGCGTCACCATCCGGATTGAGCGGATTCATAGTCAACTCCGGAATATCTGCAAAGGCTTCCCGATACTGCTCGTAAATTGCCTTCTTCTTAGCCTTATGCTCTTCCAGATGCATAAGCTGTCCTCTGCCGATACCTGCCGTAATATTACTCATACGATAGTTATATCCAATCTGCGAATGCTGGTAATGTCTTGCCGGGTCTCTCGCCTGCGTTGCAAGAAACGTTACTTTCTTCGCCGCCTCCTCCCTCGCAGAGACAAACATCCCTCCGCCGGAAGTGGTGATAATCTTATTGCCATTAAAAGAATAAATTCCGTATGTTCCAAACGTACCCGTGTGACGCCCTTTATAGGTACTGCCTAAGGACTCCGCCGCATCCTCAATAAGCGGTACATGATGTTCTTCACAGATCGCCATAATCTCATCAAGTTTTGCCGGCGTACCGTATAGATGCACGCAGAGAACCGCCTTCGGATGCGGATATTTCTCGAATGCTCTCTTAAGCGCCTCGGGTGACATATTCCATGTATCCGGCTCCGCGTCAATAAAAACCGGCGTTGCATTCTCGTATCTGATGGGATTGCAGGACGCTGAAAACGTTAAATCGGACACAAACACTACATCCCCCTGCCCTGCGCCGAGCAATTTCAACGACAAATGAATGGCTGCCGTACCCGAATCAAGCGCCGCCGCATAGCCGCAGTGCGTATATTCCGCTATCTCCTTTTCAAAGGCATTGACATTTGGTCCAAGCGGAGCGACCCAGTTCGTGTCAAAAGCCTCCTGTACATACCTTTGTTCGTCCCCGTGCATCGTGGGCGAGGATAAATAGATTCTCTTCTTTTCCATACTAACCTCCATGCCTTCCTCTATCCTTATGCTAATCATCCATGTCAGAGCAGCTTGCTGCGATGACACGCGATGAGAAACTCGCATACTGCTTGCAGTATTGCGATTATCTCATCTGCGCTCAAGGCATATTTGAGACCTTGACTCAAATTGCCGATTGAAAAATAAGCTATCAAGCTTATTTTTCAATCTAATCACCTGTATGATGATAAGTTGGAACAATCTTCTTAATAAGCGGTCTGATATCCGAGCTTTCAATCTGGCATTCGTCTTTCAGCTCCTTCAACTGAGTGAAAAATTCATGCTCATCCAATTCAATCGGCTTTCCGATGTGAATCATCTTATTTGCCGTATCCTTCATGCCTTCCTCGTCCATCAGGAGTTCTTCATACAGCTTCTCACCCGGACGAAGCCCCGTAAACTCAATTTTGATATCTTCACCCACACGGTATCCCGACAGCTTAATCAGATTCTGCGCCAAATCCAGTATTCTGACCGGCTCGCCCATATCCAGTACAAATATCTCTCCGCCCCGCGCATATGCGCCCGCTTGGAGCACAAGAGAAACCGCTTCGGGTATGGTCATAAAATAACGTATGATATCCGGATGTGTCACCGTCACCGGACCGCCCGCGGCAATCTGCTTACGAAACAGGGGGATGACACTTCCATTGCTTCCGAGTACATTACCGAAGCGTACTGCCACAAACTCTGTATCATAATGTTTGTCAAAGGTCTGGATAATCATCTCACAGATACGCTTGCTCGCGCCCATGATATTGGTCGGATTCACCGCCTTGTCCGTAGAAATCATAACAAAACGCCGTACACCGCTCATTGCCGCCGCCTGCGCCGTCTTAAACGTACCGAACACATTGTTTTTAATCGCCTCCGTGGGGCTGTCCTCCATCAGCGGTACATGCTTATGCGCCGCCGCGTGATATACAATATCGGGACGATACGCCGAAAATATATAATTCATCCGGTTCGTGTTCCGCACCGAAGCGATCAACACAACCAAATCCAGATCCGGGTATTTCCCCTTTAATTCCTGCTGGATATCATAAACAGAATTTTCATAAATATCCACTATCACAAGCTGTTTCGGCTTATGGGTCGCAATCTGCCTGCACAGCTCGCTGCCGATAGAACCGCCGCCTCCGGTGACCAGCACCACCTTTCCCTGCACATAACCGAGAATGGAATTTAAATCCACGCTGATGGGGTCTCTGCCCAAAAGATCTTCCACTTCCACATCCCGCAGCTTGGAAACACTGACTTCTCCATTTACAAGCTGATACATACCCGGCAGAGATCGAAGCTTACAGTTGGTATCCTTGCAGATTTCAAGAATATTTTTGATTTCCGCTCTGCTCGCCGAAGGCATTGCCACGATAATCTCATCCACATCATACACGTCGGCGCACTCAACAATCTTATCCTGTCCGCCGACAACCTTGATGCCTTGAATATATCTTCCCCATTTTCCCTTGTCATCATCAATAATACATTTGATAACCATCGTAGAGAAATTGCTGTTCACAATCTCTTTGATGATCATATTTGCAGCTTCCCCTGCACCGATTACCATGACAGATATATGGTTTTTCTTATTCTGCTGTTTGTGCTTTAAGCTTCTGAAAAAGCGGTAGGAAAAGCGGCTGCTGAAAATACATGTAATCAGCAGAAACAAATAGAAAAAGTAGTAACTCTTTGGCACCGCCTGCGACGTCGTCTTAAAAAATTGCAGGCAGATACTGTTCACAAGCGTAGACAAAGCGCAGGAGACCACAATATTCTGTAATTCCGTCTCGCCTGCGAACGCCCACAGACTGCTATAGAGACGGAAACAGTAAAAAATCGCCAGCGTCACTATGATGTTAAGCGGCATTACCCGCTCAATCGGGTTAATGAAGTGCCTCGGTATCTCATCCACCTTAAACTCGTACCGGAGGATGATTGCCATATAACTTGCCAGAATCACACTGATAATATCATAGATAATCAGACAGGTTCTTCTATAAAATAATTTTACATTAAATGGTTTTCTCTTCTTCTCCATATCCTTTTCCTGCGCCGTCCTTCGTCCCTTACGCTCTCCCCGGTCTGTCAACAAGCAACGGTGTCAGCGTCAACAGTAAGCAATATGCAATGGGACTGCATGGGTGGAAAATCCACTCTGTAAGACCTGCCACTGCAAATAAAATCAAAACGGCAAGCGGTAATGCGGCGCATGCCCTGTCCTCTTTGCGTTTGTGATAATAGACAGCCGCCTGCACCAGCGTTCCGGCGCCCAGCAGAATAAACACGATTCCGACATAAATCCCATGGTCAAATGCAACCTGAAGATAGATATTATGCGCATGAACATTAAAATGTCCATTCGGCTCCATAATCCCCATATCGTCATGGCCTATTTTGTTCAAGTTGTTATAATAGACCTTGAAAATTTCCAGTCTGCCATTCGTGTAAGAATATTCTTCTTCCGTCTCCCCGGACTCGCCTATCAAAGCAGCGCCTTCCGTTTCCGCACCTGCCGCCGTATCCTCTGTGGAAGCGACCAGAATTACATGGGCGCCGGTCAGGTATTCGGGAAGAAACAGTCTGCTTCCAAACGGCTCATCTTTGGGCGCATCTTTTGCATCAACCACCATATAGATTGCCTTTAAGCTGTTCTCCTCCGATACCCCCAGCACTTTCATCTGGAACACCTGTATAAAGCGCTGTATCGTAATGTAAAACCGCGAATCCATATCCCTGCCATGCACAATCTCCGTCGGAAACTCCTCGATTTCATGCGCCTCCGGTCTTGCCACTACAGCAGGAATCATTCTCTGCGCGGTAAAGGTCGCCGGAAAACAAAGAACCACCGCAAGAAGCATCAGCCCGATACCGCCAAACATGCTGCGCCACCTTCTCCGCATGGAAAAACACATCACCGGTATCACCACGACCGCCATGACGATAATTGCCAGATATCCTGTCCTTGAGAGCGTGAGCAGAAGATAAACCGCCGACACGCCAAATACAATCAATTCCTTATACACTGCCGCCAGAGGCTGCCGCCTTCTGTATGCGTCCATGAATTTCACCAATGCGGCGCACACTACAAGCGCCAGATAAACCGCCGACATCGTCACCGTATGGAAAATAAACGGATACCTGTAATAGATAAAAAACATATACGGTCTGTGGAGCAGACAGTACAGAACCATCGCTCCAAAATGAAACAGAATCCCATTGCATATGTTCCTAAGAAGCACCGCCTTTTTTTCCCAAGCCGCCATATTTAAATAAAATAACGTAAAAGAGCATACGAGATAAATCGGCCATCCTCTCGTATTACGGCGCCATATAATCAAGGCAAAAAATATCCCCACCAGAATGCTGTACCAGAGAGAAATATCCTTTATCTGTCTCCTTATAAGAAAACGCACCGTGCCAATGATGACCATTCCCGCCAGAATCCCCACCCATGCCGTGAGTTTCACCACAAGATAATCCAGCTCCTCCGGGTTCTCCAATGCAGCCGACGTTCTTACATAGTATTGATAACCCGCCACAGCCGCAATGACAAGATAGACCAGATTCACCACATTGAAAATATCTTTGAACTTATAAGTAACAATCACCGCCAGCGCAAAGAAAACCAGCATCTGTCTATAGGCAACACTGTGATGAATCTCATACAGACCGTTCATGTAATTACAGCACGCCCAGATTGCCCCCGCAAAAAGCGCCGCCTGCAAATAATTCTGCCAGTCCTTCTTAAGAATATCGAAGAGCGTTCTGTCCGAGGCAATCCCCGTCCTGTTGTGATTGACCGCATAGAGTGCAATGGCTGCCGCCAGCAGTATGCTCGCCCCGTAAAAAATAACGGACACGGTGTTCTTCGTAAACATCTTACCCGGCCAAACGGCTGCGAATGCCGCCGCGCCCGCAAGAACGATGAGCGGATTGCACACAGCCTTCACCGTCCGCTCCACCGTGACCAGTATGTTTTTCTCCGGTCGTTTCTTATAATATACTCCCGTAAGATAAGTGACAAGAATAGCAAGCAACACAAAGAGAGCATCACAGACGAGTGTTTTGCCCTTTCTAAGCGGTACTTCATATTCATAAGAAGCAATCATACAATGCTCCGTATCTTCCACATTCCCATAATACAGCGTGCCGTTATAGATATTGCCCGATTCCTCAGTGTTTTCATACGCCACATAGAACGGAGACTCTATTCCCTGCAGCAGATAGTAATATTCTTTGCCGACCTGCGTGTCTATGTTGACCTGCACCGTACAATATCCGGGCATTGCTTTCATATCCTCAGTGGAAATGACCTGCTGCATGATCATCTGCATGGAAGCGTCATACAGCACAAAATTAAAGGTTGTCCCAATCGTACCGTCGGCAAAATAAATATCGATATTTTTGAGTCTGTCATACTGGGCGATAAACATCTGCTGCACGACATAGTCAGACGTAATTGCCTCAGACTGCGCCACAATGTTCTTATTGCTGTCGGAAACAACTGTCTCCTTCACAAGCCGCAGGGGCCATAATGAAAGCACCACACACAATGCCACAATCCAGACAGTGCCGCAGATGGCTTGTCTTCTATTGATTACCTTGTTCATGTTCTGTTCCTGATTCCTGTTATTTAATAGACGCAAACCGCACAAAGGGCACAGTATTGCAAAATATCATTGCTTAGTATATCACGAATATCTTTATTTTACAACTAAACTTCCTCTAAGAGCATAGCCGCAAAAAGCGGCAGCCCAAACCAGAAGATCAATACATACCGCGGAAGGTAGGTCGGACCAAGAATAACGGTCAGCCAGATGAGCAGCACCATCAGATACGGAATAACCAGATGATACTTTTTTCGGTACAGCACATAGGCAAATACAAATGCAATCCCCCAGAAAATACCGCCCGGAGAATACAGCATGGAATAAATCGGAATCTTCTCCTGCGAAATTTCCAGCGCAAGCTTTCTGTATACTTCATCCAGCCACGGAATCTTGCTGTCCCTGTACCCCGGCTCTTCCACCTCATAGCCAAAATAGGAGCTGTCTCCATAAGTAAACGTAAACACAGTGTTCCCCGCATAAACGTCGATTACCGTATCCGGATACCAGAATCCATAAGAGTTTACCAGCCATGCATTCACATACGCCAATGGCTTTTTCAAGCCGATACGCGCCCACAGGCGGACGTATTTTGATTTGTCAGCCGCAAACCTATCGTTCACAAAGCGAACCTTCACCGGATCGGACAGCTTCGGGTTATAGAGCATAAGCGCCTCTTCGGGAAGAACCTCGTGAAGTGTAGCGATATCCTCCGGCGTAAATGCTTCCCGATTGAATTTATAGGTCCGCGCAAGCTGCTGTATGGGCACCGTGAGCATCTCCTGCTTTTCCCCGCCCTCTGCGTGCAGAACTGCCGTCAGTCCTGTCGTAATTAAAAAATACGAACCAAGCGCCGCCGCAAGCAGCAGAAGTATTTTCTTCAGATAGTTTTTATGATAAATCACAAGCACCGGAGCCATCACCGCAAACGCGTAGACACCGTTCTTACGAAACAGCATCATAAACACACCGCAAAAGACAAAGAATGCCATTTTTCCTTTTGAGGAAAAAAACGCATCTTCATCGCTTCCCATATCGAGCAGGGACAGGAGGAGCAGCAAAAGCGCCACCGTAAAAATTGCATCCTTGGCGGAACAGAGCGTAAACATAACGATAACAGGGAAAAAAGCGAAATAAAGCAGCGAAACCATGCGCACCGCCTTAGAAACCTTCCTTCTTCTCATAAAGATAAGTAAATACGTAAATCCGCCCGCTACAATCATCATCTGTATCAACGTATAACATGCAATGCCCAGATTGTATGAGCCGGTATATTTGTGCATGCCACAGACAATCCCACCCAGCATCAGAACATGAACCAGCGGATGATGCGTGTTAAATGTTCTCGAAGCCACCTGCAGCCATTCATCCTGCGCATCGTAGACAAAGAAGCCGGGATAAACCGCAAGAAAAACCGGCAGCCAGCATATCATCAGGAAACAGAAAGTCAATACATCCCTATATTTTTCCGTCCTTTGCGGCGTCGCCGGAAGCTGGATATGCTGTGCATATCTGTTTTTTCTGTCTTTTATGCCTCCCAGAAAATTCCAGAACTTCCGTACCAGTATCGTGAACAGACACGTTAAGACCGGAAGCGCAATCCAGAGACCCGGATCCTTGAAATTTACATTTCCCACCGCATCCAGACGCACGCCAAATAACATTGCCGCCGTAAAGAGAAAAGAAAATACGCCCGCAATCCACCATCCCCTCCTATCCGTCAGGTCTATCGTATGCAGCGACCAGTTGACCGCATATATGCACAGTACCCATACGAAAACAGAGAAAATACTGTTCGTAAATCCCAGCGTATTCTCTTTCAAATTTAAAATCTGCGGAAAACACAGCGTCCCCGCCGTAGCAATCACAAAAGCCGCCGTATTCAATTTGATCTTTATTTTAAATTCATTCTCGTTCATTGTCATCCGTTCTCTTTATCCGTGTACAATCTCTATCTTCTCCGTTTAAGCACTCTTTGATAACATACTGCGGCGAATTGTTGAGCGATATATAGATTCTGCCGATATATTCCCCTATCAGCCCAAGCATCAGCATCATCATACCCCCAAGGAACACAAGCATCGCCATCAAGGCGCTGAAACCGATAGGTACATCCGGATTCACAAACTTCTTGACAATCGTATAAATCCCGTACAAAAACCCAGCAAAAGCAGTCATGCATCCTATTGCCGTCGCAATCCGCAGCGGCTTGATGCTGAATGCCGTGAAACCATTAAACCATAAGCCAAGCAGCTTGCCAATCGTGTATCCGGACGTCCCGATTTCCCGCTCTCTGTGCGTCACTTCCACATTGGCGATATTCTTGGTCGTGCGAAGCACCAGCCCGATCACATAAGGATACGGATTTACGTAGCGGATCATCTCGTCCACGATAAACCGTCTGACCGCAAAATAACTCGACAGATAAAGCTCTTTTGGCTTGCCCAGCATCACCCTTGTCATCAACTCATTCATCTTGCTCCCAAGGTTGCGGAAGCCGGAATGCTGCTTATGCGCATACTTTGCATAAACCGCATCGTATCCTTCCTCTATCTTGTCAAGCAGTTTGCCGACCTCATCCGCCGGCGTCTGCCCGTCATCATCCATACATATGACTATCTCGCCGTGGGTATAGCGAAACCCTGCCATAAGCGCCGCGTGCTGTCCAAAGTTTCTTGCCAGATGGATGCCGCAGATATCTTTGCGCTCCGCACAAAGTCTGCGGATAACCTCGTATGTGTCGTCCGGTGAATTGTCGTTGACCAGCACAATCTCGTAAGCATACGCCGTCAGCTTCTCCATCGTCCTGTCTATTTCTTCTATCACCCTGCCTATCGTCTGTGCCGAACGATAACAGGGGATTACAAAACTAATCTCTCTGCTCATATTTCCCTCCGGGCTCCGCCCTGCCGCCAGCGCCTGCCTTCCGCTCATGCGTTCTTTCTATTCGCTGCCTGCCACGCATCGCGCTCTATCTCCATAAAACAGACTTCTCTCTCTCCCCGCAGCGTCTCCACCGTTTCTTTCCGGTTTGTCATATGAAATCCTGCGTGCAGATAACTATAATACGCACCCATATTATCCGCCAAAAAACGCAGAAACACTCTGTTAAGACCGAGCGCCGTAAACGCATAGGCAAGCGCTTTCTTCGCCGCCTGCGTGCCGTATCCGCAGCCCAGTGCATCCTCTTCCCCGATAAAAATTCCGTACTCTGCAGTCCCGCTTTTTTTGTCAATGTCCCGGAAATAAACGCTCCCGATTTCCCTGCCATCTGACAGACAGATTATAAACTGTACCACATATCCGGGCTCCACCTGATTTTTTATCCATGCAAGATGCCCCTTCCTCGTAAAAAGCTCCTGATAAATAAAGTTCCTTCTCACAAACTCCTTATTGCGCCATTCGACAATCCGGTCCGTATCATCCACCGTCATCTGACGCAAATGTACCGAACATTCCATCCTTCTCCTCATTTCCGCACTTCCCTTTATCCATGCACGCGTCACTCTTCCTCAACACGATAGACCAAATAGTGTTCCCCGATTTTACCGGTTTCCTCCACCGTAACGCGCGCACCCTGTGAAGCATAATACGCCTCAAGCCAGCCGGTGCCCCGGACAGACAGTTCCGTATCGGACATAATCAGATACACATTCTCCTGCCCGATTAGCGCCCTGCCCGCCGAAACGATATCAGACCGCCGCAATTTTTCATCATAGAGCGGACTCTTGCACATCCATCCGCCCAGTATATCATAATTGGCGTAGCTGTTGTCCGTCTTCCCGAATATTTTCTGTGAAAAACCTACCGTCGAATACACATCCTCAAAATAAAAATCCTGCGGATGTCTCCTGCAATAAGCATCTATCTCATACCAGTCCTCATTCACCTGCGCGCGCCGCATCTGCTCTTCCCGCACCTTTCTTACGCCGTCCGCCGTACCGGCTGCCATCGTTCCCGCCATCAGCACCATACAAAATGCTGTAACAAGCCGCAGCGCACCGCGCTTTCCTGCATCCGCCCGACGTTGATAAGAACCAAGCATCCGTACCAAACGCCCGGACAGCAGTGCGAACTCTACGAGATAAAGAGAATCCGTAATCCGCACGGGGTCGCGTCCCCGCATCAGAATAAACATCCAGATTGCGCTCCGCACAGCCGCAAGCAGCACAAGCTGCCAGACAAACGCATACCGGCATCGTACAGTTCGTATCATATCCCGTGCGCTTTCATCTCCCTGTACCGCGGCTACCGCCTGCACCTCATCCTCTCTGCTGCCATGGCAGACTGCAAGCCCTGCTGCCGCCACAGCCGCATATGCACACAGGACCAACAAGTTATAGGGCGCATCCTGTTTGTGAAACAGCCGGTAACCATAAAACGCCGTCTGTTTCCGGGCAATGGCTGTCCAGTCCTTCGCCCCTCCCAATGTGTGAGAAGCATAATCTGCCATCTGCGTCATCATCTGGGTGTCAATCGCATCGTCCAGACCAAAATTATAATTGGTAAGAAGCGTCTGCTGCGCAGCCGAAACGCCAAGCTCATCTAACGCCCCGCTATATGCCTTATCCGTAATCAATTCAGGATAAAAATCATAGACCGTCGTCCTTGCATCAAAAAAGTCCCGGAACGCTTTCCATTCCGCCCCGGAATAGGCGGCATAGTCCGCCGCCGAAGATAAGCCCATCCCCAAAAGAATCAGCCCGATAACCGCCCCGTATTTCCATAGAGTTTCCTTAACAAACAGTTTCTTTTCCTCCGCCATACGGTAAAGCCCCGCCAGACAAATAAAAGGAAACGTCAACAGGAGCATTTCCGTCCGAAGCTGGTATGCTAAGATAACTAGAGTAATTGACGGAATATTTTTTACAACAAATTGTTGTGCGCTTATTCCATCCGGTGTCGTCAGAAAGAGAAAAAGCGCCGTCGCGGACATTACAGCGCAGGTAATGGTATACTGTATATGAACCAGATGAAATAGGCAGATTCCCCACTGAAACAGCATAAGCAGCGCCAGAAGCACTATCTTCCCGCGCATCCCGTACCGTTTTACAATGGCACACAAACGCACCCCTATCAGATAAAAGCATCCGAACTGGCATACGCACAAGAACAAGCCATACCACGGTATCTGCCCGCACAGTCTGTAGCACAACGCAATAAACGCTCCCAGCGGATAGAGGGTCTGCATGTTATGACCGTCCGGCGTCCCGCTGTAAATGCCGGACATGATGTCTTTCATCATGGTATCGTCATTTAGATCATAGTAAAAATCAAAGCAGATTGCCATCAAAAGAACACCTGCCGCCATCACCACAAACGTCAGTATACAGTTCTCATATTTTTTGAATCCCTTGCTACTTTCCATGAACCACATACCCTCAGTTCCGTTGTCCGGTGCATGTTTCACTTTAACAGTAAAACGCTTTGACCTGACTTGCAATATATTCCGTTTCATCCGCCGTCAGCTTATAGAACATCGGCAGACGTAAGATTCTCTCACTTTCCTTAGTCGTATACCTATCCTCTCCGTGCATTCTGCCGAATTTGATTCCGGCAGGCGCAGAGTGGAGCGGCTCATAATGGGACACCGCCATGATATCCCTTTGCGCCAAAAAGGCTTTCAGCCTGCTCCTCTCTTCCAAGTCTTTTGTCTTAATATAGAACATGTGCGCATTGTGGCTGCAGTGTTCCGGAATATAAGGCAGTTCAATCTTTCCTGCATCCGCGAGTGGCATAAGCTGCTCCCAGTACTGGTTCCATCTGTCCATTCTCGCCTGCGTAATCTCCTCCGCAAGCTCTAGCTGCGCATACAGATAAGCGGCATTCATGTCGCTCGGCAGGTAAGAGGAGCCGTAATTCTGCCAGCGGTACTTGTCCACCTGTCCACGGAAATACTTACTTCTGTCTGTCCCCTTTTCTCTGAGGATTTCCGCATCCCCTATATACTTTTCCTCCCGTATGAGCAGTGCGCCGCCCTCCCCCATACTGAAGTTCTTCGTCTCATGAAAGCTGAAACAGCCGAAATCACCGAAGGTCCCCAGCGGCTTCCCCTTATAAGACGCCATGATTCCCTGTGCGGCATCCTCTATCACCATCAGATTGTGCCGCTTCGCAATATCCATAATCGCGTCCATCTCACAGCCTACGCCCGCATAATGTACCGGTGCGATTGCCCTTGTCCGCTCCGTGATGGCATCCTCTATCAGTGTCTCGTCCATATTCATCGTGTCCGGTCTGATATCCACAAAGACCGCCGTCGCACCGCGCAGCACGAATGCGTCCGCCGTGGACACAAAGGTGTAGGAGGGCATGATTACCTCATCGCCTTCTTTTATCTTCGCAAGAAGCGCAGCCATCTCCGTCGCATGTGTGCAGGAGGTCGTCAGCAGACACTTCGTCGTTCCTGTCTGCTTCTCAATCCATTCGTTGCATTTCATCGTAAACGGACCGTCCCCACAGATTTTCTGATTCTCGATGGCTTCTTTCATATATTCTATTTCCCTGCCCGTATAAGGCGGTACGTTAAAATTAATCATCCTTAATAACCATGCTCCTTTCTCCTCTGCGTTTATTGTACCACACTCTCATTCTTCTGTCACATACACCACATAGCGTCCATTTCCGAATACTTCTTTATATGAATGTTCTTTCATGTAATCCGCCAGAATCTGCAGTTTTTCATCATCGTCAAGCTTTTTTACGTCCACGCCGAACCAGTTCATGCCGTCTGCGTCCTCCGCCAGATAAGCCGCTATCGGAGACGACGTAATGACCACCGGCGGTACCGTAAGCCGCTCCATGTCCCGTTGGTACTCCACCATGCGGTAGCTGTCCAAATCCGCCCAGAACGTAGAAAGCGCTGAAGGCATGTCAAGCAGGTATCCGAGCCCCGGAATATCTCCGTATAGGAGTGCCGCATGTCCCGTCAGATTCGCATCTTCCACATACCGCGCCAATTCTTCCAACCATGCTGCATTGTCCTCATTTGTATAGACGCCTGCCGCTTTTGTCGGGACATCCACCGTCGCATGACGCGCCTCCCCATAAATTCCATCCTGAAAAGCAAAGCGCATATGGAAGCCCACACTCTGCACCAGCACAAACGCCACAAGCATCACAAACGGCATTCCCCACACCATAGGGAATAGCTTTCCACCGCTTTTTGCCTCCGCAAACCGATCACAGACAATCCACAACAGAAACGGCACGACTAGAAACAGATTATTAATGATTGGATACAGCCTATTGTTGCTTCCGAGCGGCGTCACGAAAATCTGCACAAGAACCAGCGCTGCCAGAACCTTCTGCCCTGTTTTGACATGCTTAGAAAGCAGGCAGTAAAGCACGGCAATCATCGCTGCAAGCAGTAGAAGCACCGTCGGATAATAAATACTTCCATAATCATAATAACGGAAGTCAAACACACCCTTCCCCCAATAAAAACGAAGAAGGACCACAAGTACCGCCGCATAGACCGTCCTGCACACCCACATCAGGCTGCCTTTCTCTCCAAACAGCCTGCGTTGTATCCTAAAGAGCAGCCACCCGCCCGCCATGCATACCGCCGCGAACATCATCCAGAAAAGTCCCGTCCGATAATCCCCCAGCATACCCGTAACCATCGAAGCCGGTTTATAGTCCTGCGCCTTTTCCGTCATCGCAAACATTGTCTGCACCATCGCCGGATAAGCCCCCGCACCATATCTGATACAGATTGTGAGAAATGGCACCCCGAATCCAATGACATAACCCAGAATGCACCACAAGGTATCCTGTACGGTATGCTTCACCGTCCGCCGGTATAAAACCGCCGCATACCAGAGCGCCACGATGAATGCCATCTGCACCACATTCGGCATCCTCACCGCCACATTCATGCCAAGGCAGATTCCCGCCGCCAGATAATATTCCTTCTTTTCATCCAGAATCCCATAATATAGAAAAAGCACGCCCGCAGTCATCAAAAGATACGTCAGATAATTGTACAGCACCGTTGACGGACACCAGCACAGCCCAAGCGCAATCCACTCACCCACAAATACAAGCGTCGCCGGAATCCTCTTACGCAAGACCGCATAGACGCCCACAGCCGCCCCGGACTGTAGCAGGGACGTATAAAAATACATGCCCATTAATGTATTGCCAAAGGGAAGCCACATCATCAGGCTGCCCACAACATTTGCCAGATAAGTCGCCACCATCCATGTGCCGTCCATCGTCCCGAAAAACTCAAAATTCGACAGACTATAGGCAGCATCCGACACGTCAATGCCCTGCCGGATATTGGTGAGCGGATACAGAAACAGCATCCCCGGAAACAGTACCCTCTCTATAAAATTTTGATATTTATGATATACAGCCGCTATCCTATCCATCTATTTCACACATTCTCCCGCCCCACGCCGCCGTCCGTTTTATTATGAAACTTGGCTCTGGCAAGTGCAATTCCCTTACCAGCCTTTCCAAATAACCATGCGCGCACGAAATCCACCGCCGTGCCCACTGCATACACAAGCAGAATACAACCAATCATATGCGGAATAAACATAAAGCTTCCCTTCACCGACTCCACATGCAGCCATTGCATCCACTGATAGCGGACAAGCACATGCTCATGCAAAAGATAGACACCGAAAGTATACGGTGCCAGCCGTCTGACAACTTCCGCCGCCTTTCCTTCCCACGGCTTCATGTCCTTAAATGCCATAAATAACCCGATGGAACCAAGCAGACAAAGGATATGATTGTAAGTCGTCGTCATATCCATATAGTACGAGAACGCAGGAAACGTCTTCGCCGCTATGCCCGATACCGCCGCCAACAAAAAGATACCCAAACTCATACCGACATAAAACAGCGCTGCATTCCTCTTCTTCTCCAAAAAAGGGCACCCATACAGCCGTAAATATGCCGCAATCAAAAACAGACACACAAACCATCCGTACTCATATCCGTATTTGTCCGTTGCAAAGCTGACCGGAAGAATCGACTTCCAAACCGAAAAATAGAGCAGGAGCATTCCTATCACTATCTGCAACGTCCTTTTTTCCACCGCCCTGACGCCCGCCGCCAGAACCGGCGCCAACACATACATAAGCAAATACGCCGTGGCAAACCAGTAGTGCTCCGTCTCAATCGGCAGCGCATAATTCAGCCAGTCATAAACCGACAATTCCCCTGCCGGAACCACACCCATACCAATCAGAACGAGTGGTATCAGCAAAGAATAAAAAAGAATCTGCGCCACCAAAGACGCCACCCGTCCCGGTTTCCATGCAGACTCCACCAAAAAATAACCGCTCAGAAGCACATAACAGTTCACGGCAACAATGCAGAAAGCCATGATAAAGTGCGCGGCATAATTGACTGCCGTGCGTTCCTCCTCATACACCTGCGTCAGATTGCTTTTGTTCAGATAATGAAGGACGATAATCATCAGCATTGCCACAATGCGCAATAGTTCAAAGTTCGCCTGCCGTTTTGACCTCATCATTCTTTCTCCTTAAAAATCCACAATTTGCTTAAGAAATAATTTGCCAATATCACTATCACCTGACAGATAAATTTGGAAATATACTCGTTGATACCCGCAACCGTCACCATGGCAAACATAAGCCCCAGTTCCAGAAATTCCGTGGCAATTCTTGCCCCGATAAAGGAGACAAACTCCTTGCCAAGCGACTGCGCGCTCTTATTCTTGCTCTTAAAGACAAAGGTCCGGTTTGTCCAATACGCAAACACCACCGTCAACAACCATGACAGCGCTGTCGCCGCCATATAATGCACGTGCAGAACCGAGGAAAACAGATAATAAAGCACATAGTTTAAGAGGAACGCCAAAAAACCAAAAATCAGATAGTTCATGCCTTCCTCATGTTCCTTGTATATCCCCCAGCAAACATTCCATAATTTCTTCATACACAGCCTCCCCTGTACCCCATCGCGACGCCCCGCCAAAAACCAAAACGTCGATTTCTGACGCTCTGTCCGCAATTTTGTGCAGTCTTATGCCTTCTTCTCTGTGACTACCTTTCCGTCCACAACTCTGTATACCATATCGCATTTTTCAATCGTCTGCAATCTGTGCGCAATGATAATCAGCGTCTTACGCCCATGCAGACGGTTGATGGAATCCATAATTGCCGCCTCCGTCTCATTGTCCAGCGCAGAGGTCGCCTCATCTAACACCAGTACCTCCGGGTCTTCAAAAAGCGCTCTGGCAATGCCGATACGCTGTCTCTGTCCGCCCGACAGACGAATGCCGCGCTCGCCGATGCCTGTATCAAGCCCCTCGGGGAGTCCTCTTACAAACTCGTCAAGCTGCGCCTCCCTAAGCGCCTCCCACACCTTCTTATCATCTATCTCTTCGTCCGGATAGCCAAACGCTACATTTTTGCGAATCGTAGAGTCCAGCATAAAAATGGTCTGCGGAATATAACCGATGTTTTTCAGCCATGAATCGTAGTGTTCCCTGACTTCCACGCCATCCGCCAGAATACTTCCGCTCTCAAGCTGCAGCAGTCCAAGCAGAATATCCACAATCGTCGTCTTGCCTGCGCCGGACGTTCCCACAATTCCCACGGCATTTCCAATCGGTATCGTCATATCCGCATGGTCAAAAATCAGGACATCCGTATTCGGATACTTATAAGTAATATCCCGTAACGTAATCTCCTTTTTAATGGAAAGCTTTTCCACGTCAACCCTTTTCTGATAGGTCTCCTCCCCGTAGTCAATGTTTTCGTCCCGTATCTCTTCCTGCAGGTTGTCGCTTACCCCCATGAAAAACGGCTCAAAATATGAAATGGAAGTAAGGTGGTTGTTAATCCTGTTGGCGCAGGGAATCAGCCGCATTGCCGCCACCGCGAGTAGACCAAGCTGCGGTACGATATCCGCCGCCTCCGTCCCGTTTAGAAGCTGTATCATCAGATATAATATCATCCCCGCAATGGCAAGCGTTTCAATCAGCAGTCTCGGCGTTGAATTGTACAAATTATAACGCTGTACCGCACCCACATACCCGGCGCCGCATTTGGAATACTCATGAATAAAATAATGCTCTTTGCGGGCAATCTTGATTTCCTTGATGCCCATGACCGACTGGTCTATCCACTTATATAAGCCGCTGTAAAATTCCTGATTTTCTTCTCCCGCTTTTCTCATAATCGGCTTCAATACACACTTAATTACCAGAAGCGCGACGACCAGAAGCGCCGTAACCGTAAGGCTCATCCACACGTCCGTCACCAGACTGACGCCGGCAAGACAGACAAAAACGATTCCCTCACTGATGAGCTGCAAAAGCGCCAGAATCAGTCCGTACATATTGTTGACATCCGACGTAATGCTCCTCTGGATGACCGCCGTGTCTGCATTCAGATAATACTCGTAAGGACGCTGCATAAAATTAATCATCATCCTTCTGGATGTGGCAAACTGGTTCGTATAGACGAATTTGAGCTGCACCTTCTGCTGGAAAAAGAGAAAAATATTTTTGACTGCAAACACAAGAACAAGCCCGACCATCACAAGGATTGTCAGCTGATTAGAATTATCCAGATGAAAGATACTGCATATCACCTGTAAATATTCGTGTTTGGATATGGCGTCTTCCTCCAACACCACGTTCATGACCGGCACAATCATGGAAACGCCGAGCGTCTCCAGCACGGCGCCAATTAACATGAGAAAAACAAGCAGCACCATCTTTTTCTTCTGCTGCCTGTCCAGAAGAACCATCAGTTTTTTATATATCTTTATCATGCCGCGGTATATCCTTTCGCAATCTGTCCGTCTTATCCATGACCATTCTTTGGATTTCCACCCACAAAATGGCATCAGCCCAAAAATATTATTACATTTTATCACAGGAAGAGTCAGTATGCAAATTATCAATCAACCTGCCCAGCCTGCTTCCATCTTCAGTCATTCATACAAAAACACCATTCCCATAGCATATCTGCTATACCATTGCCTCTATCAACATCTTATCTTCATAAGGCACACGCTTCACTCCTGTCTCCTTCTGCTTATTAAAATTAAAGGTCAGTAGATATCCTTCTTTCAGGCGGTGTCTATCCAGATACTCTGCAAGTTGCTTTTCACCGTCCTCATTGTATTTTTCCCCATGCCAGATTTTCAATTCGACGACATACTTTTGCCCCAGATAATCAACAATAATATCCGTGCGCAGCGCGTCACGCGTCTCCGCCTCCACATAGTAGTTGCCAACACCGTTAATGATAGGCTTCAAATACATCAGAAAAAGTTTCCTGCCCTGCTTCTCCACAAACGCCTCGTCTTTATCGCTGTACACGTCATGGAAATGTTCAACAAATTTCGCGAGTATAAGCTCCATGTTAAGCTTCCCGTCCCCAATAAAGCGGTTCTTCATAAGACTTCCCGCATCGTAGGAAAGGCTCTGTGTTTCCTCCTCTGATGTGAACAGGTTATACAGCACTATCTCAAAAATCCTGTTCGCTATTACTGCTTTGCCGTTCTTTTCCTTGATAAATCCCAGTGTCTCCGCCATTCGGAGCGATTCATTTAATCCTGTATAGGAAAAGCTTCTTCCTTGGAACAAAATGATATTCAAAATCCGCCTTAACTCCGGATAATCTTTTATCCGCTTTGTCAGGCTGTCGAAAAGCGTATTCTGGCGCATCGCTATTCTCTTGACCGCCTCGGAAACACCTTCCGCAGACCATGCCGCACTTCCTTTCAGCCTGCCCTCCTCCCCCTGTAATTCTTCGTCAATCGTTTTGCAAATCAAGGACACCAGATATGGATAGCCGGAAGTATAATCACGGATTTCTTTCGCAACCGTTCCCACATCCATTCCAGTGTGGTGTTCCCCCTCATATTCTACAAGCATCCCCTCAATACCTTTTTCCGCCAGACTCATGTCCACCGTAAAAGGCGTCGCTATGTTCCATGGACTGTTTATCCTGTGGTCTTCATTCGGACGAATCTTGCGTTTCAAATTGCGGATATCATGTACCCCTGCAAGGATTACAGAGTGGAACGTCGGTGTGATATCCCGTTCCAGATAATATGCCCTGAGCTGTGCCAAAAAGTCGAGAAAAACTTGATTATTGGTAGCACTGTCTACCTCATCAATCATTAGTACCACCGGTTTCTCCGCCGTATCACATAAATCAATCAAACACCCGAAAAGCTCCATCTGGCTGAATGCCGGATTCGTACAAGCGCCTGCCCTTAACTTCTCCAATACGCCCTCGTCCAATCCTTCCACCGGATTTCGTCGATTATTTACCGTTTTGACAAAATATTCTGCAAACGCTTGCGAAAACGTCTGCCCTGTCTCGAATTTCGTATGATCCATCTTCTGAAAATCAAGGAATATCACAATATATTCCTCTTTCAGATAAGAGGCAAGCAACCGAAGCGTGGTAGTCTTTCCATACTGGCGTGAACGATTCATGATAAAATAATCCCCATCATCCACAAGCTTCTTAATCTGTGCCAGTTTATCCTCCGTGTTTACCATATAATGCCTGTCAGACAGGCATAAGCCTGTTATGTTAAAGTTCTTTTTTAACGGTTTTCCGCTCATGCATGTACCCCCTGTCATTATGGTTATCTACCAATTCACCTCTTTTGCATGATTGATTATAGCAGATTGGGCTATGAGAATAAATGGGATTTGACAAACTTTTGTACTTTTCTCTCCGAAGCATTGTATCTCTCCCAAAAATAAGGTAAGATTGCAATAGAATCCTTAAGTAAGTCATATCAGCAGAAAGGCGGCTCCGATGGCAGTTAACGCAGAAAAAATACAGACACCCTATTTTGTGATAGACGAACCCATTTTGCAGCGTTATTACGATATGTTAGCCGAATCGTTATCCTCCAATTGGGAAAATTATCTGATTGGGTATTCCTTCAAGACCAACTCTCTTCCGTGGCTTGTTTCTTATGTCAAAGAAAAAGGCGCATACGCCGAGGTCGTGTCGGAAGATGAATACAGCCTTGCAAAATACATGGGCTATCGCGATGATGAAATCATTTACAACGGTCCCTACAAGGGAAAACAATCCTTCTGCGACGTACTTCTTGCAGGCGGTATCATCAATCTTGACTCCATGCAGGAAATCGGATGGCTGACAGAATTTGCCGCCGCGCATCCGGACAGAACGTTTGAGGTTGGTATCCGCGCCAATTTTAACTTGGAAAAAATGTGTCCCGGAGAGACGACGATGGGCGAAGTCAGCGGCAGATTTGGTTTCTGCTATGAAACCGGCAGATTTGCCGATGCGCTTAACATACTCCGTGCGCTTCCCAATGTATCCGTAACGGGTCTGCATCTACATTCCAGCAGCAAATCGCGGAGCGTCAATGTTTTCCGCTCCATTGCACAGATGGCATGTCAGTTGAAGACGGAGTTTGACCTTACACTGAAATATATTGACCTCGGTGGCGGCTACTGTGGCGGCATGAAGGGCAGACCGGAATACCCCGATTATTTTCCGGTTGTTGCCGAAGAACTTCATAAATGCTTTACACCGGATAAAACAAGGCTGGTCGTGGAGCCGGGCATCTCCTTGATTTCCAAATGCACAACCTTCGTGACAAAGGTTTTCGACACCCGCGACATCAAAGGCACCCGTTATGTTATGACTGACGGAAGCCGTTTCAACATTGACCCAACGATGATTAAATCGTCCCATTTGTTTCATGTAGAATATTCAACAGACCATGATGCAGTCCGCCCGGTCATCAGCCAGCAGATTATCAGCGGGTTTACCTGCATGGAGGTGGACAGACTTTTCACTTATACGAATCAGCACGAACTTGTTCCCGGCGACCGTATTATCTACGAAAATGTGGGCGGCTACACGATGAGCTTGAACCCGCTTTTTATCCAGTATTTTCCTGCCGTATACGTGCAAAATGGCGACCACATGCGCATGGTGCGCAAAAAATGGACGCCCGCCGAATATGTGCAGGGGAACGAGTGGAACTTATAATCCGCTTGACAGACCGGAACAATTAAGTAATTCTTTCAAACAGCCAAAAACCGTCCTAAACAGAAAGGCTTGAACATACCATGTCATACAATCACAACCTATTAATATTAAGCTGCGGCACAAGAACGCTTCTGGTGCGCTATTTTAAGGAATATGGAAACGGCATCGGCAAAGTCGTCGGCACAGACTGCAGCATCTATGCACCCGCATTGTACGAGACAGATGCATATTACATCGTACCCCGTATGACCGAGCCGGGTTATCTCGACACCCTGCTTGACATCTGCCACAGAGAACAGATAGATGCCGTTCTGCCTTTGCAGGAAGACGAACTGTATCTGATTGCTTCCCATCGCGCCATCTTTGAAGACGCCGGCATAACCCCTATCGTTTCAGATGCGGAGACAGTCAATCTATGCCGCGACAAATACGCCTTTTACCAATATTTGAAGCAACACAGCCTGCCGGCAGTCACAAGCTGCAACAGCTTCGAGGCATTTATGCAGGCATGTGATGTCGGCAGCATGAAGTTCCCGGTCTTTATCAAGCCCACCCACGGCTGTGGCAGTATCGGCATACAGAAAGTGGAGCATCTTGATTTGCTGGAGGCGCTCTGCAAGTATCAGGATAGTATTGATGATTCCTACATCATTCAGAATTATGCCGACGGCGAAGAATTTGGCGCGGATATCTATATGGATTTGCTGACCGGAGAACCCGTGTCTATTTTTGTAAAAAAGAAGTTGCGGATGCGCGCAGGCGAAACGGAGAAATCCGTTTCCTTCCGGGATAAGAAACTTTTTGAACTGATTCAAAAAACAATAGAACCGCTGAAATTAGCCGGTCCCATTGATATGGATATTTTCCGTATAGACGGACAGTATTATATTTCCGAAATCAATCCCCGTTTCGGCGGCGGCTACCCCCACGCCCATAACTGCGGCGTGAATTTCCCGCATCTGATTGCCGAAAACATTGCCGGAAGAGCCAACGTAGAAAACATCGGCAGTTACAAAGAGGGGATGTGTATGTTAAAATATACTGATTTAATCATGAAAGAGTTCTCCTGACGCCAATAACCATGCTTTTCAACCTACTTTTTATCGTATCATCTCCCACGACAGCGGCGTGCCCATCTGTGCATCGCAAGCCGCTGTCTTACCAAGAACCTCTTCGTAATACATGGTGTGAAGCCCGTCATGGGGACGGATGGAACGCACATTTTCCGGCGTCAGCCTCTCTCCTGCCTTAATGTCTTTTACTACAAAAAGCGAGCGGGAACCATGACGCTCTTTTTCCTGTTTTTCGGTCAATCGATATTCCGATACCCCCAGTGCCTTCTCGACAATGCGGATATTCGCAACCATCTCTTTAAACTCTTCCGGCTCCATAGAAAAAGCGCCGTCCGGACCGCCATCCGACCGCCGGAGCGTCAAATGCTTCTCTACCATCTTCATGCCAAGCGCCGCTGCCGCCACCGGCACCACACTTCCCATAGAATGGTCGGACAATCCCACCGCACAGTCATACATTTTCGCCAGCGTAGGAATCATTTTTAAATTAATCTCCTCATAGGGCGTCGGATAAGCAGACACGCATTTAAGAAGCATCACTTCATCATTTCCCTCCTCCCGACATACTGCAAGGGCACGTTCAATGTCTTCGGTACGCGCAATTCCCGTGGCAAGGATCACCGGTCTGTGCATCCCCGCTGTCCTGCGAATCAAAGGGATATCGTTAATCTCATAAGACGCAATCTTATATGCCGGCATGTTGCACTCCTTCATGAAGTCTACCGCCGCAAAATCAAAGGGCGAAGAAAAACATTCCAAGCCCAGTCCCTCGGCAATCTCCTTTAGCTTCGGCTGCCAGTCCCACGGGGTAGAAGCCTCTTCGTACAACTGGTATTCTGTCATGCCGTCCCACAGTCCGCCATGATTCATGAAGCATTCCCTGTCACTGTTCACAGTCAGACTATCCGCCGTATAAGTCTGTAACTTAATGGCGTCCGCGCCCGCCTCCTTCGCCGCGTGAACAATTTCAACCGCTCTGCCGTAATCCTTGAGATGATTCCCCGACATTTCCGCCACGCAGAAGCACGGATGATTTCCCCCTACCATTTTGTTGCCAATCTTAAACTCTTTCTTCATCTTTATAGCCATGCACCTTCCTCAGCCTGCGATGTTTGGGACTAATGCCAACGGCGTCAGCACAAACTCACGGTTGAAAGAATGTAATTCTTTCAACCTTTTCTATTGTCCCATCATCTTCCTATACTTCAGCTCCGCAATCTCCCAATCGTCCGGATTATCAATATCCTGCACTTCCAGCTCGCTCATAATCATCGGCAGCATGTGTGGCAAATCCGTTGTTTTGTATTCCATAAAAAGGTCTGCCTTGCAGCAGTAAAACTGCCCGCAGTCATGATAATATGATTCTAAGTCCTGCGAACGGGTCGTCGCATATTGCTTCCATTTCATGCGCAGTTCACCCTTCTCATTCAACACCATGCACCGCTGCGGCGGAAAGGAAAACGGCACAACCGGCATAACGGAATCCGCCCTTTCTAACATCTCCATGGCTTTTTTCAGTTTCTCCGCCGTCACAAAAGGCGCCGTAGGATAGATGCAGCAGAGCGCATCAAACACCCTCCCCTGCTCCTTATATGCCGTCATCACCTCCATCAGTACATCGTCGGTGGACGCATAATCTCCCGCGCTTGCACTGCTGCGCATAAAAGGCACTTTTGCCCCTGCCTTCTTCGCCACTTCGGCAATTTCCTCATCGTCCGTAGACACCATTACCTCGTCAAAAACACCCGACGCAAGCGCCGCTTCAATGGAATATACAATAATCGGTTTCCCGCAAAATTCCTTGATATTTTTACGAGGTATTCTTTTACTGCCGCCTCTGGCAGTAACGATTGCGATTGCTGAACCCATACTGATAACCCTGTCTCCTTTTTAAATCTATTCACTCCTGTTAAAAGCTGCAACGGTATTTTATCATAAAAAGGGGCGTAAAACAATCTGCTTCATTTTCCATGACTGTTAAAAACTCCAATCCGAATTTTTCTGCGCGGTTATGCATATCAAGTCGTTAATTTCCTACTCTTTTTGCGAAGTTTTCGGCGAAGCACAACAGTTCTATCTTGACAAGACCAACTATAACTACTAAACGACGCTCTGGATACCTTGCTGATTTCCACCAGACGACTAGAGCGGACTCAAATGTACAAATATATGGGGTTTCCTACGAACTGGCTTGATATAAAAGACGCCCCGTATTGTGATGTTTCCGAAGAACATCCTTGCATTTGATACTTTAAAATTTTATATCCTTTATCTAATAAAGAGTATTGCCAAACGTCAATTTCAACATTTGGCAATACTCTGCATTTTAATTACTTCTCCACTCCGCCAATATAGAACCCGTAATCAATATCCTCTTCCGCACTGATATGATAAGGCGCCTCCACATCCGCGCCCCAGCTGTTAATGCCGCCGACACCTCTCACTGCGCCTAAGACGGTCAGCACCGTCCTTCTTGCCGGAGGTAATTCCTCCTGATGGGTCGCATTCTCCAGTTCCATCGCAGTATACGGAATACATGCAAAAGCAAACTCTTTGCCGGGCTGCGCCGAAAACCGGATGCCGCTCTCTGTGTTCTCCTTGCAGGAATTGTCAAGTATCGTACTGCGGTATACTTCCACCCATTTCGTCTGCATATGCATATTGCAGTCCTGCGGCACCAGATACGGCGTCACCGGCAGTCCCTTGATTTCATAGATACCGGGCACACCGCCAGCCATTCTGTCCGGGTAAGTCTCGCCCGACAAGCCTTCGTAGCGGTATCTCTCCGCGCAGGTCGGCATGACAAATCGCATCCCGAACACCGGCAGCTCCGGCAGTCCTTTTTTGCCTTCATAGTGCACCTGCACATGGATATCGCCGCCTGCAGCTACTTCATACTTTACCGTAACCTGTGTTGGCGGCTGCGTAACCGTCTCATACACATAAGTAACCGCCGCCTTATCTGCTGGCACAGAGCCCCCATAGACATTATTTGCAGGTGCCATAGGCACAGTAATCGGCGTATCATCTATCGAAACCATAATCCCGACGCATTTGATAAAGCAGTCGGCGCCAATCCACATCCCGCTTTTAAGCGCCAGCCCGCAACCTCTGTCATTATCTGTAAGCGCTCTCCAGAACGTCGGCATCGGCGAACGGTATAACCATTCTTTTCCGTCACGCACAAGTGATTCCATACCCGCTCTCGCACCGGAAAAAATATAGGAGAATCCTTCACCGCGCATACCAATCGTCGCATCGCCCACGATTACCTGTAATTTAGTCGTGCAATCCATAGTAGTATTTCACCTCCTGTATAGCCGGTTTCTCCGTCCTGTCCGCAAACACGATACCATTACCGGAAAATTCATAATTGCTTGGTCTGTCATCAAAATCACCGCCGTAGCACAGTACTTTCTGCCCCGTCACCTTATCCTGCGCATAGACCGCCTGATCGATGTAATCCCAGATAAATCCGCCCTGATACATCTCGAAACGATCCAGTAAATCGATATAAGATTTCATACCGCCGATGGAATTGCCCATGTCATGCATATATTCACATAAGATAAAAGGTTTCTTAGGCTGATTCTCAAGATACTCTATGATCTCATCGGGCGTCGCATACATACGGCTCTCCACCTCGGAAACCGTGTCCTCATAGCTGCGGTTATGAACCACGCCCTCATAATGGACAAGCCTGCCGTCATCCTTTTCCTTGAAAAAGGTCTGCATTGCCTCGATATCATCGCCCACATAAGACTCATTCCCAAGTGACCAGAACAAGATTGACGGATGATTCTTAAATGTCTCAAAATTGCTTCTTGCCCTGTCCACTACCGCTTCTTTCCACTCCGGAAGGCTGCCCGGCACATTCCAAGAAACTTCCACCGCATCCTTCTGCCATGAACCATGGCTCTCCAAGTTCGTCTCTGACATCATATAAATGCCGTTTTTATCGCACAGCTCATACCATGCAAGCTGATCCGGATAATGGCAGGTACGGACTGCATTGATATTGTTGCGCTTAAAGCATTCGATATCCCACTCCATATCTTCCATCGTGATGCATCTTCCGCCTTCCGCGCTCCATTCATGACGGTTCACACCGTTAATAATGAACCTCTTGCCGTTAAACATAATTACTTTATTACAAATCTCAATACGACGGAACCCTATGTCACAAGCCGCCGTTTCCACCACATTCCCTTGTCCGTCCCGCAATATAATCTCCATCCGGTACAGATACGGATTACTATTGCTCCACGGATTCACGCTGTCCAATGTCTGCGCCGGCAAGTCCATTTCTGACTCAAGCGGCAGTGTACCCTTCATGCACACTCCGCTTTCCCGGTCGAGCATGACAAATTCAGCTACAGAATCCGCCGGTAAATCCTCCTTCTCTCCCGAAACCTTCAACTGAAGCGACAAAGTACCCGACTGGTTGTCTGCCGAAAGAACCGGCTTCACCCACATATCTTCCACATGCAGCGACGGTTTCGCATACAAAACAACATCCCTGTAAATTCCGAAGAAACGGAAGAAATCTTGGTCTTCCAGATATGCCGCCGTACTGTTCTTATACACTTCTACCGCCAGCAGATTACCGCTTTCCTTAATATAAGGCGTCAAATCAAATTCCGAAGGCGTAAAGCTGTCTTCTGCATAGCCCACAAAATGTCCATTCAGCCATACATAAATTGCCTGTTCCGCTCCTTCAAAGCAAATACAGACTCTTTTGCCCCGAAGTCCTTCGTCCAAATCAAATAACTTACGGTAAGACCCAACCGGATTATATTCAGCTTCACTAAATGAACCCTCTTCCGTTTTATCTTTTCCCAATGCATACGCCGGACGGCGGTATACCTTGCCCTCCCATGGGTACAACGTATTAATGTAATGTATTTTATCATATCCTGCCATCTCTATATGGCACGGAACCTGTATCTCTCCGAATCCACCCGCATCATAATCCGTCTGATAAAACTCTGTCGGACGGCTCATCGGGTTCTTGGAATACGCAAACTGCCACGTACCGTTTAGGGACTGATAAAGCGAACTGTCCTGCCGCTCCATCTCCTCAACGGACGCATATATTTTGTGGTCGCTGTGTGCCGGAAGCTGACTCACGCGGAATGTCTGTGGGTCGTCCAGCCACTTCATATCAGGCTGCATAATATACTCCTCCTTTCCTGTTCTCAACAATGTTCACAATAAAGAACAGCTTGTTCTCTTATCCATTTTTTATGAGTTTCTATAAGCAGAGGGCGCCTGCTCCGTTATGCAATCCGCCCTCTTATCATACCTCAATCCGAAAGAATGCTCACTGTAAGCGGCATTTTTCCTGACATAACTTCATGTCTCATTACTTGACCGCACCCGTAATACCTTCCGCAAATGCATTCTGTAAACAGAAGAATACAATCGCCGTTGGCAGGGTACAGATTAATACTGCTAACATCAGCATACCATAATCGGTCACATATCCTTCCGTCAGGTTTGCCACCACCATCGGCATTGTCTGGCTGGTCGCATCAGTCATGATTACCTTCGGCCATAAATAGCTGTTCCACGCATTCATGAAAGTAATTGTCATAGCCGCTGCGTAAGTTGATTTCATCGTCGGCATAAACATCTGGAAAAAAATACGGAGCTCAGAAAGACCATCAATCCTCGCCGCCTCCATGATATCATGCGGGAAGGATCTCGCACTTTGTCTGAACATCATAATCAAGAACGGCGTAGAAATCGTCGGGAGAATAAATCCGATTGTCGTATTTAACCAGCCTGCCTTAGAAACCATCTGAAACAATGGAATCATCGTCGCCACAAAAGGCACCATCATCGCCAGCAGGATAATACTCATAACAACATCTTTCGCTTTATCGTGATAAATTTCAAATCCATAACCTGCAAGTGAGCAGATAACAAGCGACACCACTGTCAGAATAATGGAATACTTAAATGAATTGCCAAGCGCTCTTCCAATATTCTGATTCGCCATAAGGTTCTTAAGATTCTGTATGAAATACGTACCCGGAACCAAACGCCCGGAAATAACTTCCGCACTCTTATTTGTTGCCGCACTTACCATCCAGTACAACGGAAAAACAGAGATAAAGGATACAATACATAAAAATAAATACATACCAAATTTCTTAACCTTAGTCACGTTTATCACCTACTTTCATCTGCAGGAATGCCAAGATGGCAACCAGTATCAAAATTAAGAAGGACATCGCTGCCGAATAACCGAAGTTCGGCACATACTTAAAGGACATATCATATATGTAATGTGACATAGTAATCGATGTATTTGCCGGACCGCCGCTTGTCAGGTTTACTGACTCGTCAAACAACTGCAGCGTACCATTCGTAGACATAATTGCTGTCAACAGAATTGTCGGTTTTAAGAGCGGAATCGTAATCCGGAAGAAAGACTGCACCGCAGACGCACCGTCAATCTTTGCCGCCTCATAAACCGAATACTCTATATTCTGTAATCCGGACAGATAAAATACCATATTATATCCGGTCCATCTCCACAACAATGCAATGATAATTACAATTCTTGCGCTAGTCGTATTCGTCAGGAAGGAATACGGCTGATCCAATATCCCCAGATTGACTAATACTAAATTAACAAGTCCGTTGTTGGCAAACAAGGAACGGAAGATGATTGCGTACGCTACAAGTGATGTCGCGCACGGCAGGAAAATCATCGTGCGGAAAAGTCCTTTAAACTTCAAATCCTTATTATTCAGTATAGATGCCAGAATCAATGCAAATATCAACATAACAGGCACTTGAATAATCAGATAGAAAAATGTATTTTTAATGGATTGGATAAACACCGTATCCTTAAACATTCGTGTGTAGTTCATGATACCGCAAGGTTTCATCTGCGCACCGACACCGCTTTGAAAAGACAAAAGCAATGCCCTTATCATCGGAATAAAACTCATAATAAGTATCAAAATCGCACCGGGCGCCAGAAACGCCCACCCCGTCAGATTATGTTTTTTGCTAAGTGTTAACTTTTTAGATGGCTTGCTCAAGAAACTCCCTCCTTCTCTGTCTTTGGAGAAAAAAAGGGGAACAGTCTAAACCATTCCCCTATATCTTATCTGTACTTCTACCATGCCGCTTCGCGTCCTTTTCCTCATGTCGGGCTTGCGCATGGTTCCTTAACAATTGCCGAGTTCGCGAAGCGAATCTTGTGATTGAACGTAGCTCAATCTGTTACTGTCCCATATTGAAGTTTACTGTGTCGGCTGCTGTCTGCATTTCTGCGTCGATATCAGCGCCGTTGATATAGTTTGTAATTGCAGTAGCAACTGCATTACGTGCCTCGTAGTAGTAAACGCCTGTGATGTTGGACGGTACTTTCGTAGAGAAGTCAACAATCTTAGCTGACACTGCGTCGCCGCCGAAGAAATCGCTCGGAGCGCCGTATGCATCGGAATCACCTGCCGGAGCCCATGTAGCTAAAGCGCCGCTCGGAAGAATGTTGTCATACAGTTCTGTGCTGCCTGCAAATGTGCTTGCAAGGAAGTCTGCTGCCAGAGCCTGATCTTTACAATTTGTTGTAACTGCCCATGAAGAACCGCCGTTGTTAGAATAATTGGTTGCACTTGATACGCCTACCAGACTCGGCATATTTGTGATTGCCCAGTTACCGGACTGGTCTTCTGCTGTCTGGATGGAAGCCATAATCCAGCAGCCGTTGATTGTACCTGCCACGTCGCCGCTTACGATAGAGCCTACATACTCATCCCAGCTGTTTACTTCAATAAGAACGCCTGCATCTTTCAGCTTCTTATATGTTTCCATAACAGTCTTCAGTGTATCGTTACCGACAATATTAGCTGTTCCATCTTCATTGAACAAAGAAGAACCTGCTGACTGCATCATCATCATAATCAAGTCGCACTCGCCTGCCTGCATGGAGATGAGGGGCTTGCCTGTTGCATCCAGAACTTTTTTACCATTCTCAAGGTACTGGTCAAACGTAATATCCGTGAAATCATCAACTGTCAGACCTGCCTGCTCAAGATAATCCGTACGATAACATGCTACAACAGCGCCGTTATCAAAAGGAACACCGTAATTCTTTCCGTCAACTACAGAGTATGCTGTCTTACCTGCTGCAAACTGTGAAAAATCAATTCCACTGCTTGTCAGATCCGCGCATACATCCGGAAAACTGATAACATTCTTCTGGAATGCATTGTCCTGCATCAAGAAAATGTCAGGCAGTGTGCTCAAATCGCCGGAAGTAGCTGCCGTAGTAATTTTGGTCTGAATATCATCCCAAGGTGTCTCAACCACATTTAATTTGAAATCCGGATGGTCTTTCTGATAAACCTTCTCTGCCTCATACATTGCATTTAAGTTGAATGCCGGATCCCAGCACCATACAGTCAGCTCACCTGCGCCGCCTGTAGAAGCTGCCGCATCGTCTGCCGGTGCTGCGTCGTCTGCGGGCGCTGCGTCATCTGCCGGTGCTGCCGCGTCATCTGCGGGTGCTGCGTCTGCTGCCGCATTGTCTGTGGATGCCGCGCCGTCACCGCCTCCACATCCTACCAATGAAAGAATCATTGTGGATGCTAATAAAGCTGCCAAAATCTTTCTTTTCATCTCTGTTTCCTCCCATTCACTTTTGTGTACATTGTACACTATTTTGTTTGCTATTTAATCAATCCATAAATATGCTTCGTCATTTTGTATAACTATATGCCCTTTTCAGATTGATTATGTATGCATTATAACTCTATGAAGTATAGAAGTGTTGTTAACAAAAATCAAAAAAGATGCAAATTCGACCACGAATCCACATCTTAAACGATTACGTTATTGCATTCATCACATTTCTTTGAAACACGTATTTTCAACCCTCTACGGGCTTTGTTCACCATCTTATATCCTTAATCTTGCCAAAAAAATCGACAATCCTCTATTACAAAAGGCAAAAACTACCATCCTTTGTAAGCTGATATCTTGAAATTGAGCAATTTTCCTTCATAATTCTCCGGATGAATCTTCCACTGATAAGGCGTAATACCCAGAACTTTCTTGAAATTTCTGTTGAAGGTAGACACGGATTGAAACCCACACTTCTCCGCTACCAGCTCCATACTGTCAGTAGATTTTTTCATATGCTCGCAAGCGGTCTGTATTCTGACCAGATTCACATAATCCGACGGCGTCATATTCATGGTCTTCTGAAAAACCCTTCTAAAATGCGTCTCAGACATGTGACTGACCTGCGCCAGATCTCCAATCGTCAAATCTTCCGCATAATGTTTTCCGATATAGTGCAGGGCGACTGTCATCTGCGAGACCCCGCGGCTCTGCCTTCTGACTTTTTTTGCACCCTTATGGTTCATCCGTGCGACATTCATTAAAAGCGCCAAGATCATTCCCCGCGTACTCTCCACATAAAATTCTCTTTTGTAGCGCATTTCTTCCATAATATTACGTATCAATCCTGCTGTCTCCGGATATTTTGCCACTTCCGCCGTCCACGCACGATGATTTATAATCGCAATCAAATCCTCCGCAAATATCTGATTCTCCCGATAGATTTCATGCAAAAATGCCTCCACATCGATAAAAAGATACTCCCAGCGGCTGAGGGCAAAACCCGTGCTGTTTGTGTTATGCGGGTAGTTTTTCGGGATAATCGTAAACATCTCCGCTTTATACGGTATGCTCTCTTCCTCCAGCAGCATTTCCCCGTCACCGCCGTAACAGAAGCCTATCTCCATATAATTGTGAAAATGCAGACAGTCTACACCGTCTCCGTAAGGACGTACCCACGCTTCTCCAAGCAAGGCAAGGCACGGCTCATCCTGTGGTATCTCATAATATCTGAACTGTATTTCCTTCTTTCTTCTGCCTCCGCTCTTCATCATGCTTCCTCCGCTTTTCACTTCATTTTTATTGTAGCAAAATCCACTCCCTCCGTAAATCCGATTTGCGTTTTACTGCCCGGAAATATATACTAAAAACATATTACAAGAAAATTTGCTTCGCATTCTTCCGCTCTTTGAAGGAATTTTCTATAAAGATTTGGTTTATACAAACAGAAGGAGACAAGCACATGACCGACATTTATTTTAGGACGGACGGAAACGGTATCATTGCCACAGGACATCTGGTGCGCTGTCTGACCATTGCGCGTGCCTGCGTCAGGCAGAATGCAAGGGTCACATTCATCGTGTCCGACGAACAGAGTCTGACTCTGTTGCAGGAATATTTTTCCTTTCCACAGGAATTTAAGATTTTATGTCTGCACGGCAATTATACGAATCTGTCTGCGGAACTTCCTGCCCTCCTCGCCCTCGTTGTCCCAAAAGCCAGCAAAACATCGGTTTCTGCCGCAGACAAGCCTTGGATTTTCGTAGATTCCTACTATGCCAGCCCGGATTATCTTTCATCCCTGCAATGCGCTTTCCGCGTGGCATATCTGGACGACCTTAAGGCTTTCGACTGCCCTGTGGATCTTGTCATCAACTACGATACGGACAGGGACTGTGCTCATTACACCAGTGCACGCCGCCGGCTGTTAGGGGTACAGTACACCCCCTTGCGGGATCAGTTTCAGAATACAACGTACACCGTGCGTCCGGCCGTCGAACATGTTCTGCTCTCCACCGGCGGCACCGACCCTTACGCGGTCGCATATCGTCTGCTTGATACCATTTATCGCACACAGCCGGGCGATATGAGCCGGACAAAATCTACGACAAATCCGCGCCCGCAGCCTCACACCGGCTGCCTGTCCTGCCCGCCGGATATACCGCTTTTGCAATCTTTGCATTACCATGTTCTCACAAGCACCGCCAACACCCGTTACGATGCTCTGGTTTCTTACGCCCAAACGCATCCATCCGTACACATTCACAAGAATGTCTCAGATGTTGCATCCCTGATGGCATCCTGCGATCTTGCAGTCTGTGCCGGAGGCACCACACTGTGCGAACTGTGTGCCGTAGGTGTCCCCACCGTCAGCTATCTGATGGCGGATAACCAGCGCACCGCCGTAGAGACGTATGCCGCAGCGGGACTGATTCCCTACGCCGGGGACATCCGCAGGCAGGACGCCGATGGCTCTTCCGTACTCTCTTCCGTACTCTCTTTTATGACATGCATGTCACAAAATTTACCTATACGGCAAAAAAGCTCCCAATCCATGAGAGCTTTCTTAAACGGTTCCGGAGCCAGTCAGATTGCCAGAACACTGCTTTCCTGACTGCCACTTTCGCCGCTTATCTGGCGGCGTCTGCGCTGATGCAGCCGCCATCCGATAAAGACTATCGTCAACGCGGATACCAGATTTGCAGCAATAAATGCCGGATGGGGTCCATACCGCACATTTATCGTATGTTCCTGCCCGTCTCCATGAACCGTAAACCGCATCCTTGCGCCGATACCGCGTTCTATTGTAAGCCGTCTGCCCGTCTCATCATACGCACGGTAACCGATATAACTTTGTATCGGCAGTTCAATATAGCAGTCCTTATCCGCCGTATACACCACCGCTGCCTTTGTGCCTTTCTTTTGATATTGACGGACCGATGCGGCGTTCTGGTCGGATACAACAACACTGAATGTAAGTTTATCGTCATCTGCTCCCTTTATCCGCCATTCATGCGGATAAAACAATCCGATATTTGCCGCCATCTTACTCTCATGACCTTTGGAAGCCTGCACCTTGGCATTTTCATAGGGCATATGGTTGTTATCCGTCGGCACCGACACGATAATCAAAAGATTCAGCCCTATGAGCAAGGTAAAAATCATGTTACGGTAAGGTTTTAATATCTGCGACCCGGACAATCCGATTGCCCCGACGAATACGAAACATGCCGACGCCGGTCCTAAGAAACGCCACGGGAATTGAATCATCGTGACGATATTTTCAAACAGTTCATTTGCCAGCAACGTTTTACTCGGAAAATATCCCGTGATCATATAGGTATACATACATCCCGACACAAGCAGGTAGCATAGATAACCATCCATGTCTGTTCTTTTTCTGTCACGCTCGCACAGATAACGTACGATGCCAATACCAACACAGCCAAGCAGCGCCAGACCCAGCGTAAAATACTGTTTATTATACGGGCTGAAGGTCTGCGTCAGATTGGACGGATTGATGGACTGCTCGAAGTAGCCGCTCCATCTGAGCGTCTCCGTACTTAAATCCTCACCGAAATAATAATATAGAAACGGAACCATATACCACATGTTAAGAAGAACCGACATGCCTGCCGCCTTTCCTATCTCAACATATCGCTTTTCCCGTATCAAACGCACACCCCATATAAGAGCCGTGATCAGGCAGAACACCGCCGCAAATACCACACTCAGAATATGGCTCTGCAAAATGCCGCTGAATCCAATCACAAGATAGTACCATTTTTCCCGTTTTCCCATCAGAATATGATACATCCCGGCAATGATGAGCGGCCAGAAAATTAACGCCAGCGTTTCTCCCAAATCTCCTCTGGAAAAAATATTGGTGAAACGATATGGCATAAGCGTATACAGCACCACCGCCAGAATCACGCTTCTGCGCGATTTGCACATAGATTTCACCGCCACATAAGCACTCACAGCAGAGCCTAAATTTGCCAGAAAAATCAATGTTTTATAGGACAGTCCGATGGATACGCGGCAGATTCTTAAGAATGCGCCGATATAGAGAAACAAATAGGGATACAGCGCGTTCAGATATCCGTTTTCCGAAAGTCCGTCCGGCTGGATATTGACCGGAATCTGACCGTCCAGAATACCATCCTTAAGCCCTTCCATACGCGCAAGATGATAGCACAAATCATCTCCGTTATATAAATAGGTCTGCATCAGCGGCGTCGTGGCAAGAAGCGCCACAAACAGAATAATGCTGTAGTCCACAAGCCGTTCTTCTGACAGCCGGATACTGCCCTCCATATACAGCTTCCACCCCAACAGACTGCACAGCCAGAACACGGCAATCATAAAATAGGTATCCGTGTAAAACATCGTGCGCGGCGTCAGACTTAAGTTCTTAACCGTCAACATACCTTTTCCGCCGTAATTCACCTGAAGCTGTAGCTGCTTTGCATCCTTTGACAGCGTAAAATCAGCGGCAAGCCGTGTCTGCATGGGGTCAATCTCCCACGCCGCCACTTTTCTGCCCTGCTCCCATAATTCCAGAACAGAACCCGCATCCTCCGCAGTATACGCAAGCTGTGCAGTATAGGTGCCTTTATTCATGACGTATCTGGGCGTACCGGCAGCGACACCATCCACAGCAACGGAATCACTCAGCACAAGGCTGTTCTCCGAATCAATCAGTCCCACCGAATGCTGCAGTCCGGCTCCTGTATACACAAGAGGACGACCGCCTTCATTGCCAAGCCATAGAAGCAGCGTCATCATGCATACCGCCACAAGATACACTATTTTATTTTTCATCGGTGTTTCTCTTACCTGCATAACTGTTCCATTCTTTTCCGCAGTAGGCGGTATTTTCCCATCTTCTATTCCGCTGCATAGTAAATCGCAATTTTGGTAACCGCTTCAATGACGCTCTCCACATCCTCATCGGTCATGGAATAGTAGAGCGGAAGCGACATGATCTCCTCATACAGCTTCTCCGCATTCGGGCACAGCCCCCGTTTATAACCCAGCTTCTCATAATACGGGAAGTAGTAGGTTGGTATATAGTGTACGTTGCAGCAGACATTCTCCGCCGCCAGCGCCTCAAAAAATTGCTTTCTGTCAATCGTCAGCTTCTTAGGCACAATCCGAAGAATATACAAATGACGCGTCGTATCCGATTCCGGTATCTCCTTTTGCACGAACAGCGACGGAATCTTGGAAAACGCCTCGTTATACCTCGCAACAATTTCTTTTCTTCTTTTACGAAACATCGCAAGCTTGTCGAGCTGGCTGATAATAAGCGCCGCCTGAATATCCGTCATACGATAATTAAAACCGAGCTCTACCTGCTCATAATACCATGCGCCGTCCGAATCATGCTCCATAAGCCCGGTATCACGCGTGATGCCGTGGGAGCGATAGAGCAGCAGTTTCTGATACAGCGTTTCGTCGTTGGTAAGCACCGCGCCGCCTTCCCCGCCGGTAACGGTTTTCACCGGATGAAAACTGAACGTCGTCATATCTGAAATGGAACCATTGGCTTTTCCTTTATATTTCGTGCCAATGACATGCGCTCCATCCTCTATCAGCATCAGGTTGTGTTCCCTGCAGATTTTTAAAATCGGATCCAAATCCACGGACTGTCCCGTATAGTCTACCGCGACCACCGCTTTTGTCCTCTCCGTAACGGCCTCTTCTATCTTCTGCGGGTCGATATTGTATGTTTCCGGGTCGATGTCCGCAAATACCGGTCTTGCACCGCAGTATAAGGCACAGTTCGCCGAGGCTGCAAAGGTAATCGGCGTCGTAATCACTTCGTCGCCTTCGCCCACGCCTGCCGCCTTCGCCGCCATATGAAGCGCCGCAGTCCCGTTACTGCACACTACCGCATACTTTGCCCCTGTCAGCGCGCACAGCTTCTCTTCCAATTCCTTGATTTTGGGTCCGCATGTCAAATCGGCGTATTTTAACACTTCTGTCACTGCCTGCACATCCGCATCATCTATATACTGATGTCCGTAATATATTTTTGTTTTCCTCACAGGCGTACCGCCCTCGATCGCCGGCTTATTTGCCGCAGATTGTTCCATTTTTCCTCTCCTATCCAGTCATTCCGTGCACGTTCCTATACAGTTCATAAAGGACATGCATATAACATACATGTCCTTTCTATTTAGCTTTTTGCATAAACGTCTATTTCACCGTCTCAACATCCTGTAACAAAGCCCTGATGTCTTCTACCGACAGCCACTCGGTATTCGTCCCGGAACTGTACGAAAATCCTTCCTCTACCTTCCTGCCGCTCAAATCCGGCTGTTGTCTGTCATTCCATGTCATCTGCGGATATACGATAAAATGCTTATCATATTCGTATGTGGTATGGGAATCTTCGGGTGTCACCATAATTTCATGCAGCTTCTCCCCCGGTCTGATGCCCGTCTCCTTAATCGTACAGCCCGGAAGCATCGCCTCCGCCAAATCCGTCACCTTGAAAGACGGAATTTTGCTGATAAATGTTTCGCCGCCCTTCGCCTCCGCAAGCGCCTTGATGACCAGCTCCACGCCCTGCGTGAGACTAATCCAGAACCGCGTCATTCTCACATCCGTCACCGGCAGTTCCGTTTTTCCTTCCGCAATCACCTTACGAAAGACAGGAATGACCGAACCGCGGCTGCCCGCCACGTTCCCATACCGCACGATGGAAAAATTGATATCCTTCGCCCCCGCATAGGCATTCGCCGCCACGAACAGCTTGTCCGATACGAGCTTCGTACCGCCGTAAAGATTGACCGGATTCACCGCCTTGTCGGTAGACAGCGCCACGACTCTGCTGACATTGCAGTCCAGCGCCGCGTCAATCACATTCATTGCCCCGTGAATATTGGTCTTAATCGCCTCGTTGGGATTGTACTCACATGCCGGCACCTGCTTTAGCGCCGCCGCATGAATGATATAATCCACGCCCTCACACGCTCTCTTAAGCCGCTGTTCATCCCTCACATCCCCGATAAAGAACCGCAGCTTATCCGCATATTCTTTGAATTCATCCGCCATCACCCACTGCTTGAATTCGTCCCGGGAATAAATGATGATTTTCTTAGGCTCATAATGCGCCAGTACATACCTGCAAAAACATTTCCCGAAAGAACCCGTCCCTCCGGTCACCAGAATGGTTTTATGATTTAACATGAATTTTCCTCCGTACTAAAAATCAATCTTCTACATCGTCCACTAGTATATCATAGCAAAAATCTGTTTGCAATCATTCATCTTGATAGAAATAATAGACGTCACAGTACTTTTCTGAAAAAACGAGCCGGCATGCATTTATGCCCCGCCTGTTGCCTGCGGCAATTCCCATCGCCGTCTCACCGTCATACACGCCCTTCGAAAGATACACAACCAATCCCTCCGCGTCCCGTATCCTCCCGTCATTGACAGCAGTCTCTTCCTGCGCTCCCTTTCCCACATCAACAAAATATACCTCCGGATAGGCGAACAATTCATCTGCCACGTCCCAGATACACCATTCTTCGCCTCCCTTATACAGATAAACTGCCGGCACATCTTTCGCCGCACACTCCTTGGCAAATGCCACCTGTTCCCCGTTCTCCGGATACAAAAATTCCACGCCTTCCATCCGGTGGCCCAGCATAAGCATCGCCAGACATACAACGCCAGCCGCTGCCTCCACCCATATCTGGTATCGGGATAAGGGCAGTTTCACAAGCGTTTTCAGCCGCTGCCACAGCATCACGGTTCCCACAAAAACCAAGAGCACAACAATTCCGTAAATCGGAAACTGGTAACGCACGGACGTCCCACCTAGCAGAAGCCCGGTCTTGGAAACCACCAGAAAATATCCTGCCGCCGTAAAGACAAGCATCCGGTACCCTGCACTGGCATGACTCTCTCCATGACCGCCTTCCGTCTGCAGCATTTCCCCGCTTTGTCCCGTCCGGTATTCCTTCATGAAAAAAACCACCACCGCCAGCAATGCCAGAAACAGAAGCAGCGCCAAAAGCAAATGCCCGAACACCGCCCGGTCCAACAATCCCCAGAAAAACCCGATTCTCTGAAAGGTGTTGGAACCATCAAAGAAGTTCTTTGTCGCCTGCGCTCCCCGATGCCCTCTAAACATCTGACCAAGACAGGAAGGATAAGTCAGATAGGCAAGTACAAATGCACTTCCCTGCGCCACACCGTATCTGATGCAATTCCACAGATTCCGGTCTCTAAACAGAAGCCATACGCCAAAGGCAATCGCCAGAAAAAAGAGAAAGATAAAGTAATAATACTGTGTCAGAAACCCCACGTAAGTCACGACTGCCATGGGGACAAGACATCTGACCACCGGAAGCTTCTTTTTCTCCTCCGCCACCGCCCGTATATGCAGAATCGCACTAAGCAGCACAAATGTGGTCAGCATCTCATACATTCTGATGAACACCACGCCGCTCATGGCGGCAGGTGTAAATCCATAAAAAAGCGTTACCGCCAGCGATACCTTAAAGCTGCGTCCGCTGATGAAATAGGACAAATACGTCAGTAAAATAAGATTTATTCCATGGAAAAAGAGATTGACCGACAAGCCAATCCACATAGAGAACACGCCCGGCACAAGGGAAGCCACCGTATGGAACACCCAGTAATACATGGGCGGATGTACATCCCACGATTGCACAAGCTTCACAAGCCCGTACTGAAAACGCTGCTCCGGCAGGACAACGAACTCGTTTCTGTAAGTCTCCCTGTCCATCCACTGTCCGTCCTCCACATAGAAACCGTTCGTGCGCGCCGTGGAATAATAAGTGTAGTATTCATCCTCATGAAACCCTTTTTTCTGCGTGCAGAAAAAAAGGGCAAATATCATCTGTACCGCCCAGATGATGAGGAACGTTTTCAGATTGTGCAGATGCTTTTCCTCCCAATATCTCTTTCCACCCAAATCCTTACCCTGTTTCATTCCCGTTCCCCGTCAGCTCCCATTCTTATCCTTCTTGCGCGCCATCTTCTTTGCATGTACTTTTCTGACCGTCTTTGGCGCTATCGTCAGAAGCATCAGATACACTTTATTTTTTCCCGTAAGATAAGGATTTATCATCGTATCGCACAGATGCCGCCTCAAATATGCCTTGACACGCATATAAAACGCATTGTTCTTCGTCATCTGGACAAGCGGCACATGCAGCAGGTAATCCAGTCTCTGATATAAATTAAAACGCACCGCATAGCTGTGCAGTCCGGGATATTTTCGATCCACAAGCGCCTGCATCCTGTCAGCGTTATCCACAATATCCAGAAATACCCTTGAAAAACTCTCCTGCGTCCTGCTGCGAGTCGTACTTTTACTGCGGCACACCACATGATAGCACTGCTTTGGCAGAATCATGATTCCCTCTATCTCCTGAAGCAGTTCCACCAGCAGGGCAAAATCCTCATTCAGCACTCCCTCCGGAAAGGCATGGTCATCAAACAGACTGCGTCCAACCAGCTTCGTGCAAAAAGAACAGTCGCCCTTATGCAAAAGCAGTTCTTTGATAAATTCCTGCGACGCACAAAACAATTCCTTTGCCGGCGGTATGCACACGTCGGGCAGACGCCTGCCGTTTTCGTCCACCTCGTCACGGGAAATCTGGACAATCGGCGACTGCTTTTTCTGCATGGCATCCATCATCAATTCGTACATGTCCGGTTCAATATAGTCGTCACTGTCCACAAAGCCAAGATACGCCCCCGATGATAACCGGATACCCATATTGCGCGCCGAAGAGGCGCCTCCATTCTTCTTATGGTAAGTTCTGATCCGATAGTCCTGCGCTGCAAGACGCTCGCACAGTCCGTCCGTGCCATCCGTGGATCCGTCGTCTATCAGCAGGATTTCCAAATCCTTGTAGGTCTGTGCACAGATAGACGCCACGCATTTTTCCAGACAGTCTATAGAATTATATACCGGCACAATCACACTGATTTTCTCAGCCACATCTATTCCCTTCCCGTTTCTGTTCTTCCCGTTTTCTGCTCTTTTTTATTTATGTTCTCTCCGTCTGCCCCGGCATGCCGCCGCTTTCTCATATCGTCCCTTCCATCATTGCCCGGTACATCCTGCCCGGTCTTACAGGTTCTGCCACACTTAAGGGACCCGTCTTTGCCGGTGCGATGTCTCCATGCAAAAGCCCCTCTGAAAATCTGAGAAGCTCCCCTGCCGCATGTTCCGCATTCCATGTATCTCGTATGGTTTCATAGGCAGCACGTCCCAGCTTCTGATATTCCTTCCAGTGATCAAAAAGCATGAACACCAGCTCTTCCATCTTTTCATATTGATTCTTCGGATAGACAAGCCCGTTTTCTCCATGCCGGATTAAGTATGGCGCCGCACCTACCTGCGCATTGACCACTTCCACGCATCCGCTGTTCATGCCCTCATTGACGACGGCACCCCAGCCTTCCAGTTCATCGCTTGTAAAAAGATGAATATGGCACTTCTCCATCACGTCGCGCACCTGCTCCGGCGCCCTATAGCCGTAAAAGCGGATATACTGCGACAAGCCCAGCCGCTCCGCTTCCTGCTTGATCTCCGGCTCCAATTCCCCGCCGCCCAGCATATGGATATAAAAAGCATATCCCCTGTCACGTAACGCCTCCGCCAGCCGCACCACATATTCCGGATGCTTTAGCGGAATCAGTCTGCCCGCCCACACGATATGGAGTCTTCCGTCCTGTATTTTCATTGTCTCAACTTTATCCGAATCATACGTCCTCAGAGACGTAAAATATCCCCATCGGAACATCTTGCCGGGATATGCGCCGATCAAATGAAAATCCGACGCCGTATAAGCGCCGGCACACAGCATACATACATTTTGCCTGCGATACTTGATATGCTCGCCGTATTTTGCTATCAGCCCCCGGGGCGAAACCGCTTTCCACTGTCCCTCCCTGTACAGACGCTCGCTGACGCGCAGCGTGATCTTCCCGGTCGCCAGCCGGGATGTCACAATATCCTCTCTGCCTGTCCAGCCGAACAGCACCACATCGCTCTCTGCTATTTTCTTAAGGCAGTCGTATTCCGCCTCGTACAGACACAGCACATAGGGGAGCTTATCCAAGTCCACTCCCCATCCCATCGCAATGCGCTCCTCCTCCATAGGCATCGTCTGGATAAACGTATAGGCTTCGCCCAGCTTCCGGTAGAGCGCTTCGCACAATGGAATCTGATGATGGTTAATATAATTAGACACAAACGTAAATGTCATGACAACATCTCCCGATAAATATGTATCAGGCGGTAATAATTCTGATCTGCATCATGGTTGACCCTTGCATGTTTTCTGGCATTGTCCGAGAAACGTTCCACGATGGCCTCTTTCGTGAAAATCTCGATAATCCTGTCCGCCAGCGCCTCCACATCTCCCGCCGGATAAAGCAGCCCGTCGCCGCCGTCTGTCAGCAGATTATGTACGCCGCCCACGTCGGCTGCCACACAGGGCACGCCGAGCAGCATTGCCTCCCCAAGTGAGTTGGGCGAATTTTCCAAAGCCGACGGAAGCACGAACAGATGACTCATCAGATACTGCTGTTTCATCTCCTCCTCCGTCAGTTTCCCTAACATGGTAACTTTATCTCCAAGACGATTTTCTTTTATCAGTCTGCGAAGATATTTGCCATACGCCGACAACTTCAGCCGGTCCTGCAGCGTACCGCTTTCAATAATATTATTGCCAGCCACATAGACATGCGCCTCAGGAAACTGCTCCAATACCCTCGGCAGCGCCCTGAGCAGATAGTGGAAGCCCTTCAGCGGATAATCTCCCTGACTTAAAAAAATGCTGTACGGTCTGCACGCCGTTCTCTTCCAACGGTCGTGATAAAAGATGCCCCGCAGCGTTTCGTTCAGATAATAATACTTTGCCTCCGGATTCATCTTCTGTGTCTGTGTAATATCAAAATCCGTCCTGCCCGCAACATTTCCGGTTAAAAGCAGCGCCTTTTTCTCGTTCTCACCACGTTTCTTGAATTTCTTCTGCTGCTGCCTGATACTGTCATGCCTGATTCGGTCGCGCAATGTCACCTGCCTTTGCACCTTTGCCGGCAAATCCGCCATATATGCATCCGCAATGGCGCTGCACACTCCCTGTATTCCTATCAGTGTCCGTTCCGGACGCCCATATGTCTTGACACACGCAAGCGTATGCGGAAACTCCGTACCAAACACATGCAGAATATCAGGGTTAAACTCTTCCACTATCTCACCAAACCGCGACTCAAGTTCTATATCATATATTTCGGGAGTATCCAGATTTTCCAGAAACCCATAACAATGGCAGGTTGTGTTCTCTCCAAGCTGAAGCAGGCGGTGAAAGTTCCCCATCTCTTCGTCCGCCGGAAAAGCAATACCCAGCTCGATACGGTTTCGTCCCTGCTCCTGTACCACCCTTTCCAACAGTCCGCTCAGCCAGCCTTCCCTGCTGCTGTAAGAAACGCCAAGCTGTCTGGCGATTGTAGGAAGCATAATGTTACATACCCATAGTACTTTCATGTCTCTTCCCTCCGAAGTATTGTAAATTGTCATGTAGATTTGTTTCTATAGAGCAATCTTTTCTTTATCGTCTGGTAGATACCCGCCGTCACCGGGTTCCCCGCTATCCACGTTCTGACAGGCGCAAGTGTCAGCGCCATCAACAAACGATATTTCCGCACCTTGTAAGACGGCATATATCTGCCGGTAATCTCTCTGTGCTCACGGCGCGAGCATTTCTTATTCTCCCGCGTCTCAGAGAATCCTCCTCCCTCATAGCCTGCCACGGTTACCGGCATATATACCGTCCGTGCATGCGCCGTATAATAGCACCACAAAAAATGTTCATAATCGGCGCGCACCCGGTAAGCAGTATCAAAGCCCCGTGTGCCAAACAGCCCCGCGTCGTAAAAACACGCCTGATGACAGGGCAGATTACGATAGCAGGCAAAATCGTCAAGTGACGGATTCGACTGCACCATCGTATCCGTCAGCCGTTCATAAATATCACCGTAGAAAATGCACCGTCTCCTTTGCGCCGGCTCCTCCGTACCCTCTGACCCCATTGCCGTCTGAAACCGCGCTATCCGTTCCCCGACTTTTCTCAGCACATCCCGGTCGTAAAAAACATCGCCGCAGTTTAGGAAAAGCACATACTCTCCCTGCACATGTGTAAGCGCCTGATTCATGGCGTCATAGATCCCGCTGTCTTTCTGCCGGACAAGACAGAACTGATGGGGGCAAAGCAGCAGTAAATCCCTCAACTCATTTTCCAGATAACGGACTGTAATCTGTTCGTCCGAGCCGCCATCCTTCACAATCACCTCATAATCCTGCTCCGTCTGGCTGCGGATGCTGTCAATCGTCTCACGCAGCTTTTCCCCCGCATTTAAGCACACTACAATAATACTGAAGGTCATACGCCGTTCTCCTGTTTCCTGCTGTCCATACTATGATCCCTTGGCTTCACGCACCCCGTCCTTCATCCACGCATATGCCTGCTCTAGCGGAATCTGTCTGCACATCTCTTTTCTATGCACCCACAGGAAACGAAATGACAAAGGCAGCGCCAGCCGTCCGTACAGATAATGATACAAAACGCCTCTGTCTTTAAAGAACTTCTCATGATACCCGTTAAACCATGTGGATTCTCTTTCCGTTTCCTCACCGATACAGACTGTGTGGGAATATATCTTCAACCCGGCTTTCAGACAATCTTTCAGAAAAAGGCTGTCCTCCCCGTTGCTGTATTTCGCCCCGCCGCCAAAGAGCAGTGAATAATGGGCGTTTGCGCGAAGCAGCGCATCCCGTCTTGCCGTAATGCTGTATGCCGGGTATCTGCCATAATTGCGATAAGTAATCCGGTGAACATCCTCGTTCCAGTAGGTTCGTCTGGAGGGCGCAACTTTCACGTTGACAAGAATCATATCCGCATCCGGCAGCTCCTCGTATACCCTGCGAATTTTCTCCTCATAATCTTCAGTCAGCACGATATCCTCGTCCGAAAAAACACAGACATCCGCGCCCGCATGCAGCAGCGCAGTGTTGCGGCTCAAACCCACACCTCTCTCCGGCATGGAAAAGACCTGCACTTTATGCCCGTTCTCCGCCAGTTCTTCATAATCATACCGCCCGCATTGATTTACAATCACCGCATCTGTACTTATATGCATTTGTCTAATCAGCGCGTGTACATCCTTATCTACCGCTGACACCAGAAGCTGTATCCTCATAACCGCCACCCGTCACGTCCTGCCATGCAATTTCTTTCTATTTTCCGCAAAGCGCACGCCCGTAATATCTGTTCAAAAACTTCGCGTCCGCACCGCTTATGGCAATCCCGACTACCCTGCGCTCCCTCAGCTTTAGCTGTTCTAACGCATAGGAAAGATATGCCGCATGTACTTTGCCATATTCTACCGTAACGATTACGCCGGTCTCTTTGCCCTGCAAATCCGCTTTCTTCTCTCTGTCTGTTCCGTCCGGCACCGTCCCGTCTCCTGCAGTTAACGTTTGCTGTACCGCACGCTTTCCCCCTGTCGGCTGCGTAACAGGCAATATCGCAACTTTACCATATTGCTTCCGCAGATAGGACAGATTCTCCTCATAGTCTTCCCCGAATACGCCCGCTGCACCCATATAACCGACGAACGCTGCGTCCGTCACAACCTTCAAATCACCTGCTATCAGAATCCGGTCATCAAGCACATCATAAAATATCATACCAAACAACGTAAACAATGTCATGACTGCCAGCCCTAAGAGTACCGCCTGTACCGTCCTGTCATCTGCGGTCACGAGTTTCGACGGCACGGAACGTATCACCGTAATGCTTTTAAATTCCTTTGCCGTTTCCCCCTGCTTTACAAGCGATTTCTCCGATGCCTCCAGAATCCTATTGCCCCTGTCCGCATCATGAGTCGTAATGGTAAGCGTCAGCAGTCTTAAATCAGACAGGATTTCCGCCTTGGTAGCCGCCGTAACCTCCTCCCGCGTATAATCCGCCGGAAGATATCCCATCGTCACGTCAAGAATCGGATCCGCCGCCATTAAATCATTCCATGTATAGCCGTTGTATGCCTGATAAACCTCACCGGTCTCGTCTGCGGCAAAATCCAGATAAATCTTGGATACCGCCTGATATTCCCGTTCTGCCGTCATACGAAAGAGCGTATAGCTGACGCCCCCAAGCAGCGCACCTATTACCGCCGCCATCAGTACTATCCAGATTTTTTTTAGGAAACAAAGACCTAATTTTTTCATATCCATGCCTGCATCGGCATATTTGATTTCCTGCATCATTCTCTCCACTGCTGCTTTTACTTCTTTTTCATTGCCGTTGTCTGCGTACTGTCAACCCCTTCGGTGCTCTCCGGCTTGATAAGTATCTTCAGCGTCAGAAGCATCAGTTTCAAATCCAGCCATACGGAATATTGTTCAATATAAGTCAAATCCAGTTTCAGCTTGTCATAAGGCGTCGTGTTATACTTGCCATACACCTGCGCATATCCTGCAAGTCCCGCCTTCACCTTCATGCGAAAGGCAAACTCCGGCATGTCCTCCATATACTGGTCAATAATTTCCGGGCGCTCCGGTCTTGGTCCGATAAAAGACATGTCACCCCGCAGGATATTAAGTAACTGCGGCAGCTCGTCAATCCTCGTCGTGCGGATAAACTTTCCGACCGGCGTGATACGCGAATCATTCTTTGACGCCAGTCTTGCCACGCCGTCCTTCTCCGCATCCACCTTCATGCTCCGAAACTTTAGGATATAGAACTCCTTGCGCCCAATCGTACACCTTACCTGCTTATAGAGAACCGGTCCCCCGTCATACGCCTTAATGGCAATCGCTGTAAGCAGCATAAAAGGCGATGCGATGATCAGAAGCAGAATCGAACAGATCAAATCAATGAAGCGCTTGGCAAGACGCTGCTCTATCTTAAGCGCATACTCCCTTGTCAGATAGAGCGGCGTATCAAACAGATGCAGTTGATCCGCTCCTTTCACCAGCACGTCAGATATTTTAGGCATCATATAGACACGCACAGAACGGCTGTAGCAATATTTCAGCAGATAATTCCTATCGGCAACAGGAATATCCCACAACACCACTGCCTCATAGTCACCTGCAATCTCCTGCTTGATGCAATCCATACCTTCCGAAATATTGATTGTTTTTCCTATCTCATATTTCTCTTTACGCGACTCAAACTTCGCCACAATATCATCAATCGGTCTCTCCCCATGGATAATCAGAATTGCCTTTGGAGGAAACGCCCTGAAATAGCAGGTATTGCACACAAATACCCATACAATGGAAAAAAGCGTCTGGATAAGCATCGTCTTTGCGATGGGTCTGACCTGTACCACCCAGTTCGCCATCAGCGATATCTGGAAATAGGAAATCACATTGACAAACAGCAGTGAAAAAAATTCCGATATAAACACATCCGTCGGTTTCAGATATCCAATCTTCAACACACCGTATGTACTTGCAAAGAAAAACAACAGCACAAAGTAAATGAGGATGATCAGAATATGACCTTTGAAGAAAAAATTGGCTTTGCGATGGTAGAGCAGATACGGATAGTACTCTTCAAACCAGAAATACGCATAGATTGCCGTATGAACAAGCAATCCGATAAAAGATAACTGCAGTATGATAAGTCTTTTCAAAGCTTCCATCCGTTTCATAATCTTATACCTCTTCGGTTACAATCGTCTGACCGTCGCCCGGTACGCCCACAAAACAAAATACCGTGCGCTGGCAGCCACCGACAATTTCTCCTGTCTGCGATACAGATTCCATATGCGTCTGACCGCCGTAAACTTATTTGATGACAGAGATTTCGCCGGTCTGCGGTAAACTGCCAGCGTCTCATCCAATCCGTAAGCCGTGTATCCCGCCCGCAGAATCTGCCACCATGTAGCCGTATCCTCACTCGCTACCCTAGGCATCCTCATCAAATCTGCCGGTATCTTATCACGGTCCAGCAGAACTGTTGTGGTAAAAATAACTGTCCGGGACAGCGCGCGTCTGTAAGTGAGTTCTTCCGGGACATGCACCACCTTGCCCGTCGGATTTGCCTCTTCATCACCAAATTCATACGCCGTAAAGACAAATCCCGCCTGCTTGTCCTTCATAAAACGAAGCTCTTTTGCCAGCTTCTTTTCATGCCAGACGTCGTCCGCATCCAGAAATGCAATATATCTGCCCTTTGCTGCGTCAAGTCCCGTATTGCGCGCAGCGGCTGCCCCCTCGTTCTTCTCCTTACCTATAAGCGCCGCCCGCCGCCCCGAAGCATCTGCATACTCTTCCACGGACTGCCTATCCTGCCCTGTTTCCGTCCTGCGGACAAACCCATTGTCTGCAAGCGCCTTCCTGACAATGTCCGCACTGTCGTCTAAGGAGCAGTCGTTCACAAGCAGCAGCTCAAAATCCGGATACGTCTGCCCCATGACCATGGCAATCGCCTTTGCAATATACGGCGCCGCATTGTAGACCGGCACAATGATACTGACCGTTTCACTCATAGCAACGTCCTCTTCATCAAATTTCTCTCCGAATACCCTGCTCTACAAATCCTCTTTTACAAGATAAATCGGTCTTCTCTTCACTTCCATATAAGTCTTGGATAAATATTGCCCCACTATACCAAGACAGAATAACTGTACCCCGCTGACTAGCAGAATGATACATACAAGGGAGGGCCATCCGGAAGTCGGGTCTCCAAAAATAAGCGTCCTTACAATGATTACAATAATCAATACAAACGCCATCACGCAAAACAACGCCCCCATCACCGCCGCTACCGTAAGAGGCACCGTGGAAAAAGCCGTAATCCCCTCTAAAGAATAGACAAACAGCTTCCAGAAAGACCATTTCGTCTCGCCCTTCCTGCGCTCAATATTCTCATACTCCAGCCATTTGGTTTTGTATCCCACCCAGCCGAAAATCCCCTTGGTGAACCGGTTGTACTCCGACATGGCAAGAATTGCCTCCACCACCTGTCTGGTCATGAGTCTGTAGTCCCTCGCACCGTCCACAATCTCCGTTTTGGATATCTTATTCATAATACGGTAGAACATCCTTGCAAAAAAAGACCGGACCGGCGGCTCTCCTTTTCTAGTGACGCGTCTTGTGGCAACGGAATCATATCCCTGCTCAATATATGCGTACATATCGGGCAGAAGCGCAGGCGGATCCTGCAAATCCGCGTCCATTAACACTGCCAGATCTCCCTTTGCCTTCTGCAGTCCGGCATAGATTGCGGCCTCCTTCCCAAAATTTCTGGAAAAAGAAACCATGTGTACCCGGCTGTCCTGTTCGTGCAGCTTCTTAACCTCTTCCACCGTGCGGTCCGTAGAGCCGTCGTCGATGTAGATTAATTCTACCTCTATCCCTTTTTCATCAAAAAAAGAGGTATTTTTAAAAAGCTCCTCATAAAAATCCCTTATATTTTCTTCTTCATTATAGCATGGTACTATCACGCTGAGTAATTTCATTCCACTTACCGTGCCTTTCACATACATGCTCATATTTTAGCATAAATAAATAAAAAAAGGAAGAGACGTCTCTCTTCCTTTCCCGGCATCTATACCAATCCGTATTTCAATCGGATATAGTCTGCCACCGTTGCAATATACTCACTATTTGTAGGTCTGCTGTATTCCGGTGAATTGCAATAGCCAAACAGCCTCTCAAACATTTCACCGTTGCCCCGTTCCCAAGACACTTCAATCGCATTTCTGATTGCACGCTCAATCTTTTGATCCGTCGTATGATATAACTTTGCCAAATCCGGATAGAGCAGCTTGGTCACACTGCCAACCAGTTCCATATCCTCCGTGCACATCTCTATCGCACTTCTCAGATACTGATACCCTCGCAGATGCGCAGGTATGCCCAGCTCCAACATGAACTCGGAGATTTCCTGTTCCAGCTTGCGTCCGGACACCATATTCTCATGTATCATTCCCTTTTTACTCCTTTTTGCGCACTGCTTTATTCGTGTAGTCGTATTGCATATATACATAATATCAAACAATTCCTATTATGTATATTGTAAGTTATCGCCTACATTCTGGCAAAGTCCACATTCTCCTTGAACCATTCATAGGCAAGCTGCACGCCTTCATCCAACTCGATTGTATGTGTCCAGCCCAGATTGTGGAGCTTCGTCACATCTGTCAATTTCCGCGGCGTGCCATCCGGCATATCCTGATTCCATACAATCTCACCCTCATAACCTACTACCTTTTGTACCGTCTCTGCAAGCTCCTTAATCGTAACCTCCTTACCGGTTCCCACATTGACATGCTGTTCTCCGCTATAGTTCTCAAGCAGGAACACGCAGGCATCAGCCATATCATCCACGTACAAAAACTCCCTGAGAGGCGTACCGGTTCCCCACAACTCTACCGTGGGCGCGCCGTTTATTTTTGCCTCATGGAACTTACGAATCATCGCGGGCATCACATGGGAACCCTGCAAATCATAATTATCGTAGGGTCCGTACAGATTGGTCGGCATACAGCTTATAAAGTCATCCCCATACTGGCGCTTGAAAAATTTGCACATCTCCAGTCCGGAAATTTTGGCGATTGCATACGCTTCATTCGTCTCCTCAAGCGCACCCGTCAAAAGAGCATCCTCCGGAATCGGCTGCGGCGCCATTCTCGGATAAATGCATGTGCTTCCCAAGAAAAGCAGCTTCTTCACATGATAATCATGACAGCACTTAATCACGTTACACTGAATCTGCATATTCTCATAGGCAAACTCCGCCGGCGTCGTATTGTTGGCGTTGATTCCGCCTACCTTCGCAGCCGCCAATACCACTATGTCCGGCTGCTCGGTCTCAAAGAATGCCCTGACCGCCTGCTGGTCTGTAAGGTCCAGTTCCCTGTGCGTCCTTCCGATAACGTTGTGGTATCCCTTTGCCTCTAAATTCCTTACGATGGCGCTGCCTACCAGTCCTCTGTGTCCTGCCACATAGATTTTGTCCGTTTTGTTCATTCCCATGTCATCTCCATTTCCAAGGCTTTACGCCTTCTTTATTTATCTTTCATTTCCGGCGGCGAATCCGTCCCCGATATTTTGTCCTAAAAATTTCACTTCCGTTTTCACCGGCGCAGACGGAAACTTCTCATATCCCACTTGGTCTCCGCTCACCGGGCAATAAAAGGTAACGCCTTCCACCTGATAACTTAGCGTCTCAAAATTCTCATAATCCTTCTGTGCAATCCAGTAATCGTTCACAAACGAACCTGCAATCTCTCCGCCAAGCGCCGCACATTTGTATCCGAGCAGAAACCATACTGCCACTATCCCGCACTGTCTGAACACATCTCTTACTTTCCCCTGTCTTAAAAGCGCGTCCAGCCAGCTATCATATATTCCGCCCAGAATAACCGCCGGCGTCAGATAGACATACACACAGCCATAACGAATCAAAGGCGATGTGCACAGCCAGAAGACAAAGGAGCCCGCCACGGTCATCTGTACCAATAGAATGTCCCATCGTCCCTTCCATAGTCTGCACAACATGCCGATTGCATATACAAGCAGAATACACACCGACACCGCCGCGGCTGCCACAAACACCTTATCGCTACCCGCCAGAGACCGAAACCATTCCGGCATCCACTCTTTCACGGATAGGTCATACCGGGTGACGTCCGAATATCCTCTGCCCCAGACCTGAATCTCCTTCGCGTCGTAATCCGCCACACCCTTCGGTATCTTCCATGCCACATCAAACAAATCAATCTGCGTAAACGGATAGACCAGCCAGCCGGACAAAAGCACGTTTCTGATAAAAAACGGCAGAGCCGTCACGATTCCTAACAGCAGATAACAGCCAGTCTCTTTCCATCTCTTACGCCGCAAAAGCTCATACGCCGGATAAATCACCAGCAGAAGAATCAAAGCCGCCGACAACTTCACCGTCATCAGAAATACGCCAAGCACGCCAAGCAGTGCATAGGGCAGGATGACATCCACCCTATCTTCCAACAATTCAAGAAAGCGGATAACGATATAAAAGGCAAGCAGCACCATAAAGTAATCGGATGCCGGCGAAACCATCTCGTCAAAAATATTGACCAGATAATAAATCCCCATCACCTTCGCAAAATCACTCGCCCGCAGTCTTCCCGCCCGCGATCCGCTCTTTTGCAGCGACCCCAACACCTCGGCACATATCTTCGCCAGCAAAAAAGCCAGCCAGCCGGCTGTGCAGTGATAAGACTGTCCGCCCAGAAACGCCATGCTGTACAATGCAGACAGTGCAAACGAAGAGCTGTTGTATGCCAGCCGGCAATGCAGATTGCCAAGTCCCTTCACAACGCCGTATTCTTCAAGCCATCTGATACTCTGCGCATGATAGAGGCTTGTATCATAATGAATGATTCCCCTCGAAGCGCCGTATGCAAATAGTAAAAAGAGGAACAGTATGCCAGACATCCTCCCTCTTTCTAACGATTGATTTTCCCGTATATTGTCCCACGCTTCCCGCAGCATAACGGCAAGCGGTCGCCTGCACAGCCATCCAATCACCAAACTAGCTGCGCATAATAGGATATTCGCAACCAGTCCGACCGGACCTGCCAGACTGATAACCTGCGCATATACCGTGACTGCCACAAGCCCGCATATCAGATAAGCGTCCATGTGTTTCACGCGGTACTTTGTCCGCCGCGTAAACACATGCATCAATCCGTATCCAAGCGGAAAAGCGGTGAGGAACATGTAAATCCATATCACTATCACTGAAAGCATAGATAACCATGCCTTTCTCTTATCCGTTGATTACTGGTTCTTCTGCCGATATTCCTCGCAGCTCATCCCGGCGACTGCCTGCAAATCGGAGTCCATCATCATGGCAACTAGGGCTTTAAAGTCCACGTCTCTCTTCCAGCCCAGTTCTCTCTCCGCCTTCTCACAGTTCCCCCACAGGAACTCAACTTCCGCCGGGCGGTAAAATTGCGGATTTACATCAACCAATAATCTGCCGGTCGAAGCATCATATCCCTTCTCGTCAACGCCTTTGCCTTCCCAGCGTATTTTGATACCCAGCTCTCCGAATGCAGCCTCCACAAATTCCCTGACCGTGTGCGTCTCATTGGTCGCAAGCACATAATCATCCGGTCTATCCTGCTGTAACATGAGCCACATTCCCTTGATATAATCACCTGCAAATCCCCAGTCTCTCTTCGCGTTCATGTTGCCGAGCGAAAGCTTGTCCTGCCTGCCTGCCACGATATTGGCGATTGCCAGCGTAATCTTTCTTGTTACAAAATTCTCTCCGCGTCTGGGAGATTCATGATTAAACAAAATGCCATTGCAGGCAAACATATTATAAGACTCTCTGTAATTTACCGTAATCCAATAAGAATACAGCTTTGCCGCACCATAAGGGCTCTTCGGATAAAACGGCGTCTTCTCACTCTGCGGCGCTGTCTCCGGAATCCCTCCGAACAGTTCGGAAGTAGAAGCCTGATAGAATCTGCATGTCCCGCCGTTGACGCGGATTGCCTCCAGCAGCTTCAATGTGCTGACCCCGGTCGCCTCCGCCGTATATTCCGGCACCTCGAAAGACACGCCCACATGTGACTGCGCCGCCAGATTATACACCTCCGTGGGACGAATCTCCGCAATCAGACGCATCAGATTGCTGGAATCCGTCGTATCCGCATAATGTAAAAAGAATTTGACTTTATGATAATCAGAATGAATCAGATGGTCTATCCTTGCCGTGTTGGAAATACTGAGTCTGCGTATCAGACCGTGCACCTCATACCCCTTCTCCAATAAAAACTCAGCCAGATAAGAACCGTCCTGCCCTGTAATTCCTGTAATTAACGCTATTTTCTGCATACTAAACTATATTCCTTTCCTACTATTATATGGGTTATTCTCTCACAAAAATATGTTCATGTAAAGTTAATTATCGCGTCTTCAGATATTCTCAGCCGCCAGATATTCCGCGATGGCGTCATGCCAATCGGCAAACATAAAATCCGTCGTCATCTTCAACATATAATTTTCCAAAATAGAATATGCCGGACGCTTCACCGCCGCGCCGTATTCTTCCGACGTAATCCCTTCCACTACCGTGCTCCTGCCCGCCAGACGGAAAATCTCTTCCGTAAACTGCGCCCAGCTGCAGTCACCCTCGCATGTTCCATGAAAAAGCCCATAATTCTCAGTGGGAAGAAGATAGGCGACAGCCTTCGCCAGCTCAGCAGCGCTGGTGGGGGAACCGACTTGGTCGTTTACCACTCTCACCTTATCGTTGGTCTCTGACAGACGTAACATCGTCTTCACAAAATTCTTTCCATCCCCGTACAGCCATGCGGTACGGACTATATAGTGCTTATGGCAGAACTCCTTCACAAAATTCTCACCGGCAAGCTTTGTTCTGCCGTATGCTCCCTGCGGTCCCACCGGGTCGGTCTCCCGATAAGGTCTGTGTCCATTGCCGTCAAACACATAGTCTGTGGAAATATGCATCAGTTTAGCGCCCGTCTCCTCCGACGCAATGCTTAAATTTCTCGGTCCGATTGCATTGATGCGAAATGCAAGATCTTCCTCATTCTCACACGCCTCTACCGCCGTGTACGCCGCACAGTTGATAATCGCATAGGGATGAATACCCCGCACAAACTCCATGACCTTATCTATGTTGGTAATATCCAGTTCTGCCACATCCGTTTGGATTAGCTCATATTCCGTGTTTCCTGCATACAGTTCATTGATAGCGCGCCCCAATTGTCCGTTCGCGCCGGTCACTATTACTTTCTTCATGCCGTCCTCCAGATTTCTTTACTTTTGCTGATTTATATTCTACAACCTCTGTCAAAATTATGCAATTGTAATCCGAAAAGCATGTGAAGTTTTGTGGATTTTTTCAAGTTTTTTCTAGTGACTCCGCTTTTTAGTTATGTTATACTAGCAGTTAGGTATTTTAAAAACAAGAAAATCGCTTCGCGATTATCTTGGGAAGAATGCTCCGCATTCTTCCGCGCTTTGGAGGAATTTCCTATTGCAGAACAGAAAGGAGAAGATGCAAGATGAAAAGAACGAAAGTACTCTTTCTTGTCGCTTTGTCTTCTACTCTTTTATTATTTGGTTGTGGAAAAGAAGAAACTGAGACAGTCGCCGATCCCGTTGTGGAACAGGTTATCGATGACGTAGATGAACCGCAAGTTATAGAAGAGCCAGAAGAGACGACAGAACCTGAAATTGATGAAGACCAGCCCCCGGAGGCAGGCATGGTCCGCAGCCGTATTACAAATGACTGGGTATCGGAAGAAGTCAACAACACAAGACCGATTACCGTTATGATTCCGAATACCAAGACTGCTTCCCAATACGGTATTTCCCAAGCCGATGTTTTATATGAATGTAACGTGGAAGGAAGCATTACCCGATTGATGGCATTGTTTCAGGACTGGACGAATTTCGACAGACTTGGTAACGTAAGAAGCTGCCGTGATTACTATGTTTACTGGTCCTTTGAATGGGATGCATTTTATATCCACTTCGGTGGTCCTTTCTACATAGACGAGGTTATCAACCGCCCCGACACAGAAGATATCGACGGACTTTCCAGCAGTAACTTCTGGCGCGCAAACGACACAAACAATTCTACCGATAATGCATATGTAGACACGAAGGGGATTCTGGCAGATATCAACAAACTCGGTTATGATTTAAAATATCGTGACGGCTATTCCGACGAGCAGCATTATAAATTTGCACCTTCCGATCTGCCTAATACGCTGGCACAGTACAGCAATGCCATCACGGCTAACAAAATAGATATGTCCCCCACCTATCCGGTGACGAACTGCTATTTTATATATAATGAAGAAACCGGACTGTATGACAGATTCCAGCACTTGTCCGGAGAAGCCGACGGTCCTCACGTTGACCGGGCAAACGGCAAACAGCTTGCATTTAAGAATATCCTGATTCAGAATACTTATTATGAGGTTCGTGACCAGAAGGGCTATCTTGCATTCCAGTGTCACGACACGACCAGAGACGGCTGGTTCTTCACGAACGGCAGAGGCATTCATGTAAATTGGAAGAAGACCTCAGACTACGGTGCAACAAGATATTACGACGACGCCGGCAACGAGATTGAATTAAATACCGGCAAAACTATGGTATGTATTGTAGAGGATGGCGACTCCTTCCTCGTAGACGACGTGAAGATTGATTCTGCAAACTAAATTTTGACAAAATGAAACGGGTAAGATGTCACATCATTCTTACCCGTTTTTTGACTTTGTGAAACAAATCTCGCAATTAAGCATGCTCAATTTTTATATGATAGGAATTCTGCCAAAGAGTGGAAGAACCGAGGGTTCTTCCGAACATAATGCCGAAGGCATTTTGTTCTTTACTCCACCGCCTCTATAGATTCCACGATACTCAGCTTCTTGATTCCATGAAGCGGAACGGCAGTGGCAATCAGACATGCCGCCACGGACACGGCTGCCGCCTCTAAGATAGCTGCAAACGGAATAGCGCTAAGCTGTAAGCCGTCATTGACAGCCGCCTCCACAAAGATTGTGCACAGATAACCGCAGACCGCACCGATGACGGACGCAATGATTCCATAATAAGCGCCTTCCCACAGAAACGTCCGGTACAGACTTCCCGCGCTCATGCCGACCGCTCTCTGCATCCCAATCTCATTCACCCGCGTATGGATATTTGTATAAACGGTGTTGATGATATTCAGAATGCCTATCAGCCCGATGAACAGAATAAGTCCCCAGCACAGCAGTCTGATTTGTTCAAAGCTTTCCGCCATCTGCGCATCCGACTGCAGGTATGACAGCCAGTGCGTTCCCGGACTTTCTTTGCACCATTCATCCAGCCACTTCTCGAAGGCTTCCGGCGCTGCATCGTCCGCCAGTGTCGGATACACTTCAGAATACTTATCGTTCCCCGTCAGTTCATCATAAAGCGCATCTATTCCGATTATCTGTATGCCGTTTACAAAGCCTGCATTATTGATTGTAACCGGAGTTGATACAATCCCTGCCACCCGCAGCCTGACGCCGTTGACCGTAATCGTATCCCCCTTCTCAAACTGTGTGCACGCCACCTCCTCTCCTTGAAAGGAAAAGGGAATCGGATTCATCACCAGACATGCTTCTTTCTTTCGTATTGCCTCCATATCCTCCTGTGTCAGTTCCGTCTGCGTTCTGTATTCCCCAATCCTCTCTTCCTCCACTGCTGCAATCTGAAAGCTTTCCCACGCCTGCAAAGCAAAATCCAAGTCAATCCCCATATTTTTGTTCTCATCCTGCGTGTAAACAGCAAGCTTTGAGGTCGCCAGTTTGGAAACAGACTCCTTTTCTTTTAATTTGGCGATTTCCTCCGGCGCAATTCCCACTGTCTCGTTTGTGATGCTGTAATCGCCCGTGTGCATTTCCTGCACACTCCGGCTCGTATCCAGTAATCCGCTGAAACTCTGTAACGCCACATATACCGTAATGCTCATCACAATAGAAAGAATCGTAATGACCGTCCTGCCACGGTTTCTCTTCAAATTCAGCCGCGCATAAAAGGCTTCAAAATTATGAATCTTCTTTGTCTTACGGCTGTGTCTTACGACCTTCATCGTCTGTCCGTTCATTGCCACCGTGGGAGAAACACGGGATGCATATACTGCGGACGGATATGCCGCCATTACAGCAAACAGCAGTGTGACCACTGCGCTTAAAACCAGCGGCAGTATCCCTCCTGTACTGCTTTTTGCAATTATCTCGTTTAACTGTTGTGTCGTATCCGCCATAAACAACTCCGGACTTAAGACTCCCGTTGCCGCTGCAAGAATCCCCTTTGCCGACATAGCGCCAAGGAACATCCCGAATGGCAGCCCCAACACGCTGAGTATCATAATCTGTACCGTGACCAAAGCATAGAGCTGTCTGCTCTCACCACCCATTGCACGCAGCGTACCGTATTCCTTGACCCGCCTTGTGACAGCCACCTTGAGAATATTATAGATGACCAGCCCTGCCGCCAGAAGAATCAGCACGCCCACCAGCACGCTGGCTGCCATCATATAGGGAAATCCCGTATCCTGCACGGTTTCCTCTTTATCCGCATAATCAATTCCCAATGCATCCAGCAGAACCCAATTGTATTGTATCTGCCTTTCCACAATGCCTAGCTTTTGCGCAAGTTCGTTGACAATCTCCTGAAAAGCGCCTGTATCCACCGTTTTAAAATCCGTTGAATAGCGCATATACCGTTCCGGCAGGAGCGACTGCGCCGTGCCCTCTCCAACAATCCCTTCTATCGTTCCGCTTGCATAACCAAGATAATTATTCTCAAGAATACCGGTGAGAATAAAGTCTGCCGTATACGTATATTTCGGTTGGTCATCCATCAAAAGACTCGCCTCGAGAGAAAGCGTAACCGTATCTCCAAGTATTCCCTCAATGCCCAGATAGTGCAACGTATCTTCAGACAGTGCAATCTCACCTTCCGACTCCGGAAGCCGTCCTTCCTTCATTCGACCGATATCCGGATACGCCTGCAGCGCATCCCCATAATATTCCCGCAAAAAAAGGGTTAGTGCACTGTCTTCTATTTCCTTTACGCCCACCGTAAGGAGACTGCCCACCTCCTTTAAGCGTGTATCGTTCTGTAATAATTCACTCTGTTCCTTTGTCAACTGATGAAACGTCGCATAGCGATCGCCGTTTAAACCGGACGCCTGTTCCACGCGCATCGACTGTAAGATTCCCACGGACTGTCCCACCGCAGTGGTCGCGATAGTTGACAATATAATCGCAAGTAAAATTAAAAACGATGTCACTTTCTGCGCCCTTAATTCCTTCCATGCCAGTGATAAATAGTTCTTCATAATCTGATATCCCTGCCTTTCTCTGTAATGATGCCGTCCATGATGACAAACTGTCTGTCCGCCATGCACGCAATCCGGGCATCATGCGTAATAATGGCAAGGGTCTTGCCCATCTTTTCACGAATATTTCCTAACATTTCCATGACCTCGCCGCCGCTTTTGCTGTCCAGATTTCCCGTAGGCTCATCGGCAAAAATAATATCCGGCTTGGCAATAAGCGCCCTCGCAATTGCCACTCTCTGCTGCTGCCCGCCGGACAGCTCATGCGGCAGATGCGTCAGGCGTTTACTGATTCCAAGTAATTTTGCAAGCTCCTCCAGATATTCCCTATCCGGCTGCTTCTTATCAAGCAGCATCGGCATGGCAATATTCTCCTGCGCCGTCAAAACAGGCAGAAGATTAAACTGCTGGAAGATAAAGCCGATGCGCTGACGGCGGAACGCCGAAAGCTCCTTGTCGTTCATCTCGTAAATATTTTTGCCATCATAAGTCAGACTCCCCGACGTCGGATGGTCTAAGCCGGATAAAAGATGTAGTAACGTACTCTTTCCACTACCCGACGGTCCCATAATAGAAATAAAATCTCCCTGATGGATTTCCAAATCCGCCTTGTCCAGCGCCACAACCTTGTTTTCGCCGCTGCCATAAATTTTGGATAATTCTTTTGCTTTGATATTCATGAAAAATCACAGCCCCTTTCTTAAATCTATGCGGAGAATGCCTTCTGACTTGCACGTTAAAAGCTCTTCTTACTTTGCACTCTCCTGTCTTGAAGATAAGAAGAGTGTAATGTGTAAGTCTCAAGAATTACTCAAGGTTCTGTGTCTTTTTCATGTTTTCTATAAAACTGCCGTTGCCTTTGCGCCGCCTTCCGCTCCATTTTCCAGCAAAAGCTTCCCGCCGTGTTTGGTACACAACACCTGACACGTATACAGCCCCATTCCAAAATGCACTCCATCCGAATCCGTTTTCCCAAAAGGCTTCGGTCCCTCTTCCACCAGTTTCTCCGGATACCCCTCGCCGTCGTCTGTAACGCTCATCCAGAGCTGCCGCCTGCCATTCTTCACACCAACCGATAACTCGATGTGAATCCGACTCTTTGCATATCTTGCGGCATTGCCAATCAGATTCTCCGCAACCGTCAGAAACAATCCCCTGTCCAACTCGATGCTGTCTGCAATACCGGATTCCACACGGTTTCTTCCTGCATTACCGCACCTCTCGCTGCCGCTTCCCGCACTGCTGCATCGCACACTGACACAGACATCCACAATCCCTGTACAATCATGCAGTTTTTTTATCCTGTCGCTGCCATTCTCTGACACAAGCAGTTTTGCTATCTCCGCCACCTCATCGCGTAGTACCGACAACGTCACTTTTTTCTTCTGTATGGGTATCTGCTCCAGCCTCTGTATGCTGCTCATGGCTTCCACATACTGCTCCAGACGCAGCACATAAGCCTCCATCCGCTCCAACGCATGTTCATCCGCTGCATCCTGCCGCAGCAGTTTTACCGTTCCCTTTAACACCGTAAGCGGATTGCGCAAGTCATGGGAAAAGGCTGCATTCAGGCGCTTACGCTCCTCCGCCTGCCGCCATAGTTCCTGATTGGTCTGCAGCAGTTGTGCCCGCATCGTCTCAAAGGCAGCGCAGACCTGTCCCAGCTCATCATCCGCCATCTCCGGAATAGAAAATGCAAGGTCCTGCGTCCGGATTCGTTCTGTACCGCTTAACAACACCGCAATCGGTTTTCTCATTTTCCAACGGTAAAACACGATACTGGCAATCCCCATGCACCCCACCGGCGCCAGAATACACGTCAAAACTTCAATCCAGCTTATCAGATTTATCACGCGGAGCTGTTCTTTTGTGGGACCCACCAATTCTCTCACAACGCCCTTATCCGTGATGCTCATTCCTCCGCGCGGATAGACTGCGGTAATTTTCTCTCCAATCGCAAAGACAACACAGATGATAACAAGCGAAACCATGATACCGAGCACCGATAACAGCAAAAACGACTTCTTGAGACTCATATTTTTCATCCGTTCCATTTGTACCCGCACCCCCAGACCGTATCAATATAGCTGTGCATCGTATGCCCCGCCAATTTTGCGCGGATTTTGCGAATGTGCTCCATAACCGTATCACTGTTTCCGTCGCCGTCGATTCCCCACACCCGTTCATAAATCCTCTCTCTGTCAAACACCTGTCCCGCATTTAGTGAAAGAAGCTCCACGATATCAAATTCTTTTCTGGACAGAGAGATTTCCGCACCACCGATAGTTACCGTTCTTCCCAGATAGTCAATTGCCACCTCGCCGAAAAAGCGCACGCTTCCATTCTCCTGACGCCGCTTCTCCCGACGCAGGTGTGCCGCTACCCGCGCTGCCAGCTCATCTAAATCAAACGGCTTTACAATATAGTCGTCCGCTCCCGACTGAAACCCGATAATCTTATCGGAGGACTCCACCCTCGCCGTCAGAAATAAAATTGGACAGGCAACATGCTTTCTGATGCTTTGGCAGACTGCAAGTCCGTCCATCACTGGCATATTGATATCTAACAGAATTAAGTCCGGGTTCTGCGCCACCTTTTCCAGCGCCTCTGCCCCGCTATATGCCGTCAATACATCGTACTGCCGTTCAAAATAACTTTTCATCATCTCCACAATGCCCGGCTCATCGTCCACAATCAGTAATTTCTGTCTCATAAACATTTGCCCTCCAATCAAAATCCTCACTGCTTAAACTCCGCCATGCTATGCCCGCCATCACCATGGAAAGATATTTTTCTGCATTATGATGTAACATATTTTACCACATAAATTTGAAATATATTTTTCGCATAAATTTGGAATATATTTTACCATATAAATCTCAAGAAATTCTCAAATTTGGCGCCGATAAGAACATCTTTCATATCTCCTTTCCGATACCGTGTATTTCTCCCGCATATGACATCAATCAGACAATATAAGACATGATGCTAATAGAACCTTTCGCCCACGTCGATAAGACAGACAAGAAAGAAAAGGAGGCAACTTTATGCACACAAAAACAATGGAAGGTCTGATAGGCGCACGCACCAACATGGATATGACAAACGTCCCCCTAAAGGTATTTAAAGAAGCCCGCCGTAAAGGCGATACTGCCACGATGGAACGGGCGATGGGATATGTCAATGATTTTGAAGATAAAGCTTTCCAATATAAGGAAAAAGCTGATGAAGGTATGAAGGACGAGGCGAAGGAAGCAAAAGAGAAAGAAAAACAAGAACTGCAGGAGACGATTGAAAAGCGTCGCGAGGAACGTAAAAAAGCAGAGGAACAACGAGAAGCACAAAGAGCCGAAACACAGACAGAAGCGGCATCCACTGAAAATATCTCTGCTCCGACTACGACAGAAACTACATCGGACTCTGCCGCCACAACCCCGCAGAAACCGAAAGCTGACAGCGTGGAAATCAGTCCCGAAGGAAAAGCGTTGTCCAGCGGCTCCGACACCACTTTAACTGCTAGTCTGCCGGACACCCCAGTCTTCTATTCTTCTTCCGGCGTTGCCGAAAGAGTGGGCGCTTCCCAAAGCGAAACCACCAAATTGGATGTCTCTGTATAACCCAATATATCCTGTAGTTACATTCTACTATGATTATATTCAAAAAAAAGATTCCGAATCATTTCGGAATCTTTTTTAAGGTGACTGCCGGATTTGAACCGGCGATAACGGTGTTGCAGACCGGGGCCTTACCACTTGGCTAAGTCACCATAAATAAATCTTATACCTCTCTACAAGGCATTCTGCTGAACTGGTGCTGTAAAATAATGACTCCAACGGGAATCGAACCCGTGTTACCGCCGTGAAAGGGCGATGTCTTAACCGCTTGACCATGGAGCCTTGTCATTTCTTTCCGGCGCTTCTGTTTATATCCTATGCAGCACCCATGTAATTAATAACCTAACGGAGTCTATCTTACCATAACCGGGTGCATTTGGCAAGGGAATTTTTTATTTTTTAATATCAATCCGATTATAATAACTGTAACACTTCCCCAATATCCCCCTCTATACAAATCGACTGTTTCTCAATTTCTTTCGGACACACCGCCTCCCCATAATTAATGCAGGCGTAAACCGCTTTCGGGTTGTCCGCTGTTATCTTCCAAAAAGGATATTTAATAATCCCCGGAGTATTATACCCTACGCCTAATTCTAAAAATAACAGGTTGCCTTGTCCATATTCATTTAGAAATTGCTCATAGTAACCCGCATGAAGTTCCCAGCCACTGTCCTGCACAAAAGTGTTATCCGCCCGCAAATTCATAGTCATTGCTTTATTACATATAGGACAATGCGGGATAAGCTCTGTCGGGATTCTCATGTCCTTTTGCTGCTCAACCATTTTTTTAATCGTTTCTTCGTTGTCATAGGTCCTGTCATGGCATGGCTCGCTGCATTGAAAAAGTCCATAATCCCCCTGTGTATAAAACAGCCTTTCTTTTGCAAATCCTGCCTTTTGAAAGCAGTGGTCCACGTTTGTCGTGAGAACAAAATACTCCTTATCCTTTACTAAGTCAAACAGCTTCTCATACACAGGTTTCGGTGCATCCATATAGCGATTGATATAAATATATCTGCTCCAATACGCCCAATGTTCTTCCAGACTCTCAAAGGGATAAAAACCGCCCTCGTACATATTTTGGAAATGGTATTTTTCAATAAAGTCACTAAAATATTTCTGAAAACGCTCACCACTATAAGTAAATCCGGCAGAAGTAGAAAGTCCTGCACCCGCACCAATAAGTATAGCGTCTGCTTTTTCTAGCATAGTACATAACCGTTCAATCTTTTCTGACTTTTTCATTTCTTTTGTTAAAGGATTTCTATGCCTTGAAGCCGTTATTCCTAGAGCCATTCTATCAATCATCCCTTTATATCCTCCCTATTCTTGACAGCGCCAACAGGACATTTTTCAAAACAATTTCCACAATGTAAACAATACTCCTGCGTAATATGATACGGACGACCGGATACAATGCACCTTTGAGGACGCAAGCAATTCTTCGCAAAAGGATTTTCCCCTTGCCGTAAAGAAATACATAGCCTGCTGCTCATAATGTATTGCGCTGATATTCCGTATCTGCGGTTTTGCATATTTATCGACTGTTGCAAAATTCAATACTCCCACATATTGTAATTTTTTTAAACAGGTCTGTGCATCCATTTTTATAACCACGCTCCTTTCTCCGCCTGCGATGTTTAGGTCTGATGCCAATGGCGCCAGCACAAACTGTCGCGAAAACCAAATAAATCTGCTTGAAAGAATGCAATTCTTTCAACCTTATCTCCCTAATTTATTCCACAATCAAATATCGTCCGGCTTTTCTTGGCTTGCTCTGCGGGTAGTCGCCATTACAATATCCTAATATCACGAAACACCTTGCGATATCTGTATCGGGAACATTCCACTCTTCCAGTAACGCCTTACCAACCTCATTATCAAATGTTTCTTCACCCCTTGCAATAATGCAGGATGCAATCCCTAAATTGGTGGCTTCAAGCACCATATTTTCAGCACAGCAGAAGGCATCGGGAATACTGTATAGAAAATTTTTTGATCCAAAAATAACGCATACGGCAGGTGCGCCATAAAAGCCATTTTTTATCGTCGGGTCATCAATATTGCTCGGCTGTTCAGAAGAAACATATCCTCCGGCAAGTTTATTACGGTCAAAATGTGCCAGATTGAGTTTTCCAATCTTTTTCGCTAATTCCTTATTATGGACAGCCACAATCCTTGCCCGCTGTCCGCCGCCTGCGTTTGGCGCATATAATCCGGCTTCTATGATTTTTTCCAAATCTTCCCTTGCAATCTGCCTATCTGTGTATTTTCGGATTGCCCTGCGCTCTTTCATCAAATCCAAAATATCCATGCTTAAACCATCTCCATTTCATTTCAATCGGTACAAATCCGATGTCCGCCATACATCAGATATCCTTCCAGCATTGAGGATCCGGAGCGTACATATTTCCGGTATAGCCATAGGTCACTGCCGGACACCCTCTGCAAAATCCTCTAAGCTCACATTTGCTGCACTTCTCAAATTTATCAAAATCACGATACTTCTCCATGTCCGCACTCATAAATAGATCATACATAGAGCTATCAAATACATTTCCGATTTTACTTTCCATTCTACGGCAGGCATAAACATCGCCTGTCGGAAGGATTGTCATATGACTAATCGCGAGATGACAACCATCATAAATCATTTTCTTATCCGCATTTTCGGGTATCTTAAATATACCTTTTTCATACAAGAATAACGTCCATAAATGGTCTTTTAACTGGAACGTGGTATGTCTGTCCTTGTACTGCTCATATTTCGCCCAGCACTTCTCTAAAAACGACCTGTACACTAATGGGGGAATATGATATTGTTGAAAAAAATTATCTTGATAATTCCGTTTGCTTTCATGACCGCTTGTAGGACAGTACCGACCGAACGCAAACACATCTACATCTTTTTCCACTACCAAGTCTATCATATCAGGAAACTCATCTTTATTGGCGAGGGATACGGTGGACATGATTGCAAGATACATACCCGCCTTTTTGATACAATCAATTTTTTCTATCGTAGTGTCAAAAGATCCGGGCTTCCTAAACTTATCATGTGTTTCCCTCATTCCGTCCAAAGATAACTGATACTTTCTGCAACCATAGTCATACAGTCTTTTGCAGACCTCATCTGTTAAATGAAACGGATTTCCCAGAATCCCAAAAGTAATGCCATGTTTTTTCAACAGCTCACAAAGTTTCCAAAAATCCTTGTGCAAAATCGGATCGCCACCCGTAATATAGAAATAGGGAGTGCGTTCCAGCCTTTCACACATATCCATACAGCTTGAAACGACTTTTTCCATTTCCTCGTATTTCATCTGCTTTAGGCAAATATCATTATCTCCGGAAAAAATATAGCAATGCTTACACCTTTGGTCGCACTCGTCTGTAATATGCCATTGAAAGGCAAAATATGGTTTCATCTTGGTATTCCTCCTCTTGGTATCATCATGGACACACGAAAAATTCATGTGCCCATGCCCGTTTTGACACAATATGTTTCTGATGAATCGAAATTTATTTCGATTTCGGGTCCGCTGCGCCACATGCCGAACCGCAGGCAGAAGCCGGCTTTTCTTCCGGCTTCGGGTCCCCTGCGCCACATGCCGAACCGCAGGACGATGCCGCAAATGCAGCCACATTTTCAAGATTACTCATAATAGTTGCCTCCTATCTCCTTGATTTTTGCTGTCAAATGCTTTGACAGGATGACCTCTTTGGTCTATACTCAGTATAGATTGCAGCAATCAGAAAGAAAAGTACGCACTATTTTATTATGTAGTGATCTTTTTCTTACTTAGTGCAAATATGAATGTAATATACTTTTTTGGAGGGTGCTATTATGTTGACGAAAGACGAGCTTCCGGCATGTCCTGTTGCAACCACGCTCATGCTTATCGGAAACAAGTGGAAAATCTTTATTGTACAAAGGCTTTTGGACAGACCTTGGCGGTTTAACGAATTGCAAAAGGACATTCCCGGAATCAGCCAGCGGGTTTTGACAGATAATCTGCGTTCTATGGAAGAAGACGGCATCATTTCCCGTACTGTATATCCGGAAGTGCCTGTTCGTGTGGAATATGCTTTAAGTGAATTAGGTGACACCATGCGGCCAATTATCAACTCAATGTTTGAATGGGGTACAATGTATCAAGGAATAGCAAAAGAACAGAAATAGAAAAAGGCAGTCTGAAATCAGATTGCCTTTACTTTCATCCGAACCTCAACATGCATAAAATACTAAATCAAATAGACTCTGACCCCGTATTTCTCCAATTCTATACGGCTCTGCTCCATTTCTCCTGTCCAAAGATTCTTCATTTCCCGCTTCAATGTTATATAAACCGGATTTTTCAAATAATTGAGTACAAACATATATTGCTTATCTCCCTTCCCGCGTACTGCCAGTTCACAGCTTTTAGGAAGAGAAATGATATCCCCAAAGGGTTCTGCTACATCCAGATTTTCCAAAAAAACTCTAACCGCATCCTCTCCAAAAGCTCCGCCAAAATAAAAAGCCTCTCCTCGTCCAAAATGATTTCTGATTATTGCTGGTGCCCCTGCATATCTGCCCGATACATAGGTTCCCATAACTTCCGCCATCCCGCCAATCGGTTCGAGCAAATCATTAAATACAGCCGCCTCAAATTTGCTGCCATCCCATTCCACATTGATTGGTGTTTCATCCGGAGCAGCAAAGGAATATTCCGGAATATCCGTACCCGTCACTTTTGTCGCAAGTCCGGGAAGATACTCCGTCACACATCTTCCATAAAGATCTTTATAGCCTGTGCGACAGCCCATTACAAGCTTCCCTCCTGCTGACACATACTGCTCCAGCATGTTCATTCTCTCTTCTGTCAAAATACTGGCATGCGGATAAAACAATACTTCATACTGCTTCAACACCTCTAATGTCACACGGTTATTATCCAAATATATATAATCAAATGGTGTGTGCGTCTGCTGCAATACAACAAACAGCGCATCCTGACTGACAGAATCTACGCGGCTGTGCCATCTGTCCTGCTGGCTGTCCCAAATATTATCATAATCCTTCAAGATACCCACTTTTGCCACATATTTAGAACCGGCTAATTCCTGCATGGTCCGTATCTTTTCACCGGTCAGCCTCACTTCCCGCAATCTTTGATTTTCTCTGCCGGAATAATCCAAAATGCCATGCCAGTACATTTCCGTGCCGAAAGTACAGGTTCTCCAGCGAAAATAACTGATATAATCTGCGCCATGGGCAATGCTCTGCATCGTCCACAGTAAAATCTGCCCCGGTCTTGGACTCGGCGTCTCCATCCGCGTATTCCACCCACATGCACCACTCTGTTGCTCCATAATGCCAAAATTAGCTGAAACTGCTCTTACCTCCGTCAGATTACGGCTCCACCAACGGTCCTTCATAAAATCCGCTTCATGATAATTGTCCAGCTCATAGCCAAAATTCGGATAAGAATCATACATCAGAAAATCAAGACTTTCTTTTGCCATACGCTGATAATCAATATTACGGAACATGCCATTGGTCGTGATAAAATCCTCTGGCTTTTTATACTTTTTTATAATATCCGCCTGAAGCTTCGCATAACGATTGACACTATCCGAAATAAAACGAAAATAATCCAATGCCAAATGTGGATTCACAGAATCCGTATTGGTCTTTCTTGGCACATATATTTCTTCCCAGCTTGTATAAGTCTGATTCCAGAATACAGTTCCCCACGCTTTATTCAGTTCCTCCAAATCATCATATTTTTCCTGCAAAAAACGACGGAATGCAGCGGAATCACTCACTGAATAAAACCTGTCATTCTCGCAGTTAAACTCATTATCCAACTGCCATCCTATAATCGCCGGGTGTTGTCCATAATGGGATGCAGATTTTTCCACAATAATCCGGCTTTTCTCCTGATAAACAGATGAACTGTAATTGTAATGCCTTCGAGAACCATGATAGTATAAATTTCCTTCTATGTCCGCGTTCAACGTCTCCGGATAGTTCTCCGTCAACCAGACCGGCGGCGTTGCAGTGGGCGTACAGAAAATCACTTTGATGCCTTTCCGGTAAGCCAAATCAAGAAATTCGTCAAAAAAGCGATAGTCAAACTCTCCTTCTCTGGGTTCTATAAAATTCCATGCAAATTCAGCAATTCTAACAGTCTGAATACCTACATCCAGCATTCTATCCAAATCTTCTTCCCATAACCTTTTCTCCCAATGCTCTGGATAATAACAGACACCCAAATCTATACTTGAACCATTTACTATCCTCATTTCTTCTGATCCCTTTCCAAAATTATCACAACTGATTTCTACACGACTTCCGTGTTAAACACACAGATACATCAGACTATTATACAACCTTATAGATAAGTATAACATGAAGAATACAATGATACTACCGTTTATATATACGGTTAAATCCTAATCTGTCCATTTATCTCCTCAAAAAGACGCCTGTCATTTCGATAAAGCACCTTGTCCCTGTTTCAGTCACCGCCACCTGTGTTGCCATAGCATCTCAAACTCCAGTATGCAGCGCGATCCCTGCCTGTTTCCGGTTAAAACATCTTCCTGCCTGCTTTTTACCGGCATCTGTCTTTTTGATTTTTATAAATTATTCTTTGGACAGCAAAAAACCCGTAAACACTTATGTTTACGGGCTCATCCAGCTCCCCGAGTAGGGCTCGAACCTACAACCCCGCGGTTAACAGCCGCGTGCTCT
>CANOEC010000012.1 GCA_947564735.1 uncultured Lachnospiraceae bacterium | reverse complement strand
ATGGATAATTCCTTACTGGCTGTAAGGGGTATTAACCATAAATATATTGTAGTAGTGAAAGAAGTTTGTGACATTAACTTGCCATACGCGGGGTATGGGGCGATTTGTGTGGAAAATAGTATACCTATGTAAAAGAGTGTAGTAGGGATAATACGTCGTATGAGATAGAAGTGCCAGATAAAAAAGCGTTTTTGGATGCTGTTACAAGGGCTGTAACCAAGGGAGCGATGGAAAATTATTATAACCCCGGTTTATCTTGGAAGGAAACAGAAGGATATAGCGTTGGAAATATATTGAAAATGCTTAGCGGGAATAAGGGATACAGAGAGACGCATAATGCGATTTTCGATGCAGAGGATGAACTGCAAGTTATGCAGCTGCTGGGACATGAGCTAAGTAAATATGATGTTGCGCTGTTATCTGACCATAAAATTTCCCGAACGTGCAAAATGTAGTCTTTAAAAGTGAAAGGTGAAAAGGTTGAAAGAATTGCAGGCTGAGAAGGAGGCATGGTTATAAAAATGATATACTTTTTTAGCGGTACAGGAAATTCATACTGGGCGGCAAAACAAATTGCCGCCGGGTTAGGCGAAGGATTAGAGAGTTTTGTTTTATATAGAGAGAAGATGCTGGTCTGTAACGATGCTGTCATTGGCTTTGTGATGCCAACCTATATGTGGGATGCTCCCAAATTTGTCAGAGGGATTTTGAAGAGGGCAAGTCTTGGAAAAGACAGCTATATTTTCCTTGTCATGACATCCAACAAGGGCAGAAAGAATTTCGGCTATACCAGCATAGATGGGCTGGTTCAGAATGCCGGTGGAAGGCTGTCGGCTGCTTTTATGGTTCAAATGCCGGGAAATGCACTGGAAAGCTCGGCGGAGGAAAATGAAAAGAGGTTAAAGGAAGCGCCGGCACGTATGGATGAAATTGTAAAAGCCGTTCAAGACAGAACCGTAAATTATAAACCAAAGCGCAGGGCGCTTGCAAAGAGTAAGAAGGACTTTTCGCTGAGAGGTGCCAGTTTTGCCATTTTGCCGGAATGTGACGGCTGTGGTCTTTGTGCCGGAATCTGCCCGACTGGCAATATCCAGATTGTGGATGGAAAGGCTGTTCATGGCAGTCAATGTGCCTCCTGCTTTGCCTGTATGCACTGGTGTCCGAAGCATGCAGCAAGAATAACTACCGGAAAGCTGGGAAACCGATCTCAGTACACGCATCCTGATGTCCGGGTCGGGGAATTGATGGTAAATCAGAAAATATCTGCTTCGGCGTCTCATAAACTGCACGCACAAATTCATACTGGGTGGACTGCTTCCGAAACTGATCGGGGGTAATTCCTTTTGAAGCCTTAAATACTTTTCCAAAATAGTTATTATTCGAGTAGCCGACCATACGCGCAACGTCCTGAAGCGTATAATCAGAGTCTGTGGTCAGCAAACGGCAGGCTTGGGAAATACGGAGTTCTTTTTTCCACGCTTTTAAAGCAAAAAGTTTTTCACAGGCGATGCTTATCTCCCCACTCACACATTCCGTCGAGAATAGGAATCAGAGACTTTCCACGTTCTGTCAGACTGTATTCAACCTTCGGGGGAATCTGTGGATATTCCTTTCTATGAACCAGTTGGTCGGCTTCTAATTCCTTTAAAGTTGAACTCAGTGTTTTGTATGAAATTTTCTCGATATATTTTTGCATTTCGTTGAAACGCACTACGCCAAATTCCATCAGGGTATAGAGGATTATCATCTTGTATTTCCCATTAATTAATGACAAGGTATAACTAAAGCCGGTATTCTGTAAGCACTCTTGCGAGATACAGCGTTTTTCCATTTTAATCCACACTTTCTTTTGAGTAAGTATATAACTTATGTGTAAGTATCGCACTTTAATGTAAGTACTTGATTTATTTCTTATTCTGGTTAAAATTATAATCATCAATAAGAGAAAAGTCAAGAAACAGAACAAATTGCAAAAGGAATTACAATAAAAAAATATCAAAATATTAGGAGGAAACGATTATGAGTAAAAAAATTGTAGTGATCACAGGAAGTCCCCGTAAGAATGGCAACAGCTTTGCCATGACGGACGCATTTATCAAGGCTGCGGAGGAGAAGGGGCATACCGTTACACGTTTTGATGCGGCATTCCAGAAGGTGGGCGGATGTCATGCATGTGAGACCTGCTATTCTACAGGAAAGGCATGTACCTTTGATGATGATTTTAATACGCTTGCGCCGGCTATTTTGGAGGCGGATGTCATTGCATTTACCATGCCGGTTTACTGGTATTCTATTCCGGCGCAGATTAAGGGCGTCATTGACCGTATCTTTTCTCTGGTTGTGGGTGGTAAGGATATTTCCGGCAAGGAGTGTCTGCTGATTACCTGCTGCGAAGAGGAGGATATGTCAGTCATGGACGGCGTGCGTATTCCGATGGAGCGCATGTGCGCGCTGAACAAATGGAAGATGGCGGGAGAGGTTCTGATTCCCGGCGTACTCAATGCCGGCGATATTGACAAGACGGATGGATGCAGGAAGGCGGCAGCGCTGGCTGACGTTATTTAAGAAAAGACATGATAAAAAGAGATGCCCGGTGGTCAGTTAAATGCCACCGGGTCTTTTCCTGTCCCGGAAAGAAATAGCGGTTTTTGACAGTCTGAGGACTGAGGACGACAGAAGGGATGAAAGAAAGATGATGGAAATCCCAAAAAGGTTGGAAATTTGCGCAACAGTGATATAATATAAAAATAGTGGTATTTTGATAACAGAACGTCTGCAGGCTATTCCGATTGATGGGGGAAGTCGGAACAGGCGGGTGTTTATGTCATCATGTACAATAATTTTTTAAGGGGATGGGCAAAAGATTATGTTAAAGAATAGAAGAATGGGGTTTATTATTGCACTGGCGGTCGCGCTGGTCACGATTGTATCAATGGGGATTGTGTTCTATATTGCAAATAGTAATATGACGTCCGTGCTTACAGAAGATGCGGAAAATATTATGCATACCTCGCTTGATGCCAAGACGCAGCTGATTGAAGAATACATTTCAAATGCCGAAAAACAGTTGCTGTCTTTTTCAAAATCGGGGGACATTAAAAAGTTTCTTCAGAATACAGAGGATGACGCCCAACGGGCAGTTGTACAGGAATACAATACATATTATCATGGCGACCTCGGAAACTGGGAAGGGTTATATGTCGATAACTGGAATTCGGAAGTGCTGACCCATAACATAGAAGGGGTAGCTGGAATGATTATGCGTGAGGGAGAACCCCTGCGCCAGCTGCAGGAGAGCCTTGAGGCGGCAAAGGGCGGAGTATATAATACGGGAATCATGAAATCTCCTTCAACGGGACAGCTTGTTATATCTATGTATGCTCCGATATATGACGGGGATATGCCGATTGGATTTGTGGGCGGAGCCTTACAGACAGCAGAGCTTCAAAAACAGCTGGATGCGGCTACGACATTTGGGATAGAGGGTACGACCTATTCTTTGATTGATGTGGAAAAATTACACTATATTTTTGACATTGATGAGGAAAAGATTTTTACGGATATTGAGGAGCAGAGCCTGCTTGACGTCATCGCTGCGATAAAGCAGGGAGAGGATGTGGGGAAGATTACCTATACGGGCGAGGATGGAGAAGAATATTTTTCTGTCTTTAAGTCTCTTCCCGACAGGCATTGGGCGCTGGTAATCCGGAATAGTAAGGACGAGCTGTATGCTTCAGTATATAAAAGTGAAATGGTTCTTGCCGTTATCTGCGCCGCTGCGTTTATCATGATTACATTTGTTTCATGGATTATGATAACTGTAAATATGAATCCTTTAAATAAAGCAATCAGAAAAATTGAGAAGGTCGGGCAGCTTGACCTTACGGATGACGATTTGATTGACCAGTATATTGGGAATAAAAGCGAGGTTGGCAAACTTGCCACGGCAGTAGATTCACTTACGGATACCTTTCGGAATATGCGTACAACCTTGAACGACTGCTCCAGTTCCCTTATCAGCAGCTCGGAAATGATGCGGGATACGTCCACGAGTCTGCTCGACGGCGTCAGGGATAATGCCACAACGACAGAGGAACTTTCGGCTAGTATCACGAATACAAACGAATCCATCAAAGTAGTTACAGACGAGATGGAGAAAATCACGGGTATGGTTGATGAAATAAACGAGAGCGTTCAGGATGGAAGCCGGAAGAGCGGTGTTTTGATTCAGACTGCCCATGCCATGAGCAGGACGGCAGGCGATACGCTTACAAATAATAAGAAGAAAATCGAGATAACAACAGGCAATATTACTGAGGCGATGGAGCGGCTTAGTTCGCTGAGCAGGATAAATGAGATGGCAACGCAGATTCTTGAAATCACAAGCCAGACCAACCTGCTTTCCCTGAATGCTTCCATAGAAGCCGCGAGAGCCGGCGAGGCAGGAAAAGGATTTGCCGTTGTTGCGGATGAAATCGGGAGGCTTGCGGAAAATTCGTCAAATACAGTCAGTGAAATCCAGACGCTTTGTGCGGAGGCGGATCAAAGCATTGGAAGCGTTAAGGAGTGCTTTGAGGATATTATTACTTTTATGGAAACGGATGTGTCTGGAAATTTTGAGGAATTTGTCAGAATGTCGGACGATTACGGGGATGCTGTAAATGACATTCAAAGCGCTATCGACAATATTAGCAGTACGGCAACAAGATTTATAGAAAGCGTAGCGAGCATCCAAGAAGAAATCAGACTTGTGAACAGGGCTTCCGATGACAATGCGCAGGGTGTAGAAAATATTGTTGTTAAAAATGATGCGACAACAGCAACGGCGGATTCCATTATTGCGATTGCGAATGAAAACCAGTCCAATGTGGATGCCATCAAGAGTATTGTTGAAAGCTTTAAGTGATACCGGCAAATCAAGGTAATCCGCAGCAGATGACCGTAGTGTATTTGCCGCTGTGAAGAGAAATGTAGCAGACACTGGAATATTGGGACGCATCACAACTTTTTGCCTAAAAGGCAGGAGTCATGACGTGTACCTTTTTCCGGTGTCTTTTTATATTCTTTTTCTACTATCAATTCATAGGTATGGAATCCATACTGCGGCAGCCGACCGAATCTATGGCGGGAATCCCTCATTGATATTTGGGTTTGCGTATGTAGGAATCATCCTATATAATAAAGTCAGAGAAACCGTAATCAAAAACGGAAGGAGTCATATAAATGAAATACGCAAATCATGTATCTGAAATGATCAATGCATTTTCACCGGAACCGTTAAAAGGTGAACAGATGAAGGCGTTTTATTGCAATGATACAATGGAATATCGCATGAGCGATAAATACGATTCACCGATTGAGGATATTTTTGAAATCTGTCAGGAAGAGGAGACACAGAATGCATGTTTGCTGCTCGGACATAAGGGCTGCGGAAAGAGTACGGAATTAAACAGGCTGTCTGCACAGTTAACGGAAAAGGGATACAGAGTAAAGACAATCGTCTGCAGTACGGATTTGGATATGTTTAACATTGTATACTCCGATCTTTTTATCCTGATGGGAGAAGCGCTGCTTGAAATCGCCAAGGAGTGCAGGTGTGCAATCAGCGGGGATATTTTGAATGAGATGATGCATTTCTGGGATGAAGGCATGGAAACCACGCTGTCCCGCAAGGAAGAAGCGATGGCGATTGAGGGAGGAATGTCGGCGGAAACACCGGGCATTTTTAATGTATTAAAGATATTTGCTAAGATGAAAGCGGACTTAAAATATAATGAGGAAATAAGAAAGGAATATCGGAAAAAAATAAGTATCCGCTCCAGCGAGTGGATGGCGCTCCTTAAAAAGATTGCAGGGGAAATTACCAAGAAGACAGAAGGGAAAGCGCCGATCATTATTTTTGAGGATTTGGATAAATTAAATCCAGAGGATGCATGGAATGTTTTCTATAACTATGCGGCGGTTTTATCCGGCATGTCCTTTCCCGTTATTTACACGTTTCCAATCGGACTCTCCTACGATACCAGATTCGCGGCGATGGAAGGGTACTTTGTCACCAAAACGCTGCCGATGATTAAGATTGAGACGATAGCAGGCGAACCGTTTACTGACGGCATAGGGGTGATTCGTGAGATTGTACAAAAAAGGGCGGATTTGCAGTTGTTTGAAGAGGATGTGCTGGATAGGCTGATACATTCTTCCGGCGGTTCGCTGCGGGATTTGTTCCGTACCATTCATTCTGCGGCAAAAAGAGCGGAGCGCAGGAACAGTGGGAGCATATCCATGGAAGATGCCGGGCGGGCGTTAGAGGAAGTGAAGACTTCTCTGACAAGACGAATCGAGAAGAAGGATTATGATTTTTTGGTTCGTATCTATCAAGGGAATAAAGAGCTGATTGAGGATAAGCAGATGCTGTTAAAGATGCTGCAGGCGTCGGTGGTGCTTGAATATAACGGGAAACGATGGCATAACCTGCACCCGCTTGTCACGCAGTTTTTCAAGGAACAGGGGCTTATAGGATGACGGAGAGAAATCAGGACGAGTATCAGACGTTAGGGTGGATTATTAATCAATCTGAAAACGGGCTGTATCTGGTGGTTGCAGAGGAGCCGGTGCAGCAGGAAATTGTGGATGTCTACCGTGGCGGCAAGATAGATATCTATGATTACAGGCGTAATCATGGAGAATATTCGTTTGCCGTTTTGAAAGACTGGATTGCTTCGCGGGAGGATGTCAGAACCTTTTTTCTTGTCAATTTTCAGCTTGCGATTCCGGGACAGCAGGATATCAGCCGCTTGAACTTCAGCAGGGATATGTTAGCAGGGTTGGGGAAAAATATTGTCTTTTTTACGACGGCATACGGCGATGACCGGCTTGCGAAGAGTGCCTATGATTTCTATTCCTTTGTGAAAATCAGAATGACATTCCATGATTATTTAGCGGATGTGAAAAGGAGTAATGTGGAACTGCCTTTGGATAAGGAGCAAGACTTGCAAGAGGCTGACTGGCAGGCAGGAGAGCAGAATGGGGAAGGGGCGAAACAAAGATTAGAAGAAGCGTATGCCCTAATACAGCGGGCAAATGAATATAGTGGTACAGGTAATTATCAAGCAAGTTTGAAATCATTGCTGAGAGTCAAAAATATATATGAAGAAGTGTTGGGTAGGGAGCATTTGGAGACTGCTTCGGTATATTATAAATTGGCAGATGTGTATCGGCGCATGTATGCGTATCAGCAGGCGGCGGAAGTATGCCGCAAGGCACTGGAAATACGCAGGAATGTACTGGGAGAGACACATCCGGCTATAGCAGCCTGCTATCATGAACTCTCACAAATATGTAAAGAGCAGGGGAGCTATAGGGAAGCGGAAGAATTGTGCCGGCGAGCCATTTCCATGAGCATTGACATGCTTGGAGAGGAACATCCTAATGTGGTGAACTATCAAAATACTTTAGCGGTCATATACAGTGAACAAGGTAATTATATAGAGGCGGCGAAACTGCAGGAGCAGGTACTGGCAATCACAATCAAAGTATTGGGGGAAAAGAATGGCGATACAGCGATTAGCTATCATAATTTAGCTTTATCATATACTTCGCTGGGAAGGTATGAGGAGGCAGAGGAACTATTGAGGAAAGGGCTTGCCATCCAAGAGGAACTATGGGAAGAAAATCATCCGGGTATGGCAGAAAGCTATCATGCTTTGGCGACATTATATGAGAAGCAGCAAAAATTTGAGGAATCAGAGGAATTGTATCTGCAATCCATCTCCATCTATGAAAAGACATCTATGGAGATGGATGTAGATTTAGCATATGTCTATCGTGATTTGGCAGGTTTGTATGTGAGACAGAGAAAGTATGCGGAGGCGGAGAAGCTATATCAACAGGCACAGTCTGTTTGTGAGAAACGATTAGGAGAGAAGCATCCGTACATGGCAATTATCTATCATAATCTGGCGTATTTGTATAAGAAGCGCGGTGGATATGAGAAGGCGGAGAACTTATATAAGAAGGCGCTCTGCAGTGATAGAGAAGCATTTGGGGAAAATCACCCGCGTGTGGTGTATGGGTATTACGATTTAGCAGATTTGTATGAACAGCAGGGAAAGGATGAGAAAGCGGAAGAATTATATCAGAAAGCTCTGCCGATAGCGGAGAAGGTGTTAGGCGTAGACCATAGTTGTACAGAAGCAATCCGCAGCAGACTAACAAACTTAAACCGCAACCAGTACGGCACTCCTTAGTGCGCCACACTGGTTGCGGTTTCACTTTAGAGCACCGCGCCAGTTGCCGCTTTCGCCTTAGAGCACCGCGTCAGTTGCCGCTTTCACTCTAGTGCGCCGCGTCGTTCATGATTCTGCACGCTTCCTCGAATGCTTCTAGGCTGATATCTCTCGACGAAAATGCCGCCTCGTTCAGTGTATGGATGAGAAACTCAAGCTGCGCTTTTTCTTGTTGTATAGGAAATTTCGACAAATGTGGAAGAACCGAAGGTTCTTCCCAAGATAATCTGCGGAGCAGATTTTCTTGTGTGATGACGTTATGTTTGGAGAGCCATGCAGCCTGCTCCTCGAAGTTTTTCAATTCTCTTAGTTCTTTATCGTCGGCGTTCTGGTGCATGTCCGGTTTTAGGGAGCTTTGCCCTCCGCCGGCGTCAGAATGTCTGTGTCTGCGGCATTTTCGCTCCACTTTACGAAGCATTCTACGATACCGAATCAGCAGTTTTTCATTGAGGCTGGCATGTCTGTAGCGATACCATGCGATTGCCCTACGGACAGCAAGCCATACGGGTGCAGTCAAAAGCGCCAGCATCAGCACAAACACGATGCCGGAGGTCGAGGACTGCAGGGCGTCCATGATGACGTTTCCGGGATTGGCGTTATTGTCTTCGGTATCGATATCGGCAAGGTGTGGATACTCTCCGCTCCGGAACAGGCTGGCGAACAGACTCCATATGCTGTTTTGATTTTCTTCGGTATCCGTGCGGGAAGGCGTGACTTCTACAGGATACCAGCCTAAGTTTTCATCGTAGATTTCCACCCATGCATGGGCGCTTGCATCGGGAACGTCGTAGGATACGACAGAGCTTTGCGGGAGCAGGGAAGCGCCTTCATAGTAATCTGAGACGTTCGCCTCTGTCCTTCTGGCGTCTTCGGCAATCTCGACGGCGTCCACGGCATAGCCTTCCGCATATCGTGCCGGAATCCCCATATAGCGCAGAATCAGTACCGCAGAGCTGGCATAATGGGCGCAGTAGCCCTTGCGCTTGGTGGTCAGAAAATAGTTGATGAAATCTTTTCTGCGCGGTGTGGCGCCGGGGCTTAAGGTGTAAGGAAATTCTGCTTGGAAATAGCTGCGAAGCTTCGTGACAATCTCTTCCGGGGAACCGGAAAGACCGGCTTCTTTACAGAAGGCGGCAACCGCCTCACGGTTTTCTTCGGGTACGTCAAGCCACAGTCCGCTCACGAGAGGGTCGGCGCTGCCCTCCGGAATCCTTTCTAAAAGCGGGAAAAAAGGATACGTGGTATCGGTGCCGGGACGTATCATGACGCCGCTTGCTTTGGAATAATAGGGCAGGTAGACGCCGGTCATTGCTGCCACGTTTGTGATTTTGAGGACGCCTTTGGCATACCCCTCCGCGCCGGAGCGGAAAGCCGCTTCCAGACGGTCCGCCGTGTCATGCTTCCAGCTTTCCACATAGGCGGTCCGGTCGTCTATGCTCCAGCGGTTTTCATAGGGAAGATACTCGGCGCCGGTAAAGGATTTTAAATAGATTCTGTCATAGGTGTAGGGGACAAATTCCAGCTTAAGGTCGGTTTCATAGTCCAGACGGACGGAGCTTACGCCGCCCAGACGTCCGCTTTTCAGCCCGCCGGTGGAGGGATAGAAGTTGATAAGCCCCATCACACCGAGGAGATAGAAGTTTTCCATGGTGTCCATGGATTTAAGCTTGACAGCGCTTTGTGTTTTTTTCGGGAAAGCACCCTCTTTTGGGTAAAACAGACCGGCGAGGGCGGCGGTAATCGTGCACAGTATCGTAACGGTAAGCAGTGCGCTTACGGCGGCACTGCCGGAAAAGTTACCGGATAGGATGTGCTTTTTCCCGGCTTTTTGCAGTGTCTTTGCATTGGGCTTATGACAGGCGTATCGGTTCTGTCTATGGATGTACACGGTGAGGATGCCTGCGCAAAAAAGAATGACGTAACCGGCAGCCGGTTCATGCTCTAAATAGATTGGCACGAGCAGAAAGAAGAGGGCGGGAACGGAAACGGCAAAGTATTTGGATTTGCGGGAAATCAGACCGTTTGCAATGGTACAGCCAATCAGTGCAAAATAGCACATGGCGACGGAAATCGTAAGAAATCGGTTTTCCACCTGCTCCACATAGTTGACCTGTGCGTCTGATGCAAAGAAGAGTGAGGCGGAGGCGGAAATGTCATTTAGGATTCCGTAGAAACCGCTGCTGATGTAAGTGCGCAGAGAAAGTCCGGTGTACATGGCGAGAATAAAAAGCAGCACATAGCCGATATTTTCCCACCAGACGGAAACATACAGAGAGGCGCAGTAGAGCGCGGCTAGGAGCGCCGTCAGAAAAAAAGCCCACTTCGCATAGGAAATATGAAAGGCGGACAACATTCCGCCCAGACTGCCGGCGACAATTGCAAAAAGGAAAAAAGCGCGCACGAGCAGATTGGAAAGCGTTCCTTCCCGCGGTGTGTCAAAACCGTCTGTCAGCAGGATGCCTTCCGACAGGATTCTATCCGTCTGTTTCTTTTTTTTCGTAACCTTTTTAGCCATTGCTCCAAATCTCCAACTGTACGGCTTCTTCTTTCAGTGTTATGCATAGATAAGTTTCAAGTTGTGGGTAGCAGTTTCTCATATATTGGTGCAGAAGGTCGCTGCTGCGGGAAGGCAGGCTTGTGCAGTAAATCTGGCAGTAAGCGTGGTCCAGATCTGCAAGGCAGCCGACGGAATGAATGTCAAATGAAAAGTGTCGCTGGTTCCATACAAGCAGCCGGAAGGTCAGATGCGTGTCCAGCAATTGTCTGATTTGCTGATATCCTTCTGTCAACAGCCTTTCCGCATCGGTTTTCTGGCGGGGGAGGTCGAATAGCAGGACGTGCTCGCTGCCCGAAAGGGAGACGCGCTCTTTCACCATCAGCTCCCGGTTTTTTGCAGAAAGCTTCCAGTGGATGTCTTTTAAGCGGTCGCCGGTATGGTAGGTGCGGATGTCGCTTATTTCGCTGTGGTCGTTCCCCTTCCGGCTGTGCTCCGAAAGCTCCGCCACGCCGGAATGCGCTTCGGGAAGGGATGTCCGCACAGAGTTTTCCGGGCGCGGGAGGATGTACAGGCAGCTTTCCATGTCGCAATCGGAGCAGATGGTGAAAATGCCAAGCAGGTCAGAGACACTGTAGGTATGGCAGGTAAACACAATCCGCCCAAGGTCGTTTAGTACAAGGTGCATCGGAAAAGGTCTGGTTTGGCGGGGCGGGATTGCAAGAATCAGCTTGTGTTCATCGTAAGTTTCATAAAAAGAATTTCCAATGTGGAGAAGCCATGTACTTCTCAATGTTGCAAAATAACTGCTGTTGTGTACTGAAACAGTCAGTTCCACGGCATCCCCCGGACGGGCGATTTCTGTTTCCGGAAATATATTTCCTTCCACCCTGTCTGCAAGCTGCCATGCCATACAGAAGGAGCAGGGGAGGAGCGCCGTCAGAATCATCCACATTACTAGGAAGGTGTATCCACGGAATATAAGAAAAAGCAGTGCGACGCTTAGATAAACAAGCAGAAACGCCGTCAGATGCAGGACGGAAATATGGACTTTTTTGTTTTTTCCTTCTAAATTGGCAGGGATTTTATTCCTGCGCGTTTTCTTCCTGTCGATTCTATGCATTTGCAAATGATACCTCATGGATTGTGGAACAGCGGGCTTTTTACCATTTCAAACAGTTTCCGGATGGCGGCATCAGTACTCATCCCCTCGGCGCGTGCTCTTGCGCTTAGGTGTACGCGGTGGCGGAGGACATCGATCAGCACGCTCTGGACGTCCTTTGCCGTGACGAAATCTCTTCCGGCTAACATCGCCATCGCACGCGACATGCGTAGAAGGGCAATGGCGGCGCGGGGGCTTGCGCCCTGTGCAAAGAACGGGCTGTTGCGTGTTCTTTCCACGAGAGACACGATATACTCGTAGATGGTGTCATGGACAAAGAGTCCTTCCGTCCGTTTTTGCAGGTCTTTTAGTTCCTCCAATGTAAGCAGCGGTTCGATGTCGTCAAGCTGTCTCCACACTTCACCTTTTAAGAGTGCGACGGCGTCTTCATGTCCCGGATATCCCATGGACAGACAGACGAGGAAGCGGTCGAGCTGGGATTCCGGCAGAAGCTGTGTGCCGGCGGAACCGGTCGGATTCTCGGTTGCGATGACGATAAAAGGTTCCGGCAGCTTGTAGGTGGTTCCCTCGATGCTTGCCTGACGTTCTTCCATGACTTCCAAGAGGGCAGACTGGGTTTTCGGGGAGGTTCTGTTGATTTCGTCTGCCAGAAGAAGGTTGGTAAAAACGGCTCCTTTTTGAAACTCAAATGCCCCTTTTGCGCTGTGGTACATGGAAAAGCCGAGTAAATCGCTCGGAAGGACGTCGGGCGTAAACTGCACCCGCTTGTAATCCAAAGATAATACCCGTGCAAAAGTGGTGGCGAGCGTTGTCTTTCCGACGCCCGGAATATCTTCCATTAAAATATGTCCGCCGCCGATGATTGCGGCAAGAACCTTCTCCACCACATGTTCCTTTCCCTTGATAATGCTGTTTACGGCATTCTGTATCTGAAGTAATTGATTGTCCGGCATTGTCATTTTCCTCCTGCTTCTTTCTTTATTCTACCAGTAAAAATATTGTTTATCAAATGACTTATCAAACTCCTTTCATTTTCTGATTGACACATCTTTGTACAAAGTGTATAATTTCCATAAAGCGTACACGAGTACGCAATGGAAAATTGCACATTACATGCAATATAGACAGAACGACATATTTTGCAGTATGGAAAACGAAAATCATACTTGTGTTACGGGAGGAACACAAAAAAATACCCCAACCGTTATTGTCCCCGCAAAAGAACAGATAGACCGTTAGGATATTTTTCACATTCGTCATTTTATACTATTCTTGCCAAAATGTAAAGCATCTGTCAAAAATCCATTGAAAACCACATAACAGGGTTATGGTTACTGTTGCATTTAAACGGTAACATACCAAAACCAAGTGAAAACAGGAGGTAACAGATGAAAAAGAAGTTTATGAGTATTCTTTTGGGTGCGGCAATGTGTATGTCATTGCTTGCGGGATGCGGTAACGGTGCGCAGGAGAATCAGACGGCTGCGTCAGATTCTTCGGCGCCGGCGCAGGATACGCAGCAGGCGGCTTCGGACGGGATGGAGGATGTGGCGGATACGCAGCAGGCGGCTTCCGGCGAGAAGATTACATTGCAGTTCTGGAACGTATTTACGGGTTCTGACGGCGATATTCTGCGCGGGATTGTGGACAATTATAATAAGACGAATACGGATAACATTGAGATTCAGATGGATATTATGCCAAACGACCAGCTTCAGCAGAAGCTTCCGGCGTCAATCGCGACCGGAACGGCGCCGGACTTTGTTCTGTTCGGCGTAGAGAATCTTGCGCCTTATGTCAGCAACGATTCATTGGAAGATATCAGTGATTTCTGGGATGTAACCGGTGTAGACAAGAGCAATTTTTTGGAGAACGTATTGGAGCTGTCACATGTGGACGGCAAACTGTACGGTACACCGATGCAGTATAACGTAAGCTATTTATATTGGAACAAGGACTTGTTTGAGGCGGCGGGATTAGACCCGGAGAAAGCGCCGGCTACTTTGGATGAACTGGCGGAATATGCAGAGAAGCTGACAGACCCGACCAAGAACCAGTATGGTCTTGCCATGCCCAGCAATGTGACATATATGCAGTTTTTATGGGCAAACGGCGGTGATGCGGACGATCCGGCGACCAATACCAATCTTTTGGATTCGGAGGAGAACATAAAGACATTAACATGGCTGCAGGATTTGATGGTCAACAAAAAGGTTTCACCGGAAAATATTACCGGTCCGGAGGCGGACACGATGCTGCAGGCAGGACAGATAGCGATGTATATGAGCGGACCATGGCAGATTAACGGACTGCGCGAGCAGGGAATTAACTTTGGGATTGCACCTTGCCCGGCAGGAAGCGCGGGAGCGTTTTCACCGGCAGGCGGATGCAGCTATGTGATTCCCAAAGGAACGGAAGAGTCCCACAAGCTGGCAGCGTACAAGTTTATGCAGTACTGGCTGACAGATGCAGTTTTGAAGGAATGGTCACAGAAAAACGGGTTCCCGGTGTGGTCCAAATCTTTGATGGAGGATCCGGAAATACAAGGTGACGAGGTGTTAAATTCCATTTCTAAAGCAACGGAAATCGGACGATCTTATAATCTGGGCTACTCTCTGGCAAGCCAGATTGACAACGACGTGATGATTCCGATGTTTGAGAAGGTCATGACAGGGGCGGCAACGCCGGAAGATGCTTTACAGGAAGCTTCAGACGCGATGGACAAGGTGCTTGCACAGTAAAGAAGCCGATAAAAAAACAGCAGACTCTGTAACGAGCCTGCTGTTTTGGCAGAATCGAGGGAATTATGACAGAGAGAAAAGGGAAGAAAAAGAGGTTTCAGGCGCAAAATCAGAAAAGCGCGTATCTTTTTATTATGCCTTCTATGATTATTTTATCCATATTCGTGTTTATTCCGCTGATAGCATCCTTTGTCATCAGTATGACGGATATGAATATATTCATGAAGGATGTGCAGTTTGTGGGATTGAAAAATTTTACCCGCCTGTTTACAGACGGCAGGGTCGGGAATGCCACCTTTAACAGTCTGTATTTTACGTTACTGGAAGTGCCTTTGCAGATTGGACTCGCCTTGTTTTTAACCGTATGCCTTGCAAAGAATAACAGATATTCCAAATTGCTTCGGTCGGTCTATTACCTGCCGTTTGTCTGTTCCATGACGGCAATCGGCATCGTTTGGTCCATGCTGCTCGACCCGAATATGGGGCTTGTTGCTTACTGGTTGAAGCAGACAGGAATTGAGACGATTGCATTTTTAAAAGACCCGGAGCTTGCCATGCCGACAGTGATTGTAGTGACGGCGTGGAAAGGGTTTGGCTATACATTGACCCTGCTTGCGGCGGCGGTGCTCAATATTTCACAGTCACTGTATGAGGCGGCAGAGATGGACGGTGCGGGGAGTTTTCATAAGTTTATACATATCACGATTCCGGGCATCTGGCCCACCATCAGCTTCTGTATTGTCACATCGACGATAAGCGCCATGCAGATGTTCGACCAAGCCTACGTGATGACGCAGGGCGGACCGCTCAATAAGACGGAGACGGTTGTGCAGTATATTTATGATAGAGGATTTCAGACGGCGCCCTATGATTTGGGGTATGCCTCGGCGATTTCTGTATATCTGTTTGTGATTGTGGCTGTGATGACGTTTGTTCTGCGTAAATTTATATTGAGTCGAGGGGAGGATGCAGATGAATAAGAGAAAAAAGGTGAAACTGTCTGCCGTGGCAGGTTGTATAATTACGACGCTGATAGCCGTTACGGTACTGATTCCGATTCTGTGGCTGTTTGTGTCTTCCTTCAAGACGGATGTGGGCGTCATCAAGTTCCCGCCCCGCTTTTTTCCGGAGGAGTGGACACTGCACCAATATTTGTATGTGGGTGACAGCATTCCCATTTTTGAGATGATTAGGAACACGGTCATATTTGCAGGCGGGGTCACGGTAATCAGTCTGTTGTTTGACTCGATGGCGGGATATGCGTTTGCAAGGATGCGGTTTATAGGCTCGAAGCTTTTGTTTTCGATCATTCTGCTGACGATGATGGTACCGTTTCAGATTATCATGACGCCTCTTTATATTGAAGTGTACAAATTCCATTTGCTGGACACCTATCTGGGACTGATTTTACCGCGCGCGACCAGTGCGTTCGGAATCTACATGATGAGTTCCTTTTTCACAGGGCTTCCGAAATCGCTGGAAGAATCGGGAAGGATAGACGGAATGAGTGAATTTCGGATTTTCCGTTCCATCATGCTGCCGCTATGTAAGCCGGCGCTTGTGAGTCTTGGGATTTTTCATTTTATGAATAACTGGAACGATTTGCTCTATCCTCTGATGCTTACCAGCTCGCAGAATAAAAGGACGTTGTCGGCGGGTCTGGCGGTTCTGGTAGGAAACAAGGTGATCAAGTATGGACCGACGCTTGCGGCAACCATGATTTCCCTCACGCCGCTGCTTGTTTTGTATATTTTCTGTCAGAAATATTTTATCGAGGGTGTGGCGACTGCCGGAATGAAGGAGTAGATTGAAAAATAAGCTTGATAGCTTATTTTTCAATCGGCAATTTGAGTCAGAGCCTCAAATATGCCTTGAGCGCAGCCGAGAATAAAAGTATTCCTTCGGAAAACTTTGAGATTCTCGGCGCGATGTCATCGCAGTAAACTGCTCTGACATGAAGGAGTAGCGTAAGAATGCCCAGAATACGGGCATTCTCCAGACATGCTTGCATGTCTTGGGATTTTGAGTATCTGCGGAGCAGATGAATGAGGCTGGATAAAGAATGAAATCAAAAATTTGTGTTTGCGGCTTACATCCGCAGGCTGGGAAAGGGCATGGTCATTGACATGGGAAAAAAACAATCGCATATTATTGTCAACAGAAATTTCGTGAAAGGAGAGATTGACAAGAGAATTTACGGGTCTTTTGTGGAGCACATGGGAAGGGTAGTGTATACGGGAATCTACGAGCCGGGACATGAGACGGCGGACGAGGACGGGTTCCGGCGGGATGTCCTCGAGAAGGTAAAGGAAATGGGGGTGACGGCGGTGCGCTATCCCGGCGGGAATTTTGTCTCTTGCTATGACTGGCGCGACGGAGTAGGTCCGGTCGATAAGCGCCCGCGACGGCTGGAAATTGCGTGGCGCGCCATTGAGACAAATGAAGTGGGCACGAACGAGTTCATGAAATGGGCACAGAAAGCGGGTGTTGAGCCGGTTTTTGCTGTGAATCTTGGCACGAAGGGTATCGAGAATGCGGTATCGCTTGTGGAATATTGTAATATAGAAGAAGGAACTTACTATAGTGACCTTAGAAAAGAGCATGGTGTAGAGAAAGCCTATGGCATCAAGACATGGTGTCTTGGCAACGAGATGGACGGCGACTGGCAAATCGGGCATAAGACCGCACAGGAGTACGGACGGCTGGCGCAGGAGACGGCAAAGGCGATGAAGCAGGTCGATAGCGGTATCGAGGTGGTTTCCTGCGGCAGTTCCAAATCCGATATGCAGTCCTATCCGGATTGGGAGGCAGAAACATTGAAGTATACCTATCCCTATGTAGACTATATTTCCCTGCATCAGTATTACGGCGGGCAGGAAATGGGAACGGAGAATTTTCTTTCACAGTCGCTTGATATGGAAGATTACATCAGGACTGTCATCGGGACATGTGACTATGTCAAGGCATGGCACCGCTTAGATAAAACGATATACATCAGTTTTGACGAATGGGGCGTGTGGTCGGTGCCGGATAAGGAAGTGGCTGCCTCGGTGGACGCAAAACCTTGGCAGGTGGCGCCGCACCTTAGTGAACAGATTTATACGATGGAAGATGCGCTGCTGTTTGCGTGCATGATGATGAACTTCTTAAAACATGCGGATAGGATTAAGATTGCCTGCCAGTCGCTCCTGACCAATATCAGCGCCGCGATTATGACGAAGGAAGGCGGCGGAGTATGGGTCCAGCCAATCTATTATCCTTTCATGCATATGGCGCATTATGGTTTAGGGAAGGTTTTGCAGGGGGTGGACGAGATACCGGCATATGACTGCGCATTCAGAAAGCAGGTTCCCTATGTGGATTATGTTGTCGTTCACAACGAGGAAGAAAAAGAAGTGGTCTTATTTGCCGTCAACCGGGCGGAAGAGGAAGTGGCGGAGGTTGTGCTGGAATTGCAGGACTTTGAGGCAGTCCGCATCATAGAACATGTGACAATGTGTTCTGACGATAAGAAAGCGACCAATCTGGAGTGCCATGAACGGGTGAAACCCGAAAGAATTGATGAAAGCAGCCTTGCAGAAGGAGTCTTAACAAGTTGTCTGCCCGAATTGTCATGGAATATGGTAAGAATTGCAATCTTATGATAAAATAGATGCAGGATTATTTATCAGTTGGAGGCGAAGAGGTGGCAGTCACGGCAAAAGAACTTGCCCAGATGTGCGGCGTTTCAAGGATGACGGTGCATCGGGCGCTTACGGATACAGGCAGAATCAATCCGCAGACCAAAGAGCTGATTCTGGCAAAAGCAAAAGAATGCGGATACCGACCGGATCTTCTGGCAAGGGGACTGGTCAAAGGTCAGACCTTTTATATCGGTGTGGTTGTGCTCGACGTCAATAACAGGTATTTTTCCCAGCTGCTCTCCGCCATTGAGACGGAAGCAGGGAAGAGGGGGTATTTTGTCAATATTACGCTTCATGAGCAGAACAAGGACATGGAAAAGGAACAGCTTGAGAGACTGGTAGATTACCATGTGGACGGGATTATTCTGTCATCTGTCAACCGAGGCGGCGCGTACAAAGAGTTTCTGAAGAGTCTGGATACGCCGATTGTGACCATAGGCAACAAGGTAGATGAAGGCATCCCCTTTGTGGGGATTGAGGAGAAGAAGGCGGCGCGGGAGGCGACAGAAGCAATCCTGCGGAAGGGGTATGAGAAAATCGTGTTTGTATGCCCGCCGTTGGAGCGGAAGGATGAAAATACATATGTCCACCAGCAGAGACTGGAAGGATTTGAGGAAGCGGTTTCTTTATGGAACGGCGGCAAAACGTACAGGGAGAGCGGTAAGGTGGATGCGGATGGTTCCGGTGGACGCAGGACGCAGGCGGAATGCATTGTCATAGACAAAAGCGAGGGATATGACGCGCGTGCCTGTGAAGAACTGTACAACACGGACAAACGGACGGCGTTCTTCTGTACCGGAGACATGTTCGCTTTGGATATTATGAAATATATGAGCGGCAGAGGACAGAAAGCCGGAATCGATTACGGAATTATGGGATTTGACGGTATCGACATACTGGACTATGTGACGCCGAGAATGAATACCATCTATAATCCGGTGGAGCAGGTGGCAAAAGAGGCGGTAAAACTACTGTTCAAGCTGATGAATGGAGAGGCAGACGGAGACGAAAGCGTGATTCTGGACTGTGAAATGATGGCAGGGGAGACATTGTGAGGAGCGGTGTCTCCCCTGTTTTGCGGTGTGATGCAGTTATGGCATATACGCAGAGTATGATTTCTGCCGGGAAAATATTTCCAAAAATCTGTAGATGTTGTACAATAGACGCAGGATTGGAAGCCAGCGTCACAAGAATTGCAGAAGGAATACAGCATCAGCCCCAAACATCGCGGACTGAGAAAGGAGCATGGATATAAAAATGAAGAAAACGCATCGGAATCATTTGAGGTATTGCATGTCGATATTTTTTGCTGCCATATTGTTTATGATGATGATTTTTCCGGCAAATGTCTTTGCGAAAACGCCGCGCACCGTGAGAGTGGCTTTTTTTCCGATGGAAGGATATCATACCTATTCGGAGAGCGGCGGTTATGGCGGTATGGATGTTGCCTATCTGGAAGAATTATGTATTTACACAGACTGGAACGTGGAATATGTGGACTGTGACAGCTGGGATGATGCGCTGGCAAAGTTGAAAGCAAAAGAGGTGGATCTGGTTGGGTCGGCACAGTATTCCAATGAGCGCAGCGAGGTCTATGATTATGCGGCGCTGCCCAGCGGCTATACATACGGTTGTCTGTTTGTAAAGGAAGACAGCAATCTTGCCTATGAGGATTTTGAACGTATGCAGGATATGAAGTTCGGCGTCGTGGGAAGTTATATCCGCAAGAGCGAGTTTCTGGATTATCTGGCGAGAAACGGGATTGACAATCCTAATTTACAGGAGTATGAGAATACGCAGGGATTACAGGAGGCGCTTAATGCAGGGGAGATAGACGTTGCAGTTCACACGTTGACGGAAGTCCGGGAAGGACAGGGACTGGTAGGCAAATTTGCGTATGCGCCCTATTATTATATTACGTGGCAGGGAAATACGTCGCTGCTCGACGAGTTGAACAGGGGTATTGAGGAAATCAATGTGGATACGCCGCCGTTCGATCAGGAGCTGGTCAGCCAGTATTATGGAGACCGGCGGGAGAACTTTGCGGCAGGAGAACAGGTGCTTATCAACAGTGGAAGACTGATAAAAATCGGATTTTATAGGGATACCAAACCCCTTGCGTATGTCAACCGACAGGGGGAGAGTGATGGAATCTACATTCAGATATTAGAGACGGTTGCAAAGCGGAGCGGACTTACGATAGAGTTTGTTCCTCTTGAACGGAATGAATATTGGAAAGACCATTTGCTGGATGGGACGATTGACTTTTATGTGGGAGCCAATAACATGCAGCTTGCACAGGATGAGGATGTCAGGCTGACAAGCGCATTTATGGCATACAACGCGGTTATTGTTTCCAAGAATGATTTTGTTTTAAGAGACAACAAAGCGTCCTTGGCGCTGACCAAAGGACGAACCTATTGGGCGGACAGAATCGGGATAGGAGAGCCGATTTTTTATTGTGATACGGCAAAAGAATGCCTGCTGATGGTGAAAAATGGTGATGTAGACGTTACGCTTCTTAATACAATTGAGTATAATTATCAGTCCAAGAACGAGAGATTTTCCAACTTGATTGAGTGGGATAACTACCGGTACCAGTCTGGCAGTACATTGGCTGCTGCAAAGGATGTGGATCCGGTGTTGTTTAGTGTGTTAAATAAGTCGCTGCGTCTGATATCGACTGACGAGAAGGAACAGATTATCAATCAGTATATGAATATTTCCTATGACAGCTATGAGTGGATGGATTATCTGCATCAGAGCATGGATGTTATCATTATTTCAGGCATTATCCTTTTGTCCGTACTTGTTTTCGGCGGGGCGGTTTCCCGCATGAGAAAGAAATCATACCATCTTCTTGAGGTAAAAAACCAAGAACTGCAGATTGCCATACGGGAGGCGCAGAAGGCAAATCAGGCGAAGACAGAATTTTTGTCCCATATGTCCCATGACATGAGGACACCCATTAACGGCATTATGGGAATGCTGAATATTGCGGAGAATAACCCGGAAGACTTAGAGAGGCAGGCAGACTGCAGAAAAAAGATGAAGACTTCGGCGGAGCATCTGCTGTCTTTGATTAACGATGTTTTAGACATCAATAAGATGGAAAGCGGCAATTTAGAATTTACCGATGAAACATTCAGTATGAAAGAGCTTCTGTGTAATTGTGCCGTGATTGTTGGGGGTCAGGCGGCGGCGTACAATGTGAATCTGACAACGGATTTTGAAGAGCAGGGGCTGCTGATGCATGAGTTTTTTATAGGGAGCCCGCTGCATATTAAGCAGGTTTTAATTAATATAGCCGGTAATGCAGTGAAATACAATAAGCCTTCCGGCAGTGTTCATCTTTCGTGCAGAGAACTGTCTTCGGAGAATGGTGTGGCAAAGATTTCCTTTGTGATTTCCGATACGGGGATTGGTATGAGCAAAGAATATCAGGAGCATATTTTTGAACCGTTTACGCAGGAGGCAGGCGGTGCCAGAACAACGTATCAGGGAACGGGACTTGGCATGACTATCACAAAAAAGCTGGTAGACGGCATGAAGGGAACGATACGGATAGAGAGCGAGGTTGATGTGGGAAGCACATTTACCGTAATCCTTCCGATAAAGATTGCAGAATCTGATGAAAAAGCGGATACGGGGCAGGAGGAGGGAGTGGAGCTGAAGGGCAGACATGTCCTTGTCGCGGAAGACAATGAGCTGAATCAGGAGATTGCACTATATATGCTGGAGGAGATGGGACTTGAGGTCACGCTTGCAACAAACGGCATGGAGGCGGTTGAATTATTCAAGGATTCGGAACCGGGCGACTATCAGATGATCCTGATGGATATCATGATGCCGGTCATGGATGGTCACGAGGCGACAAGAACCATACGCAGCCTTGACAGACCGGACGCCTCGACGATTCCCATCGCGGCAATGACCGCCAATGCCTTTGCGGAAGACGTACAGGCGGCGAAGGATGCGGGTATGAATGAACATATCGCCAAACCACTGGATCCGGAAGTGATGGAAAGCGTATTGAAACGGCTGATTAGGTAAAAGCATAAAAAACGGCGGGATCCCCGCCGTTTTTTTAAGGATTTTTTAATAATTCATGTTATACACTGTCACCAGACAAACGCAAATACGAAAGTCATTTGTGGAACAAATTACTTATTAGAAAGGGACAGGACAAATGTTTTTACGGATACTGAAAAAGGATTTAAAACGAAAGAGAACAACGAATTTTATTTTGCTGTTGTTTATTATTCTTGCGTCGATGTTTCTGGCAAGCAGTGTGGACAATCTGATCGCGGTGAACGGGGCGATCGACCATTTCCTAAAGTTATCCAAGGTGCCGGATTTTTTTGCGGTTGCATTGACGGACGGAAAGTCGGATGAGATTGCCGATTTTCTTGAGGGACAGCAGTGGCTTTCCGAGTATGAGATAATTGACGGATTTAATCTGGTGAACGAGGACGTGACAATCACGGAGTGTCAGGCGGATGCCGGACAAACGGCATATGAGAGAAGTAACACGCTGTTTGTGGGAACGATTCCGTCAAATTTTACGAAGGTTTATACAAACGAGGGAGAAGCACTGACGTTAAGCCCCGGTGAGATTGCATTTCCGAAGGTAGAGGCGGATGAAAACAATCTGCAGGTGGGTGATAAGGTTTCCCTCCGAGTGGGAGAGGAAGAACAGGAATTTCGGATTGCCGCTATTGTCAAAGATGCGGTATACGGCTCCTCCATGATGGGATTTAAACGTTTGTTTATCACACAGGAGGATTATGCGGTGTTTGATAAGCAGAAGGATTTGGTGCGTACCCGGATTTATAACATGAACTTTCTGGATGAGGAGAAGGCACGGAGCGAGTGGAGCAAACAGAATTTTACGGTCATCAGCGCCATCGATGGACCGGAAACAATCCGCATGTGCTATATCATGGATATGTTAATTGCGGCGATTCTGATTGTGGTGAGTATCTGCTTGATTCTGCTGGCATTTCTGGTACTTCGGTTTACGATTGTATTTACTTTGCAGGAGGACTACAAAGAAATCGGCATCATGAAAGCAATCGGGTTAAGGAATGTCGGAATAAAAGGGCTGTATCTTGTGAAATATCTCGCACTCTCCGTTTCCGGCGCGTTGATTGGACTGGTCTTCAGCGTACCGTTTGGCAAAGCCATTCTAAAGCGGGCAATCGTCAATATTGTGGTGGAAAGGACACAGCAGAATTTTGTGATCAACATGGTGTGTGCGGCTGTCATTGTAGGCGTTGTGCTCCTATTCTGTTATGTATGCATTGGAAAATTAAAGAAGATATCTGCAATGGAAGCAATCAGAAGCGGTTCTGACGGAGAGCGGTACAAGGCAAAAAGCCGTCTGCGATTCTGGAAGAGGGCAAGAATGCGGCCGTATTTTTATCTGGCAATAAATGATATCATGAGCAGTGTTAAGCGATTTGGCGTACTGATTGTGACCTTCTGTCTGGGAATGATGTTAATTCTGCTTCCGCTTAGCGCGGCAAATACCTTAAAAAGCGACGGGATCATCAGTGAATTTTCTATCAGTCCGTCGGATGTCTATCTGGACACCGGCAGGGGAGAGAGTTATATCGTGGATATGGACGGTCTGTTTCAGGATATGGAAGAGATTGAGAGGACGCTTGCCGAACATGGAATTAAGGCGGTGACAGGAACGGATATGGGATATATGATTCCGTGCTATTCTGAGAATCCCGAAGAATGTGTTTCCTATTATGGGCTGCAGGCGATGGGAAGCTGGGAGCGGCATTACAGCATACTGTCCGGCAGGGAGCCGGAATATGCCAATGAAGTGATGATTACAGAGATTACAGCTAAAGACATGGGAGTGGGTATCGGGGATACGATTCATTTCAAGATGAAGGATCGAACGCAGGATATGATCATTACGGGAACCTACCAGTCCATGATAAATATGGGACAGGGATACCGGGTGAGCAGGAGCGCCAAGATGGACCCGGAGTATGCGGGAGGAATCATGTGTGTGCAGGTAGAGATAGAGGGAATGGAGAGCAAGGAGGCGTGTGAAAAGCTGGAAGAGATTTTTCCGGATTACAAAATTATGGATGCCAAAGGATTTCTTGATAGTATGATTGGCGGCATCATTGAACAGATTGATACGCTGACCTATTTTATTGTGGCAATCGTACTGGTCATTAACAGTCTGATTACGGTACTTCTGATGAAGACGCTGATGGCGAAGGAACGCGGGGATATTGCACTCTTAAAGAGCATCGGTTTTGCTGACCATGCGGTGAAGGGCTGGCAGACCGCAAGGGTGTTACTGCTTCTGGCAGCGTCGGTGGTGCTTGGAACACTATTATCCGATCTTCTTGCGCCCTATCTTATCGGTCCGATTTTTGCCATGATGGGAGCCACATCCATTCAGCTTGTCATGGGAAGTGCAGAGGTATATGTGGGATATCCGCTGCTGTTGTTTGCGGTGACGGGCATTACCGCCGCGTTGTGCGCAGGCGGTGTGAAGAAGGTGGACTTGAAAGAGGTAAATGATATCGAGTGACGTGGGAACAGAAAAGATGCATGATTGGAAAAGAGAGACAGGAAAGGGAAAGCATATGAATACATTGACAGTGAAAGATTTGTGTAAGACTTATATTATCAATAAACGGCAGAATAATGTGCTGAAAAATATCAATATGGAGATTGGACAGGGCGAGATGGTGGCAGTCATGGGACCGAGCGGTTCGGGTAAATCAACGCTTCTGTATACGGTCAGCGGAATGGATCATCTGACGGCGGGCAGGGTCGAGTTTCTGGGAAAAGATATCAATACTTTCAATGCAGCGCAGATGAGCGATTTGCGCCTGAACGAGATGGGATTTATTTTTCAGCAGATGTATATGTTAAAAAATTTGAGTATCTATGATAATATTATTTTGCCGGCATATCAGTCTGAGAATGGCAAGGGAAAAGAGCAGAGAAAGAAAATCAATGACAGGGCAAAAGAACTGATGCATAAGCTCGGCATCAGTGAAATTGCGGAACATGATATCAATGAGGTGTCCGGCGGTCAGCTGCAGCGGGCGTGTATCTGCCGCAGTCTCATCAACCGGCCGAAGATGATTTTTGCCGACGAGCCGACCGGCGCACTGAACCAGCAAAATTCCAAGGAGGTCATGAGGGAGTTAAACCGTATCAATGCGGAGGGGACGACGATCATGCTGGTTACCCATGACATGAAGGTGGCGGCGAAGAGCGACAGAGTGCTCTATATTGAGGATGGAAGCATCAAGGGAGAGTATGTGTTTGGTAAGTATAGCGGTCAGGAAGAAAATAGAGAGCGGGAGAAAAAGCTTTCTGTGTGGTTGATGGAGATGGGATTCTGATGCGTCCAAAATAGTTGACTGAGATAGTCATTTTGTAAAAGGAGCTGTTATGACAGATGTTCTGCTGGTGGAAGACCACCGTGAATTGAATGAATTGATGCAGGTTTTTTTGGAACGGGACGGTTATCTTGTGCAGGGTGTCTTTACCGGCGGGGAAGCGCTTGCATACTTAGCAAAAAACAGAGTGAAGCTGATGATTCTGGACGTGTCTTTGCCCGACATGGACGGGTTTGCAGTATGCGCTGCGGTCAGGCAGCACAGTAATACACCGATTCTTTTCCTGAGCGCAAGAGCGGACAAAGAGGATAAGATGAACGGCTTCATACAAGGGGCGGATGATTATGTAGAAAAGCCGGTGGATATGGAGATTCTCTGTGCAAAGATCAAAGCGCTCATGCGGCGCGAGTACAGTATGAAGCAGGATAGTGTGATAATCAGCTCCGGCGGCATATCCGTCGATACGGAGGCAAAGCAGGTATATGTCAATCATGTGAAGACGGCGCTTAACGTCAAGGAGTATGAACTTCTGTTATTGTTTGTACAAAATCCCGGCAAGACGCTGCGAAAAGAATATTTGTTTGATACGATATGGGGCGTGGACAGCTTCAGTGAAAACCAGACATTGACCGTGCATATTAAGATGCTTCGGGATAAGATAGAGGAAGACCCGAAGCATCCGAAGAGGATATTGACCGTATGGGGTGTGGGTTACAAATATGAAGAAATATAATAAAATGACAGTCGCTTTCATATTGACTTATCTGGTCATTGCTGTATTGCTGTATGTGGCATACAGGAACGGGAATGCCGGGGAAGACAGCGGCTATAAAGTGGAAATCAATCGGATGATGCAGGAAATGGAAGCGGCAGGTGCATTTTCGGAGCCGGAGCTGCGTGATGCGGAATATGTGAAGCAGGTGTATTTTCTGCCGGTGCAGGCGCAGACAGATGCCAAAGTACAAACAGAAACGGATACCAAAGCACGAACAGAAACAGATGCCGGAACGCCAAATTATTTAGAAACCCGCAGGGAAGGGGAACAGACTGCATACGATACGGAAGCGTTTCTTGCCTTTTACAAGAATCATAACGGGGTGAGCAGCGTCGTATATCCGTTTGTAGTGGAGGGGAGGCTGGAAGGGGTTGTACGATTTGACTATCTTGCCGGAAGAAAAGACAGCCGTGTAATGTGGATAGCGGAGGCAGCGCTTTTTATTTTATTCCTGACGATGTTTTCTGTGCTCTGGTATATCAGGGTGCGGATTATCCGGCCTTTTCATGTAATCAGCCAGATGCCCTATGAGCTGGCAAAAGGAAATATGCAGGTGGATGTGGAAGAGAACCGGGAACGGTTTTTCGGCAGATTTGTATGGGGCATATCCATGCTGCGGGATACACTGAATGCGTCCAAAGAAAAGACACTGCGTCTGGAAAAGGAAAAAAAACTGCTGCTCCTGTCGATATCCCATGACATCAAGATCCCCTTAAGTACAATTAAGCTCTATGCCAAGGCACTGAAGGAAGGCGTTTATGAAACGGAGGAACAGAAAGAACATGCTGCGTCGCGGATAGAGAATCATGCAAAGGAAATAGAAGAGTTTGTGCAGAAGATTGTGAACACGGCAAGCGAGGATATTCTTGACATCGAGGTGGTAAATTCGGAATTTTATCTGCGGGAATATATGGAGAAAATCAGAGAAATTTATGCGCCGAAATGCAGATTGAGAATGACGGAATTTGTAATCGGTGCATATGAGGATAAGCTGCTAAAGGGCGATATGGACCGTGCCGTCGAAGTCATGGAAAACCTAATGGAAAATGCCGTAAAATATGGCGACGGACGTTCCATCCGGCTGAATTTGTATGAGGAGGATTATTGTCAGGTTATAGAGGTATGCAATACGGGCGTGCCGGTACCGCAAAATGAGATACCGCATCTGTTCGACAGTTTCTTCCGGGGAAGCAATGCGCAGGATAAGTCCGGAAACGGGCTGGGGCTCTATATAGCAAGGCAGATGATGCTTAAGATGGAAGGCGATATCTTTGCTAGGAGAACCGGGGAGGGCATGTGCATCGGACTTGTGTTTGGCATATAAAAAAGCCGGTCGAAGCCGGCTTTTTTATTATATAAGAAATCGTTATAGAATTGCACAGAACGCGAAATATCCCTTGCCCTCTGTGCTGAACAGGAGGCTGTAAGGCGGGTATTGTTTGTCGAATGTGCGCACAAACTGGTCGAAAGTCATCATATCATTCTTCTCCAGCCGGTAACTTTTGTCGAATGTAAAGTGCGATTTGATATAATCGACAAACTGTTCGGACAAAATCTTCATGGCATAGATGGAGGTCTTGTCTATGCGTTTGATGTCTTCACCAAGAATCTCTGTGAGAGTCTGGAGAATCAGAGGTTCTTCATACACCAGATAGAGCTGGATTTTCCCCTTTTCTTTATGTTTGGAAACATAAGTCAGACGATAACAGAGCGTGTTGGCAGCAGAAAACTTCTCGCCGCCGTAATGCAGGCTGACTATCTGCGATTTTGTCTGACACAGTACCTGTAGTCCCTGCAGGATTGCTTTGGAGAGGAAATTAAGGTCATCCTCGGAAGTCTGGTGTACCCATTTATTGGCGTTTTTGCCAGTGATGGCACGATCCTCGACCATAATGTGACCGTTCAGCCAGCCAATACAGATACCGAGAAAATGCTGAACCGATTCAACGGAATATTCCTGCTCTTCCAGTTCTTCTTCCAGAGCGGGGAGCGTTTTGTCCCGAAGATTGTCATGGAGACTTTTATGCATAGCGTATCCGGCATAGTTGATGGACTGCATGTATGCTTCTTCGTCTGCAAAATGTTTAATGGTATAGCTTTTGAAATATTTAATGCCCTCTCTACATGCATGTTGTTGTTTTGCCGTATCTTCGTTGAGGGCAATCAGTTTACCGACGATTGAAAAAAGTTTCTGGTGTGCTCTGTCAATACTTTCCACACCGATATTAAATCGATTGTTCCATTTTATTTCCGATGGCATAATGACTCCTTTCGCACTATTTTTGACAACAGTTTATCATATTTCATGTTGTATCTCAACTGCAAAAACGGTCATTTTTTTGTCCTCCGTGCCACTTCACGTATGATTTTACATGTGGTTTCAATGGAGCTTTTATCGGTTTTGGGGTTTATCAAAGTGTGTGTCTATTTGTGTATTTTGCGTAGATTTTTTTCATAAAAGACTTGATATTTATACAAAAACAACGTAATCTATTAATTGGGATTGTTACATGTTTGTAGCGGTCGCTGTATCATAAGACTAAACTTGGAACAGGGGAGAAGAAGATGAAAGATAAATTGATGGCGGTCGGAGTTGAGTATGATGAAGTGCTCAAACGATTTATGGGCAAGGAAGACTTTTATCTGAGAATGTTAAAGAAGTTTCTGGATGATAAGAATTACGGGGAATTGAAGCGTGCCGTGGAAGACAGAAACTGGAAGGATGCATTCACGTATGCCCATACGGTAAAGGGGCTGTGCGGCAATCTTGGTCTGGGCAGTATTATGGAGTATGCGAGTCCGTTGACGGAAGAACTGCGTTCGGAGCCGTATGACGAGGAATGTATTCTGAATCATATGCGGCATGTGTCAAAGGCATATGAGAAGACTGTGGAAGTAATTAAGTCGTTATAGAAGCCATATGATATATGATGAGACAAAGAGGCTGTCTGGAAGATGTTCTGCATCTCGGCGGTCTCTTTTTTTGGCATCTAGGCTCTTTTTTGTAAAATCTTAAGAAATATGCGCGATAGATTTAATAATTATCTGTTAAGGTGATACTGTATAGAGTTTATTGTTGTAAAAAACAGAAGACATTGATTCGGAATGGAGTATGGGATGGGAAAGAAAATGATGAGTGTGATATGTGCATTGGCGGCGCTGTTTTGTTTTGCGTACTGTGCGGTTGTATTTTTGATTAAGTCCGGCAGCAGGTTTTATCTTGTCTGGGCGGTCGGCGGTGCGTGCTTTGCAGTGCTTGCATGGGCTCTGCGCTTTGGAATGTGGGACAGGATACCGCTTGTTTTCCGAAAAATATTTATAGCATTTGTATTAGTAGGCGCCGTTTTGTTTATTGTTGTGGAAGGTTGCATCATCAGCAGGTTTCAAGACCGTGGCAAAGAAAATCTGGATTATCTTATTGTGCTGGGGGCGCAGATGAAACCGGGCGGTCCGAGCGCGGTGCTTAAATTTCGTCTGGATGCGGCGTACGACTATCTTCTGGTCAATGAAGATACCGTATGTATCGTATCGGGAGGACAGGGCAGCAATGAACCGTGCAGCGAGGCGGAAGGAATGTATCGTTATCTGACGGAGAAGGGTATCGAACCGGAGCGTATTATTATGGAAGATCAATCTACGGATACGTCGGAGAATATTGCGAACAGTATGGAGCTGGTCGGACGAAAAGATGTGAGTGTGGGCATTGTCACGAACAATTTTCATGTGTTTCGGGGTGTGCATCTGGCGAAGGCGGCAGGTTTTCAGGATGTCTGCGGCATTTCAGCGCGCTCGAACATTTACTTTCAGCTCAACAATATGGTGAGAGAGTTTTTTGGCATCATGAAGGATTTTGTGTGCGGAAATTTGTTTTGAAATCCGGCACTTGGATTTAGGCGGCGGGTATGGTATCATAATAGCAGTATACAGCTTGGCGTAAATCAGAGACGGTGCGGCGGAAACCGGGAATATGACAGAAAATGAAGAGAACGAATAGGAACGGAAAATATACGAGAAAAACAGGGTGCCTTGTTGCGGTTGTTCTGGCAGGACTAATGTTAAATGCCTGCGGAGGCGGCGAACAGGTGAGTTATACGAAGCAGGGCATGGAGGCAGTCAAGGCATTGGAATATGACGAGGCTTTGAACTGTTTTTCCAGCGCAGTAGAAGCAGGGGAAGAGGAGCAGCTTATCTACCGCGGCATGGGTCTTGCCTACATGGGAAAGACGCAGTACGGGGAGGCGGTCACTTATCTGGAGGAGGCGCTCCACAGCGGCGGCAGCAAGGTGGAGGATATTGATTTCGATATCAATTATTATCTTGCAACGGCATATTACAAGAATGGGCAGTTACAGGAAGCGGAAGATGCCTACACGGCGATTCTGGCGCTCAGACCGCAGGAGAAGGATGCTTTTTATCTGCGGGGCTGCGTGAAGCTGGCACGGAGTGATTTCGAGGGCGCACAGGCTGATTTTAACGCGGCTGTGGCGTTAGACGGCAGGGATTACGACCAGATGATCCGCATTTATATGGCGTTGGATGAATACGGTTATAAGGATGCCGGACTGACCTATCTGCAGAATGCCCTTACGGAGAATGAGAAGTCTATCTCGGATTATGATATGGGGCGCATCTGCTATTACATGGGAGATTATGAGAATGCACGCAATCATCTGGGCAACCTGAAGACGGCGACGGATTATGGCGCTGCGCTTTATCTGGGCAGAACGTATGAAGCGCTTGGCGATTACAATTATGCGTCCACGATCTATGCACAGTTTACGGAGAGTGACCAGAGCAAGGCGGAGATATACAATCAGCTTGGTCTGTGTAAGATGAAGATGGGAGAGTATGAAGAGGCGCTTTCGGCTTTTCAGGCGGCGATGAATATTGAGGACAACGGCATGATGCAGTCGCTCAAATTCAACGAGATTGTTACATATGAGTATATGCATGATTATAAGACAGCGGCTGCGCTTATGAGCAGTTATCTGCGCTCTTATCCGGACGATGCGGCGGCGAAGAGGGAATACGAGTTTTTGCAGACGAGATAAGATTGACAAGGCAAAAAGCCGATGTTACTATTTGAAATGACAGTCCGCGTCAGGGCAGCAGGCAGGTTTTGGCAGAATGCAGTCTTGCCGGAGGAAACAGTAAAGTGATGCATGAGTATGCAGGAAGGCATGGTAGAAGAATGGAGAATACTTTCTTACGTGTAAAGGGCATTATCAAGAAAGACGACAAGTATTTGTTGATTAAAAGATGGGTGGATGACCGTATTCCGGATCCCTTCGTATGGGAATTTATCGATGCGGAGGTTTTGCACGGGGAGGCGCCGGATGACACGGTTCGCCGTGCAATCAGAGAACAGTTGTCGGTAGACGGTACAATAGATAAAATCGAGTATACATGGTCAAGTATGTTAGGAGATACCCACTGTGTGGGAATCGCGTATTTATGTTCCATCAAAGAAGAGGATGAGGCAAACATTGTCTTGTCAGAGGAATACGGCGAGTGGAAGTGGGTGTCCAGAGACGAGTTTACGCTCTATATTGAAAACCAGTATGTGCTTCAGGATTTGGAAGGAAAAACATTATGATTAACAAATTGGCAGATAAAATTCGTAAAACTGGCGCGCCGATTGTGGTTGGCTTAGACCCGACCATGAAGTTTGTGCCGGAGCATATTCAGAAGAGGGCGTTTGCCGAGTTCGGGGAGACGACAAAGGGCGCGGCGGAAGCAGTCTGGCAGTACAACAAAGCGATTGTTGACAATATTTATGACTTGATTCCGGCGGTGAAGCCGCAGATTGCCATGTATGAGCAGTTCGGGATTGAGGGTCTGATTGCTTTTCAGAAAACGGTGGAATATTGTAAACAGAAGGGACTCATCGTGATTGGCGATGTCAAACGGGGGGATATCGGTTCTACCTCGGAGGCATATGCAGTAGGACATCTTGGACAGGTCAAGGTCGGCAGCACGATGTGCAGAGGGTTTGACGAAGATTTTGTCACCGTGAATCCCTATCTGGGGTCTGACGGCGTTAAGCCTTTTATCAAGGTGTGTCAGGAAGAGAAAAAGGGTATTTTCGTGCTGGTGAAGACGTCGAATCCCAGCAGTGGGGAGCTGCAGGACAGACTTGTGCGAGGTACAGCACCGGATGGCGGTACGGCAGGTGCAGACAGACCGCTCTATGAGCTTGTGGGCGAGCAGGTTGCCAAATGGGGTGCAGAGTGCATGGGAGATTCCTACAGTTATGTGGGTGCCGTGGTCGGAGCGACCTATCCGGAGCAGGGAAAAGTTTTGCGAAAGATTATGCCGAAGGCATTTATTCTCGTGCCGGGGTATGGCGCGCAGGGAGGCAAAGGCGCGGATCTGGTACACTTTTTTAATGAGGACGGGCTGGGTGCGATTGTGAATTCTTCACGCGGCATCATAGCGGCATATCAGCAGGAGCAGTACTCAAAGTACGGCGCAGAGAATTTTGCGGACGCTTCCAGAGCAGCGGTTCTTGCCATGAAAGAGGATATTGCGCAGGCACTTTCGGCAAGAGGCTAGGTTAGATAGGCATGGATATTAGATTGAAAAATAAGCGGGGTGACAGGATGGAACAGTACAAACAGGAATTTATTGAGTTTATGGTAGACAGTCAAGTGCTGAAGTTCGGAGAGTTTACGCTGAAGAGCGGGAGAAAGTCGCCGTTTTTCATGAATGCCGGCGCATATGTTACGGGCGCGCAGCTTCGCAGGCTGGGTGAGTATTATGCAAAGGCGATTCACGACAGGTACGGACTGGATTTTGATGTGCTGTTTGGACCGGCTTACAAAGGAATACCGCTCTGTGTGGCAACGACGATGGCAATCAGCGAGTTGTACGGGAAAGAGATACGCTATTGTTCTAACAGAAAAGAAATGAAGGATCATGGCGATACGGGCATTCTGCTTGGCAGTAAGCTTAAAGACGGCGATAAGGTGGTCATTATTGAGGATGTGACGACTTCCGGCAAGTCTATCGAAGAGACTTTTCCGATTATCAGAAGTCAGGCGGATGTTGAAATTAAAGGTCTGATGGTTTCACTGAATCGTATGGAGCGCGGGCTGGACAGCGAGAAGAGTGCTTTGGAGGAAATCAAAGAAAAATACGGCTTTGATGCGAATGCCATCGTAACGATGGAAGAGGTGGTAGACTGCCTTTATAATAAGCCATACAAAGGAACGGTCTATATCGACGATGTTTTGAAGCGTTCCATTGACGCATATTATGAGCAGTACGGGGCAAAGTAAGCAGAAAGTCACTGGCATAAGAGGCAGAGGCAGACGACAAAATACCGGAGACGGATAAGAAATAGAAGATAGAAAGGAAGCGTAAGAATGGAAGAGAAAACATATAAGACAATGGGCGGTTCCGGCGCATTAAACATTGCGGTCGGTGTGGTTGCCTTGGTGGTCGGTATCGCGAGCGGTGTACTTTTAATTATCAGTGGTGCGAAATTGTTGGCAGGGAGAAACAAGATATTATTCTAAATAGAAGATGGAGTAAAGAAGATGGGTGTTTTCGGAATCGCCGGAAATACCCATTTCAAACGTTCAAAGGCTTGTAATTGTTTCCGTGATACATGCATATGATGCGGCATGGGAGGCACAATACGGGATAAGGAGAAGGTATGGCAAAGAAGAATAGTTATATGTTTACAAGCAAACAGCATTCGCAGAAGGGGATCATGTCAACGATACTTGGCGTGATTTCGCTTGCAACGCTGGCGTATGCCATTATCATGAGTTATCTGCGTGCAGGGGATGTTCCGAGACAGTACGGCGCCGCGGCGCTGCTGGTGCTGATTTTCGCCTTTGTAGGTACAGCGCTTGGCGTTATTTCCAAGACGGAGCGTGATAAATTTTATTTCTTCACGTATCTTGGCATCGGACTGAATGTTCTGGCGCTTGCCGTAATCAGTGTGATACTGTATGCAGGCGCCTATGCATATTGATGTTGCGGCAGGAAAATGAGAGAAAGGGACGGCATCCGGATTAACCGAACGATTTGGTATAGGAGGCGGTCTGTCATATGGAAGGGAAGGTTATTGAGCGGTATGGAAGATTTATATATTTCGGAAGCGGACAGGAAAGATTTGGAAAGGGAAAGATATGTGCTCGGAATGGAGCGGATAAAACAGATACCGGATGAGGCGGGCAGTGACGAGCGGATGCAGACGTATTTTCATCGCACGGCTGAATTTGTGCTGCTTATGGGGCAGGCATGGGATATCGTAGAGAGTGGCAGGCTGCGGCAGATGGACATGGAACAATTACAGGACTTTAACAGGCGGCTGTATGAAGATATTCTTCCTGAGCATTATGGAAACAGTTATGCGAATCCGGATTATGCTGTTGATTGTCTGGGTGAGTCAATCGGGAAAATGATGTCCTTTCTCTATACGGAGCTGCGGGGAATGATACCGGCGGTTTTTGAGCAGAACAGATTCAATATGGTGATACGGATGGAGCTGTTTCTGGAAATTTATCAGGAATTTGCAGGGGAGCCGCAGGGGGACGAAGGGAAGGATACGCAGGAGGCAGTACGACAGATTCTGTACTGGTATGTGAGCGATTACTATGAACCGCAGTCTCTTGAAAGAGTGGAACAGCTTGTGTGTCCGGATAAGGATTTCGCTTACCGCATTATGATGGACAGTGACCTTAATGACTTGCGGTATCTGTATTATTATGGCGAATATGTCACGGACAATGAGCTGCGGACGGCAAGGCATTTAAATGAGATGACCGAGGAAAAGATTAAGCTGATGGCGGATACTTATACGGAAGGATATCGAATCGGCTTTGAGATGGGGAATAAGGATATTTCGATTAAGAAGACGGTGAATATCCGGTACAGCCTTGGGTTTGAGCGGATGATGCGGCAGGCAGTGGTTAATTTTGACCGGATTGGTCTACAGCCCACAATCTACCGTGCAGGCAGCAGCATTTTTCAAGGCAGAAGCGTGAACAAGAACGGATTCTTCGGCGCGAACCCGAACAAACAGTTTGATTACGACCACAGGGAGGACCAAGCCCTCATCTTGGACAAACTGCTCGTGGAACGGAAGCTTGACTGCTTAAAGAACGCCTATGAACAATACAAACAGGAGGCGGCGGTGTTCGGAGGTCCGGCGGTGGTTGAAATCTTTGGTGAGAAGCCCTTCGTACCGCTGGCGAAGAAGACGGTCTACAAGTTGTCGGAAAAGCAGCAGAAGCTTTCTGTGGAGTATGCCTCAAAAGCGGGGGCAATGCAGAACGAATATATTCCCGGAGAGGAGAGAAGCTTTACCATCATCGCGTTTCCGGTTCCGGATATTGGCGCGCGATATGAAGAAATATTTGATGACATTGTACGTATCAACACGCTTGATTACAAGTTGTATCAGAAAATCCAGCAGAACATCATTGATGCGCTGGATAAGGGATTGACTGTGAAAGTCAAAGGAAGCGGCGCTAATAGAACCGATATGACGATTCGGCTGCATGAGCTGCACAATCCCGAAAAGGAGACGAATTTTGAGAATTGCGTGGCGGACGTCAATATTCCGGTGGGAGAGGTATTTACATCTCCGCTGCTTGCAGGGACAAACGGCGTACTGCATGTGACGCGGGTGTTCTTAAATGAACTGGAATACAAAGATATATGGCTGGAATTTAGGGACGGCATGATTACCGGTTATGGCTGTTCCAATTTCTCATCGGAGGAGGAGAACCGTAAATATATCAAAGATAATGTGCTGTTCCATCATGACACGCTGCCGCTTGGCGAGTTTGCCATCGGCACCAATACGACGGCGTATGTGGCGGCGCGCAAGTACGGGATTGAAGACAAGATGCCGATTCTGATTGCCGAGAAGACGGGTCCGCATTTTGCAGTGGGAGATACGTGTTACTCTCATGCTGAGAATGTGAGAGTCTTTAATCCGGACGGCAAGGAGATTATCGCCAAGGATAACGAAGTGTCAGTTCTTCGTGACACAGATGTCAGCAAGGCGTATTTCCAGTGCCATACGGATATTACGATTCCGTATGACGAGTTGGGAGAGGTTTCGGTGTTGACCAAATCCGGAGAGACGATTTTCATTATCCGGGACGGTCAATTCGTACTGCCGGGCTGTGAGGAGCTGAACCGCGCGTTTGCGTAAGAAGATTCGGGGGGGGGCAAAATAAGCTTATAGTAAACTTAAGATGGCAGATTGCACAAAATATTCCCTTGTGTCGGGTTTCGTCATATGGATTTTCTAAATATTCCGTAAGAAAATCTCATATGACTACACAGGACAGCTTCGCGAATATTTTGTGCAATCTGCCGGCAGTATTTTGTAAAAGTTCATTTTGCCCTGCAAATTCGCAGAAAACGATGCAAAAGATGGTTGCGCATTGACAGAAAATCTAGTACACTAATGATGGATATTAATCAGCAATTCCACAAGATGTTGTGGTCAGGTGAAAATGAGGAGGAAATACGGATGGCACAGGTAGGCATTGTGATGGGCAGTGATTCCGATATGCCCGTTATGGCAAAAGCGGCTGATTTACTGGAAGATTTGGGGATTTCTTATGAGATGTCAATTATTTCGGCGCACAGGGAGCCGGATGTATTCTATGAATATGCCAAGAGTGCGGAGAGCAAAGGATATAAGGTAATCATTGCAGGCGCAGGCAAGGCAGCGCATCTGCCGGGCATGTGTGCGGCTATTTTTCCGATGCCGGTCATCGGCGTGCCGATGAAAACGTCGGACTTAGGCGGTGTGGATTCCTTATATTCCATCGTGCAGATGCCATCCGGCATACCGGTTGCCACGGTTGCAATCAACGGCGGTCAGAACGCGGGTATTTTGGCGGCGAAGATTCTTGCCACGTCCGACGAGGCGCTTTTGCAGAGATTGAAGGATTATTCGCAAAGTCTCAAGGAGAGTGTACAGAAGAAGGATGCAAGGCTCCAGAACGTGGGCTATAGAAATTATCTGACGGATTAAGGAAATGGAGAGAGGAAAACATGGATTATAAGACAGCGGGTGTCGATATAGAAGCCGGTTATCAATCGGTAGAATTGATGAAGAAGCACGTAAAAGAAACGATGCGGCCGGAAGTGCTGGGCGGATTAGGCGGTTTTTCGGGTGCATTTTCCATGGCAAAGATGAAGGAGATGGATAATCCGGTGCTGTTATCGGGCACGGACGGGGTCGGCACCAAGATTAAGCTGGCATTTTTGATGGATAAACATGATACGGTAGGAATCGACTGCGTGGCGATGTGCGTCAATGACGTAGTGTGCGCGGGCGGTGAGCCGTTGTTTTTCTTAGATTATATTGCCTGCGGCAAGAACTATCCGGAGAAGATAGCGACGATTGTCAGCGGTGTTGCGGAAGGATGCAAACAGGCAGGCGCGGCGTTAATCGGCGGCGAGACGGCGGAACATCCGGGGCTGATGCCGGAGGAGGAATATGACCTTGCCGGATTTGCCGTGGGCGTGGTTGATGAGAAGAATCTGATTACGGGTGCGGATATCAAGGCGGGTGATGCGCTGATTGGTATTGCTTCTTCCGGCGTGCACAGCAACGGATTTTCCCTTGTGCGCAAGGTGTTTAAGATGACGAAGGAGAGTCTTAGTACCTATTATGAGGAACTGGGTACGACGCTGGGAGAGGCGCTGATTACGCCCACCAGAATTTATGTGAAAGCGCTGCAGTCAGTACGGGATGCAGGCATTACGATTAAAGGGTGCAGCCACATTACCGGCGGTGGATTTTACGAAAACATTCCCAGAATGCTTCCGGAGGGTGTGAGTGCGGTCGTACATAAGGACAGTTATCCGGTGCTTCCGATATTTAAGCTGTTACAGGCAACCGGGGGTCTGGAAGAGAAGATGATGTACAACACCTACAATATGGGACTCGGTATGGTGCTGGCGGTGGATGCAGCGGATGCGGACAAGACGCTTAAGGCGCTTGAGGCGGCAGGAGAGCAGGCGTATATCGTGGGTGAAGTGGTATCCGGCAGCAGGGAAGTGCTATTAAAATAAAGGAGAGACAGCAAAATGTTTAAAGTAGTGGTTTGTGTGTCCGGAGGCGGTACGAATCTGCAGGCGGTGATTGACGGTGTGGAGAAAGGGGCTGTGACAAACATACAGCTTGTCCGCGTCATCAGCAATAACAAAAATGCGTATGCCTTAGAACGTGCGAAGAATGCGGGGATAGAGGCCGTGTGCGTATCGCCCCGCGACTATGATGACAGAGAATCGTTTAACGAGGCATTTATCCGGGAAGTGAATGCGGTAAATCCTGATTTAATTGTGCTGGCAGGATTTCTTGTGACGGTGCCGCCGCAGTTAATCAGACAGTATGAGAACCGGATTGTCAATATACATCCGTCGTTGATTCCGGCTTTTTGTGGCACGGGATATTACGGAATTAAGGTACATGAGGCGGCGCTTGCAAGAGGTGTGAAGGTTACCGGCGCCACGGTGCACTTTGTGGATGAAGGCATGGATACGGGACCGATCATCATGCAGAAGACGGTAGCGGTGCAGGAGGACGATACGGCTGAGAGTCTGCAGCGGAGGGTTATGGAACAGGCGGAGTGGATTATTCTTCCATGGAGCCTTAATTTGATTGCCAATGGCAAGGTGACGGTGGAAAATGGACAGGTGCATGTGTCTGAGTAGGCGGCATCGGAAAGGTGAGTGGTTTTCTAATGAAAGTACTGATAGTAGGAAGCGGTGGCAGGGAACATGCCATTGCGGCGAGCGTGGCAAAGAGCGCGAGAGTGGATAAGATATACTGTGCGCCGGGAAATGCTGGTATCGGACAGCTTGCGGAGTGCGTACCGATTGGCGCCATGGAATTTGATAAGCTTGTGGCTTTTGCCAAGGAGCAGGAGATTGACTTGACGATTGTCGGCATGGACGACCCTCTGGTGGGAGGGCTGGTAGACGAGATGGAAGCTGCGGGGCTGCGTGTATTCGGACCGAGGAAGAATGCGGCAATCTTGGAAGGAAGCAAGGCATTTTCCAAAGATTTGATGAAGAAATATCATATTCCTACGGCGGCTTACGAGAACTTTGACGATGCAGGGGCGGCGCTTGCTTATCTGGAACACGCGAAGATGCCTGTAGTGCTCAAGGCTGACGGGCTTGCTTTAGGCAAAGGCGTGCTTATCTGCCAGACTTTGGAGGAGGCAAAAGAAGGCGTAAAAACGATTATGGAAGATAAGAAGTTTGGCGAGGCGGGCAACCGTATGGTCATAGAGGAGTTCATGACGGGGCGCGAAGTGTCCGTGCTTTCTTTTGTGGACGGAAAAACAATCCGCATCATGTCTTCCGCGCAGGATCATAAGCGGGCGCTTGACGGTGATAAGGGATTAAATACGGGCGGGATGGGTACTTTCTCACCGAGCCCTTTTTACACGGAAGAGGTGGATGCGTTTTGTCATAAATACATTTATCAGGCGACGGTGGATGCTATGGCGGCGGAGGGACGTCCCTTTAAAGGCGTCATCTTTTTTGGTCTGATGTTAACACAGGATGGTCCGCGTGTGCTGGAGTACAATGCGAGATTTGGGGATCCGGAAGCGCAGGTAGTGCTTCCGCGCATGAAAAATGATATGATTGAAGTGGTTGAGGCATGTATCGACGGCACGCTTGAGCAGGTGGATTTACAGTTTGAAGACAATGCGGCGGTCTGTGTTGTGCTGGCTTCCGAAGGATATCCGGTGTCTTATGAAAAGGGATTTCCGATTAGCGGATTGGAGCAATTCGACGGCAAAGAAGGATATTACTGTTTCCATGCCGGAACGAAACAGACACAGCAGGGCATTGTCACGAACGGCGGCAGGGTTCTTGGCATTACGGCGAAAGGCGCAGATTTGAAAGAAGCGAGAGCCAATGCGTACCGGGCAACAGAGTGGGTGGCATTTGCCAACAAATATATGAGAAACGATATCGGCAAGGCAATAGATGAAATATAAAATAAAGGGAATATAAAATAAACGGAATGGTCAGTACCGTAGAAGGGGGCAGTTGCGATGAGCAGCAGGGAAGAAAAGACAGCAAATCTTAAGAAAGGATTGATGGATTTTGGTAATTATAACATACCGACGATATGCGCCGAATGTGGCGGTATTATGATTTTCAAAGGCGTCGGCGAGTATAAATGTGAAGATTGCGGACATCTGGATTATGATGATTATGGCAGGGCGCGCAATTACATCGAGAAACATCCGGGCGCCACAACTGCGCAGGTTTCCGAGGCAACGGGTGTGACCCAGAAATCTATCAGGGATATGCTTAAGGAAGAACGTCTGGAGATTGCGCCAAACTCCAATGCGTTCCTGACCTGTGAAATTTGCGGCAGACAGATTCGTTCGGGCAGATATTGCTCGAAATGTGAGAATGCTTACCACAGAGATATCGAAGAGCGGGCAAGGGCGGCAAGAAATATCAACCTGTCCGGTTTTGGGACGGAAAGACCCATCGGAGAAGAAGGGTCAAAACGTTTTACAAGAGAACGTTAATAAACAAGGGAGAAAAAATATGGTACAGAAGAACAGACACACGGCAACGGCAGGGAAGCGTTTCCTGATGAAAACGGCAACGGCGGTCAGCATCGTATCCATGCTTTGGTGCGGGTCCTTTGTAAGTCTGGCGGATGCCACTGGCAAAGTTACGGTCGGGTCGGCTAAAATACGTCAATCGACAGACACCGCCAGCGAAGTGGTAGGAAGTACATCACAGGGGAAGACGGTCACGATTAAGAGTCAGGTGACGGATGCTGCCGGAGTAGCGTGGTATGAGGTGTACATTGATTCAAATACGACAGGTTACATCCGGGCGGATTTGGTTGAGAAGAACAATGATGGTGAGATTCTCCAGACCACGGCGAGCGTACCGGATACTTCCAGTGATGCCGGACAAAGCGAGACTGTCCAGCCGGATGCCGGTGGAACGGAAGCGGCAGGCGGTGGAACGGGAGCGGCTGTTTCTGCAGAGACGGCGATGGATGCGCAGTATGCGGCATTAACCGTAAATTCCAATGTCAGATCAACACCGTCCAAGGATTCCGATGCCGTGGCAAAGCTGAACGAGGGTACGCAGGTTATTGTGAGCGGACAGTCGGGCGGCAGTGACGGAAAAACATGGTATTTCGTATCCTTTACAGGGGCGGACGGCGCAGAAAAAACGGGATTTATCCGTTCTGACCTGTTGACGTTGGGGGAGATGCTTCCTCCGCCGGCAGAGCCGGAAGTGCCTGTGGAGCCGGAAGTGCCTGTGGAACCGGAAGTTCCCGTCAATAACGATTATGAGCTTGTCTATAAAGATGCGGAAGGCGAATGGTATCTGATTGATAACACGGCGGGCGGTGAATTTTCTTATGAACATAAGCTCAGCCAGCTTCTGGAAATGGCAAATGGTCAGAGTGGGGAGGCATCTGAGGATGCCAAGACGTTGGTCAAGCAGCGGATTGTTATCGTTGTGCTGATTGTTCTGGCGGTGGCGCTCATTATAGCGGTAATTATTATGGCAGTCAAGCTTCGTGATGCATACTATGCAGATTATGAGGATGACGAAGACGAGGATGAGGAAGAAGAGGAAGAGGAGGAAGCTCCGGTAAGGCGCAGACGCCGCGAGGAGGAAGAAGAAGCTCCGGCAAGGCGCAGACGCCGTGAGGAGGAAGAAGAAGCTCCGGTAAGACGCAGACGCCGTGAGGAGGAAGAAGAGGCTCCGGTAAGGCGCAGACGCCGCGAGGAGGAAGAAGTTCCGGCAAGGCGCAGACGCCGTGAGGAGGAAGAGGAAACGCCGGCAAAGCGCAGACGCCGAATGGAGGAAGAAGAGGCGGAGAGACAGAAGGCGAGCGCAGCGGCGGCGAAGCGCAAGTCAAAAAACTTTCTGTTGGATGATGATGAATTTGAGTTTGAGTTTTTAAATATGGACGAGAAGAAGTGATAAGATATGTTCATAGAGATAGATTTTAACAGTGACGAAGCAATCTATATGCAGCTAAGGAATCAGATTATTCTTGGCATTGCCACCTCCCGGTTTCAGGAGGGCGATATGCTTCCGTCCGTCAGACAGCTGGCGGAAACAATTGGTATTAATATGCACACGGTCAACAAGGCATACACCGTTTTGAAGCAGGAAGGATATGTCAAGGTGGATCGCAGGAGGGGCGCCGTCATTGCTTTGGATGTGGACAGGATACAGGCGCTTGAGCAGGTGCGCGGGGAATTACAGGTGACATTGGCGAAGGCAAGCTGTAAGAATATTTCCAGAGAAGAAGTGCATGCTCTTATAGATGAAATCTATGAAGATTATGAGAAAGGAATGGATTATTGATGCAGCCACAATTTACGGACAAGGCAAAAGCAGCATTGATGCTGGCGGAAAGAGCAGCCAGAAGCTTAAGACAGAGTTATGTGGGAAGCGAGCATATCCTGCTCGGTCTTCTTCGGGAGAATACAGGGGTTGCAGCCACGGTTTTGCAAAACAACGGTGTGGACGTTGTACAATTAAAGGAAATGATTAAGGATTTGATTGCACCGGACAGTTCGGTGTTAATCGCGGAAAGGGATGGCTATTCGCCGCGTGCACAGAGTATTTTAGAGGAAGCGCACAGACAGGCAGAGCGTTTTCACAGCGATAAGACTGGTACGGAACACATTCTGCTGGCACTTTTAAAAGAAGGTGAAAATGTGGCGGTCAGACTACTTAACACGATGGGAATCTCCGTCCAGAAGTTGTATGTGGATGTTCTGGTGGCGATGGGCGAGGACGGTGCGCTCTACAAAGAAGATCTGGGGAAGAAGCAGGGAAGGAAAAAGAGCGGGACTTCTACGCTGGAGCAGTTCAGCCGTGATTTGACGGCGCTTGCGCGGGAGGGCAGACTGGATCCGGTAATCGGCAGGGAAGAGGAGATTACGAGAGTCATCCAGATTCTGAGCCGTAGAACGAAGAACAATCCATGTCTGATTGGAGAACCGGGCGTGGGAAAGACAGCTGTCGTGGAAGGTCTTGCGTCCCGGATTGTCACAGGCGATGTTCCTTTTACCGTACAGAACAAGCGAGTGATGACCTTGGATTTGTCCGGTATGGTTGCGGGAAGCAAATATCGGGGTGAGTTTGAGGAGAGAATTAAAAAGGTCATCCGCGAAGTCATCGAAGACGGCAATATCGTGCTTTTTCTGGATGAGCTGCATACCATTATCGGTGCGGGCGGCGCGGAGGGTGCGATTGATGCATCCAATATCTTAAAGCCATCGCTGGCAAGAGGCGAGATACAGTTAATCGGCGCTACGACGATTGCAGAATACCGCAAATACGTGGAGAAGGACGCAGCGCTTGAGAGGCGCTTCCAGCCCGTGACGGTGGAGGAACCGACGGTGGAAGAAGCGGAGAACATTCTTCACGGCATTGCGCACAAATATGAGGAGCATCATCGCGTCACGATTACGGATGAGGCGATCAGTGCGGCGGTGGCGCTTTCCGACAGGTATATCAATGACAGAAATCTTCCGGATAAAGCAATCGATCTGATTGATGAGGCTGCGGCTGCGGTACGGCTGAATGTGACGGCACAGCCGGATAAACTGAAAGAGTTATCGGAAGAAATTAAGAAGATAGATTTACAGATAGAGCGCTCCATCCGCATGGAGGCATTTACGCAGGCGGCGGAGTTAAAGAAAAAGCAGAATGATTGTATCAAGAAGTACGACCGTATCATCAAGCGCATGGAAAAAGAGGAAGAGAAACGTACCTATGTGGTCGGCGAAAACGAGATTGCGGAAGTAGTTGCGCTCTGGACAAAGATTCCGGTCAAGAAACTGGCGGAGAAAGAGAGCGAGCGGCTGTTAAAGCTGGAGTCGATTCTGCATAAGCGTGTTATCGGGCAGGAGGAAGCTGTCTCGGCGGTTTCTAAGGCGATGAGAAGAGGCAGGGTCGGACTGCAGGATCCAAATCGCCCGATCGGATCGTTCTTATTCCTTGGACCTACCGGCGTCGGCAAGACGGAGCTTAGCAAAGCCTTGGCGGAAGCCATGTTTGGTTCAGAGAATGCGCTGATTCGTGTAGACATGTCAGAGTACATGGAAGGGCATTCGGTGTCTAAGATGATAGGTTCACCGCCGGGGTATGTGGGGTTTGAAGAGGGCGGACAATTATCGGAGAAGGTGCGCAGGAATCCGTATTCTGTGGTACTTTTTGATGAGATTGAAAAAGCGCATCCCGACGTGTTTAACATTCTTCTGCAGGTGCTTGATGATGGGCATATCACGGATTCAAAGGGCAGGAAGGTCAGCTTCAAGAATACGATACTGATTATGACGTCAAATGCAGGGGCGCAGAGAATCATTGACCCGAAAAACTTAGGTTTTGGGACACAAATGACCGAAGAGCAGAATTACGACAAGATGAAGTCCGGCGTGATGGAAGAGGTAAAGCGGCTTTTTAAACCGGAATTTATCAACCGGATTGATGAAATTATGGTATTCCATCCGCTCAACAAAGAAGATATGAAGCGGATTATCACACTCTTATCCAAGAATCTGACCAAGCGGTGCAAAGAGCAGATGGAGATAGAGTTAACGATTTCTGCGTCGGTGAAAGAATGGCTAATTGAGAAACACATGGATGCCAAGATGGGTGCAAGACCCATGAAGAGGGCAATCCAGTCGGAAATCGAGGATGCGCTGGCGGAGGAGATACTTCTCGGGAATATTAAGAGAGGCGATACCGTATCGGCGGGACTTAGGAATAAAAAAATTATATTTACAGTACACGATGATAAACAATAACAAAGACTTAGGAGGAGAACATCATGGCTGTTGTAGAAGAATTAGTGCGGACAGAGGAAAACGGTACCATCAGTTTTGGCAATTATAAGCTGGCTGCCAAGGCGAAAGTCGAAAATTATGAGCATGGCGGAGACTTGTATAAGGTTAAGACTTACAAGGAACTGACGAAATTGGAGAAGAACGGTATGTTTGCGTACGAGTCACAGCCCGGTACAAGCGTGCTTGATTTCAACGAGACGGAAACAGGGGTTACCTTTACGGTGGAAGCGGATGAAGACGCACAGATTACAGTAGGGCTCGAAGAAGATACGGAGTACAGTGTAGTTGTAGATAATGTAAATATTGGCACAATGAAGACAAATTTAAGCGGCAAACTGAGTATCAGCATCGAGCTGGCAAATGCCGGGGAAATTGCGGTTAAGATTGGCAAGAATGGCTAAGACGAAAACCGGGACGGTATTTTATTGCCAGAACTGTGGATATGAATCTGCAAAGTGGATGGGGCAGTGTCCCGGTTGTAAAGAGTGGAACAGCATGGTGGAGGAGAAGGTTTCCGTGTCGGTATCAGGGAAACATAGTACAGGCAAAAGTGTACGCGAGCGCGGCACCGTGAAGCCTTCTAGTCTGTCAGAAGTGAGTATACAGGAAGAAATGCGTATGCAGACGCATATGGCGGAATTGGACAGAGTGCTGGGCGGCGGTATCGTGCCCGGCTCTTTGACGTTGGTGGGCGGCGATCCGGGTATAGGAAAATCTACGCTGCTTCTGCAGGTGTGCCGTCATATGGCAGCGGACGGGCGCAAGGTTTTATATATTTCCGGAGAGGAGTCCCTGCGCCAGATTAAACTCAGGGCAAACCGGCTGGGGGAGTTTACCGACAACCTGTTGCTGTTATGTGAGACCAGTCTGCAAATTGTGGAGGATACGATACGCAGTGTGATGCCGGATATCACAATTATAGATTCCATCCAGACGATGTATGACGAAGAGATATCCGCCGCGCCGGGAAGCGTATCGCAGGTAAGGGAATCCACGAATATCCTTTTACAGATTGCAAAAGGACTGAATGTATCCATTTTTATTGTGGGACATGTGACGAAAGAGGGCACTGTTGCCGGACCGAGAGTATTAGAGCATATGGTGGATACGGTATTGTATTTTGAAGGCGACCGACATGCCTCCTACCGTATTCTCAGAGGAGTAAAAAACCGCTTTGGCTCCACGAACGAAATCGGCGTCTTCGAGATGAAGGAGGAAGGCTTGGTAGAAGTGAAGAATCCGTCCGAGTTTATGCTAAACGGCAGACCGGAAGGGGCAAGCGGTTCGATTGTATCCTGTTCCATGGAGGGGACAAGACCGATGCTCCTTGAGATTCAGGCGCTCGTGTGTCATAGTAACTTTGGTATTCCGAGAAGACAGGCGATTGGCACGGATTTTAACAGAGTAAATCTGTTGATGGCGGTTTTGGAAAAAAGGCTGGGTGTGCAGATGTCTGACTGCGACGCCTATGTGAATCTGACGGGAGGCATGCGGATTGTGGAACCGGCGATTGACTTAGGCATTGCAATGGCGATTGTATCCGGATTTAAGAACCGGGTCATTGACGATAAAATGCTTGCGTTCGGTGAAATTGGATTGAGCGGTGAAGTGCGCGGTGTTTCCATGGCACAGCAGCGCGTATCGGAGGCGGCAAAGCTGGGATTTGAGACATGTATTCTTCCGGACGCCTGTATGCGGCAGATGAAACCGGTAGAGGGCATGAAGTTAATCGGTGTAAAGACCGTGCAGGATGCGATTGATTTTATCTGACCGGGGAGGACAGATAAGCGATGGAATGAATAGAATGGAGATGTAAGCAGCTTAAATATGACGAAAATGTAACAAAATTTTAAATTTATTTAATATTTTTTGCTTTTGATATATTCAAAATGAAGTTTGTATGCTAAAATATTCGGGATATGGTATTTTGAGTGTGACGGAGTATACGAGGTCTTATGGGTGATAATGGGATGGAATAATCCGGATAGAGGAGTTACTTATGGACAAACAGATACAGGAGTCGCAGGGGATGTCAGAGGATGCGAAGCCGGTAGAGAAGGTACAGGATGATTGCGCAGGGACAGAGACGGCGGCAAAGCCGGAGAATGAGATAGACGCAGCGGCAAAGCCGGAGAACGGGAAGACGAGAGATGGCACGAAGCGAAAATGGATAAAGCATATTCCGCTGCTTATCATTGAAATCTGCGTACTCATTGCGGCGATTGGCGTGATGTATGTGGTGGTGACAGCCACCAAAGAGGTGGACCGCAAGAAAATTGACAAAGAAAAGATTACAATCAATGAAGAAGTTGCGGAAATCATACGTGAGGAAGAAGAGAGCAATGAAACGCTGGGGTATCGTAACATCGCATTGTTCGGCGTGGATGCGAGAGACGGCGAGCTTGGCAGGGGAACGAGAAGTGACTCCATCATTATTGCAAGCATTAATCAGGATACACAGGAAATCAAGCTGGTTTCGGTGTTCCGTGATACCTATTTGAATCTGGGTAATGATTCTTATAATAAGTGTAATGCTGCATATGCGCAAGGCGGACCGGAGCAGGCAATCAGTATGCTGAATACGAATCTTGACCTTAATATCACGGACTATGTGACGGTCGGTTTCGGCGGTCTGATTGATGCGGTGGATGCCTTGGGCGGTATCGAGATCGAGGTTACCGATGCGGAGATATCCCACTTAAATAATTATCAGCTGACGATGTCTGAAGAGCTGGGAGTAGATTATATACCGGTAACAGAGAGCGGTATGCAGCTGTTAAATGGGATGCAGGCTACCGCATATTGCAGGATACGATATACCAAAGGCGATGATTTCAGGCGTGCCGAGAGACAGAGGGATGTATTGACGGCGATGATGGAGAAGGCGAAAACGGTGTCGGTAAGTTCTCTGACTAATATGGTCAACGCCATTTTGCCTGAGGTGGAGACATCGCTGGGAGTCAATGAAATCATCAGTGTATTGGGCAGCGTGGCAGGATATGACGTGGTTGCCAGTGACGGGTTCCCCTTTGCGGATAACAGGCGCGGCGCAAATGTGGGCAGCAAGGGTAGTTGTGTCATTCCCGATGACTTGGAAGAAAACGTGGAGGAATTGCATACACTTTTGTTTCCGGAGGCGGAATACCGGCCTTCCAGACAGGTGATGAATATCAGTGACGAGATTATGGATCAGACAGATGAATACAGATAATAAGCTGCATGAATGACTGAAAGTGAGGACTGAAGTGTAACGATAGAAGTATGCGACAGCAGTCGGGGATTCCTCGGCTGCTGTTTTGATATACGGTATGGGAATGTCCGGCTGTTGTTTTGGCGTGTGCTATGAGAATGTCAGAATGTTATCAGAGGGCATGACATGGGAAAGACCATGCCGGAAAGCATTGCGGAATGGAAAAAATGTGACAGAGGGTATATGTGATGAAGAAATTGTTGGTTTATCTGAAAGATTATAAGAAAGAAACGGTGCTTGCGCCTCTTTTTAAAATGCTGGAGGCGACTTTTGAGTTATTTGTACCGCTTGTCATGGCGGCGATCATTGACCGCGGCATAGGAGGCGGGAACACCGCCTATGTACTACGGATGGGTGCGGTACTTGTTTTGCTTGGTGTCATTGGTCTGGTATGTTCCATTACGGCACAGTATTTTGCGGCGAAGGCGGCGGTGGGATTTTCCACCAAGCTAAAGCATTCTCTGTTTGAGCATATACAGGGGCTTTCTTTTACGGAGATGGATACGCTAGGAACCTCCACCATGATTACCCGGATGACATCTGACGTCAATCAGGTGCAGAACGGCGTCAATATGGTTCTGCGTCTTTTCCTGCGCTCGCCGTTTATCGTCTTTGGCGCAATGATTATGGCGTTTACGATTGACTTTAAGGCGGCGCTTATCTTTGTGGTGACGATTCCCCTCTTATCCATTGTGGTATTCGGTATTATGATGCTGACCATGCCACTCTATAAGAAGGTGCAGGCAGGCTTGGACAGTGTTCTTGGCGCAACGAGAGAGAATCTTACGGGTGCGCGTGTCATCCGTGCTTTTAATAAAGAAGAGGAAGAGATAGAGGCCTTCGAGCAAAAGAACAGTATGCTCGCGCACATGCAGCTTTTCGTTGGGAAACTGTCTGCATTGACCAATCCAGTCACATACATTATTATCAACGCGGCGACTATTATCCTGCTCTATACCGGGGCAGTGCGCGTGAATGAGGGAACTATCACACAAGGGCAGGTGGTTGCACTTGTCAACTATATGTCACAGATATTGATTGAACTTGTGAAACTGGCGAATCTGATTATCACCATTACGAAAGCGCTTGCCTGCGCCAACCGTATTGAAAATGTATTTGAGATTCAATCGAGCATGGAGTGGAAACAGGCGGGGAATATAGTTGAGAGGGACAAAGCAGAGGGCGCAGGGTCAAAGCGCGGCGGCGATAAAGACTGCGTTGTTGATTTCGACCATGTACATTTGACCTATGCCGGAGCAGGGGCGGAATCGCTGTCGGATATTGATTTTCATGTGAAAAAAGGCGAGACTGTAGGCATCATCGGCGGAACGGGTTCGGGAAAATCGTCTCTCGTGCATATGATACCGCGTTTCTATGATGCCACAAAAGGGTGTGTGCGTATTGATGGGCGGGATGTCCGGGACTATTCGATGGAGGAACTGCGAAAGAAAATCGGCATCGTTCCCCAGAAAGCGGTTCTTTTTCAAGGAACCATTAGGGAAAATCTCTTGTGGGGTAAGGAGGATGCCACGGATGAGGAGTTATGGCAGGCAGTGGAGACGGCGCAGGCGAAGGAGTTTGTGGAGCAGAAAGCAGGCAGGCTTGATTTTCATGTGGCGCAGACGGGAAGAAATCTGTCCGGCGGACAGAGGCAGCGTCTGACGATTGCGAGGGCGCTGGCGGGCAGACCGGAGATTCTCATACTGGACGACAGCGCATCGGCGCTTGATTATGCGACGGACGCTGCGCTCAGACAGGCAATTCGGGATATGGAAGGCGATATGACGGTCTTTATCGTATCGCAGAGAGCCTCCTCCATCAGATACGCAGATCAGATTATTGTTTTGGACGACGGAGAGATGGCGGATATTGGTGCCCACGACGAGCTTCTTGCAAGGTGTAGCGTCTATCAGGAAATCTATTATTCGCAGTATCCGAAAGAGCAGGAGGTGTAGTCATGGAGAGAGCAGATAACCGGAGTAGTCAAAAAGAGACCGTGGTCAAGGTTTTACATTATATTAGAAAATATTGGGTCTATCTTGTATTGTCGATTGTGATGGCGGCGCTGACTGTTACGCTTACACTGTACCTTCCAATATTGACCGGTAAAGTCATAGATTTAATTCTGGATAAGGGAAATGTGGATTTTGCAGGCGTCTTTGTCATACTAAAAAAGATGGCGGTCGTCATAGCAGCTACGGCAGCTGCGCAGTGGATTATGAATGTATGCAACAACAAGATGACCTACCGTATCGTGCAGGATATCAGAAATGAGGCGTTTCGCCGGATAGAGATTCTTCCTCTGAAGTATATTGACGGTCATTCTTACGGGGAAGTGGTGAGTCGCGTCATTGCGGACGTGGATCAGTTTGCAGATGGTCTGTTGATGGGGTTCACTCAGTTCTTTACGGGTGTTATCACAATTCTGGGAACGCTGGGGTTTATGCTGAGTGTCAATGTAGGCATTACGGGTGTTGTGGTATTGATTACGCCGCTGTCTTTCATTGTGGCGGCATTTATTGCAAAGAAGACCTATACGATGTTCAAGGTACAGTCGGAGACGAGGGGAGAGCAGACTGCCTTAATCGAGGAAATGATAGGCAATCAGAAGGTGGTACAGGCTTTTTCCCATGAGGACGAGGCGCTGGCAGAGTTTGACGAGATCAACGACAGACTGGGGAAGTGTTCCTTGAAGGCGATTTTCTATTCCTCCATCACCAACCCATCCACCCGGTTTGTCAACAATCTGGTCTATGCGGGTGTGGCTGTGACAGGCGCTTTCTTTGCCATACGGGGAGGAATCAGCGTGGGACAGTTATCATGCTTTCTCACATATGCCAACCAGTATACGAAGCCTTTTAACGAGATATCGGGCGTGGTTACGGAACTGCAGAACGCGATTGCCTGCGCCGCAAGGATATTTGCCTTGATTGAGGAAGAGCCGCAGATTCCGGAGAGTGAGGACGCGCTTATCTTAAAAGACGTGGAAGGCAGAGTCGATTTAGAGCATGTGGAATTTTCCTATGTGCCGGATAAGAAGCTGATTACGGATTTTAACCTTTCGGTCAAACCGGGTCAGAGAGTGGCGATTGTGGGTCCTACCGGATGCGGCAAGACGACGGTGATTAATCTGCTCATGAGATTTTATGACGTTTTGTCGGGGCAAATCCGTGTGGACGGCGCGGATATCAGAAATGTGACGAGAAGCAGCCTGCGCGACAATTATGGAATGGTATTGCAGGAAACTTGGCTCAAAGCCGGAACCATCAGAGAAAATATTACTATGGGAAAACCGGAGGCTACGCAGGAAGAAGTGATTGCGGCTGCGAAGGCATCCCATGCCCACAGTTTTATCAAGAGGCTGCCGCAGGGATATGATACGGTTATCGGTGAGGATGGAGGAAATCTTTCGCAGGGACAGAAGCAGCTTCTGTGTATTACAAGAGTCATGCTCTGTCTGCCGCCAATGTTGATTTTGGATGAAGCGACTTCCTCGATAGATACGAGAACGGAAATCAAGATACAGCAGGCGTTTGCCACGATGATGAAGGGAAGGACCAGTTTTATTGTGGCGCACAGGCTCTCTACCATCCGCGAGGCGGATGTGATTCTGGTCATGAAGGACGGCAATATTATCGAGCAGGGAAATCATGAGACACTGCTTGCGCAGAATGGTTTCTACGCAACACTGTATAATAGCCAGTTCGCGGGGTAAGCGGTGAACGGAATAAAATGCCGAAGGTATTTTGATTGTTGGATAGGATGGCAGAAGATTGACTATATCAGTCAGTTTCTGTGAATGATTGATAGTAGGAGGCGTCTTCATTGTAGTCCATATAGGAGGAGCGGATGTCTGTGATGACGCCTTTTTCCCATGTAAAAAGCAGGTAGTAGTAGACTACCGTGTGGGAGTTTAGATAATCATCAGAGCTTAAAAAAGATAAGAGACTGGTCTTCTCAATTTCATTTTCTTCACAGAAGGCATCCGTATCTACAGGCAGCCCGTCTATGAAAAAGGTGGGCAGAAGGGTAACGGCGGCAGAGTCGAAGGGGATTTCCTCAGTGGGAAGCACTTGGTAATCCTGACCGTCCACAGATGTGAAAATTTTATATTCGCCGTAAGCGGCAAGAAAATCCTCTGGGGTATCTCCGATAGATACCCCTTTATTTGTTTCGTTTGTCATGGGATTTAGTTCGTAATCAACCGCGGAAAGCAGAGGGGTGCTCTTGCCGCAGCCCGTCATCAGCCCGGCAATCAGACAAAAGACGGCAGACAATGCGATCATTCTCTTCATGGTACAGATTCCTTTCTATATAACACAAAACCCGTGAGCAAAGACTCACGGGCTTATACAGGGGCAGTAGGAATCGAACCCACATCGATGGTTTTGGAGACCACTGTTCTACCTTTGAACTATGCCCCTATGTACTGTGGTGTATTTCAAATCACCGAGTTATATTATAGCATAGGTTGCGGGGGTTCGCAAGGAGTTTTTTATAGGATTTGAGTATTCCGGATTGGGGATGGGAAAAAGAAAAAAAGTTTTCATATTGCTTGGAATATTCTGAAATGTAATGAGGATGCCGAGGAATGTGAAAATGATACTTACCTAAAGACATGGAACAGCGTGCCGCCTGACTATCCCACACATCTGCGTGCTTATGTCAGCCGGATTGTGCGTAATTTGGCGCTGTCCAGATATCGGTATAACTATAGGAAAATGAGGGACAGCCATCTTCAAATCTATCTGTCCGAATTGCAGGATTGCATTCCGTCATCGCAGGATGTGGAGGCTTCGACGGATGATACGGTGAACAGCGCTATCCATGCTTTTTTATTAAAGCAGGATGTGACTACCAGAACCCTGTTTATCCAAAGGTATTTTTGCATGGAAAGTATTTCCAGCCTTTCAAAGAAATTTGGGCTAAAAGAAAGTAATATTTCTACGAAACTGAATCGGACAAGATTAAAGTTAAGGCAATATTTGGAGAAAGAGGGGGTCGTGCTGTGAAAATGGAAAAAGGGTATTCCCCGGAAGAAATGCTGGATGAGGCTTTGAAGGTGAAAAAGGCGCGTGGATTCAAGAAGAAAAATATTTTTTATGGCATTACCGCAGCGGCATGCGTGATTGTGAAGTCAAGGAGGTCTATTTTGTAGATGATGGTTGTGGTGGTGTATTCGTTATCACGGCAAGTTATGTCGTAGAGGTAGAAGAGGGAACGGGTGCCCGTCTCCAGTCCATGATTGAAACGTTTGTGGTACTGGACCGAACCGATGAGGTACAGATTCTTACATCGGAAGAGATTCCGGCTGCGGAGCAGAGAAAGACTGACCTAAAGTAGACGAATACATCCATCGTATGATAAACTGAAGTTGCTACTTAGAGAAAGGGGTTGTACAGCAATGAAAAAGAACATACGATTGTTTACAGTATTGGCGGTAACCACAGCTATGACGGCGCTTAGCGGCTGCGGCGGAACGGAAAACGGGACAGAGAGCAGTGCAGAGACTTCTGTGACAACAGGAGTAAATGACGCTATAGGAAACGAAGCGTCAGACACGTCAGATGCAGAGAGCGCAGAGGATAACGCTGCCGGGAAGGTCGAAATCGAAGCGGTTATCTATGACCTGCCCACAGAGCCGCAGAAGGAGAGCGTGTATGTGGAACCCATAGAGAATCTGAGGGATGATTTTATCAGAGGGGTAGACATCTCCAGCATTCTGGCGGAAGAAGAGAGCGGTGTAGTCTATTACAATGAGAATGGACAAGAGCAGGATATTTTTGAAATACTGGCGCAAAATGGTGTGAATTACATCAGAGTGCGTGTATGGAACGACCCTTACGATGAGAACGGGAACAGCTACGGCGGAGGCGGCAACGATACGGCAAAAGCGGCAGAAATCGGCAGGCGGGCGGCGAAATATGGCATGAAACTGTGTGTGGATTATCACTACTCGGATTTCTGGGCGGATCCTTCCAAGCAGATGTGCCCTAAGGCGTGGGAAGGCATGGAGATAGAGGCAAAGGCTGAGGCGCTGGGGCAGTTTACGAAGGAGAGTCTGACACAGATAATTGATGCCGGAGCCGATGTAGGCATGGTGCAGATTGGCAACGAAATCAACAACGGCATTGCGGGTGAGACAGACTGGACGAAGAGGAGACAGCTTTTGCAGGCAGGTTCTGCTGCAGTGCGGGAAGTTTCCGAAAAGACGGGACAGGATATTCAGATTGCGGTGCATTTTACTGACGTATCCGACAAAAAGGGAATCTTGGCGATAGCGGAGAAGGTAAAAGAAAAGGAAATCGATTACGATATCTTTGCGGTGTCCTATTATCCGTTCTGGCATGGGACGAAAGAGAATCTGACGGAGACGCTTCAGGAGATAGCGGGAACCTACGGCAAGAAAGTGCTTGTGGCGGAGAATTCCTACCCGTATACGACGGGGGATGGCGATGGCTCTGCAAACAGCATCGGGGAAGCCGATATACTGCCTGAATATCCGGCGACCGTGCAGGGACAGACCAATGAAATCCGCGACGTCTGCGCGGCAGTGGCGGCAGTCGGAGAGGCTGGATTAGGATACTTCTATTGGGAGCCGGCGTGGGTGCCGGTAGACGTTTGGGAAGAAGGCGCGGCGGATGCAGAACAGGTACTTGCAAAGAACAAGGAGATATGGGAGCAGTATGGTTCCGGCTGGGCGTCCTCCTATGCGGCAGAATATGACCCGAAAGACGCCGGCGTGTACTACGGCGGAAGCTCTTGGGATAATCAGGCACTGTTTGACTATAGCGGTCAGGCATTGGCGTCGTTAAAGACCTTTCAGTATCTGCATTGCGGAACCATCGTAGAGAAACAGGTGGAGAGTATTCCCGACGTGGAAGTGAATGTTCCTTTGCAGTCGGAATTAAAAATGCCGGAGACGGTGGACGTCATCTTTAATGATAGAAGTATCATTCCGGTGGCGGTTGCATGGGATGAAACACAGCTTGCTGCAGTCGATACATTTACGGGCGGCGAGTATGAGGTGACAGGCAGTTTCAAGATTGCCAGTAAATTGCCTGAGTTAATCGATAAGAGCGGAGAGGACAGTACGGGGGAAGGAAGCACTGGGGAAGGAAATGCCGGAGCAGAGGGAGTAGTTCTGACTGAAGATGTTGTGAAGGTGTTGCAGGAAGCGACGCCCACGGCGCATATATCCGTGAGCAGAAGGAATCTGATTGTCAATGGCAGCTTCGAGGAAGAAGATACCTCCATGTGGGAAATCACGGGCAGCGGCACGGATTATCAGGACAAAGCGGCGGACGCCTACAGTGGGGATATCTCACTGCATTTCTGGTCAACCAGTGAAGTGAATTTCACGGTGGAGCAGACCCTGACGGATTTGGAACCGGGTGAGTATGTCTTCGGTCTGTATCTGCAAGGCGGAGATGCGGGCGACAATGCGGACATGTATATCTATGCGGATAACGGCAAAGACCAGCTTGCGGCAGAGACCGGCGTAACAGGATGGTGTAATTGGCAGAACCCGGAGGTGGAAGGAATCACGGTAGGAGAGGACGGCAGACTGACTATTGGGGCAAGTGTCAGTGCCGCCGCGAAAGCGTGGGGAACGCTGGATGATTTCTACTTATACCGGAAGTAACCGCAAGCTATATTGGTAGAAATCAGCAGGTATCGGAAGTCATCGCTTCCGATACCTTTGATATGCTAAGAAGATACACAGAAGCGTGACGGCAGCAGCCAACAGGCTGATGATGCAGTACGCATTGATTCCCATGTTGGCGGAGACAGCGTCCAGTTCCGAAACGATAGCATCATGAATCAGATAGAGCGGCGCAGTGTAAATCATAAGCTGAAATGGAAAAAGAATCAGGCTGCATAAATAGAGGGTTGACTGCTCTAATGAGGAAGCAAGCAATATCTGGGCGATACCTTGGATAATCATTGGTTCAAGCAGCGATACCGTCCAGCAGAGTGCGCACACAGCGACGGAGTGAAAGGTGCTGCGGCAGTATGCGGAGACGCAGAGTGCGATGGCACACAGCTCCAGTATGCCGAGCATACTGAAGAACATGGTTTCTGCCAGCAGCATCCGGAAGGAAATCAGCGGTTCACTGAAATCAACGACCAGATTGGCAAGGCAGCCAAAGCTGTCGGTGCCGTATACGATACCATACAGAAGCAGGGAAAATACGGTGACAGAAAGCCAGAGTCCCATTGCCAGAGTGAATGCGGCGGCAACTTTTGCATGGGTATCTTTCGCCGGTCCCTCCTTTGTGGTGAACAGTAGAGACTTGGTATTGCTCTGCTCCTCGACGGAAAATACGGTGGAGATAACGCATAGTAGTACGATGCTTACCATAATCATGCCAAGAAAGTACCATTCCGGATAAGAACCCCATTCTCCATAATAGGCAAACCAGATATCCTCTCCGGTCCTTTCAGAAAGTCCGCCCAGCCCCGATTCGGTGAGAGGAACTGTTCTGGTAGCGATACGATAGTTGTCCCAATCGTTTAGGTAGCCGTCGGAGGCATATGTGGCGACAAATTTGTTTAAGAAATTGCTGTCGGAGAATCCATAGTATTGAACGACTCTCTGCGGGAAACCATATTTTTGGGCAATCTGTTGTATCGTATCGTCTGTGAGGACTCCGGTAAATTCCTTTGTAATTTCTTTATCTGCCATGACAGCCTCATAGCCGTGATATTCGATGCCGTTTATTGTGGTTCTTGTGGCGGCGACGCGCTGGCAGAAAAGAAAGGTGAGAGCCAAAAGCATACAGACGCTTCCCAGCACGAAAAATTTCTTATGGCAAAGCTTATACAATTCTGTTTTATATAGGCGCATATTATATTCCTCCTAATCGAGTCTGCTCGATTTTTTTTTCGTAAAAAACAGGTAGGCGTCTTCCAGCGTTGCGGCGGTCTGCTCTGCATCCAGAGCAGGCTTTTCTTTGGAAATGATGCGCAGTTCTATCCGGTCTCCTTGATTTCTCAAGTTGCTGATGACATATGTTCTGTCCAGTCCGTCCACTTGACTTTCCGGCACGGTGCATTTCCAGACGCAGCCTTCCGCCTCTTTCAGAATCTGTGCTTCATCGCCGGAATGCATAATCCTGCCGTCTTTCATAATCATGATTTTGTCTGCAATATACTCGATATCCGAGACGATGTGCGTGGACAGGATAACGATTCGGTTCTTGCCAAGGGAACTGATAATATTGCGGAAACGGACGCGCTCGCCGGGGTCAAGACCGGAAGTGGGTTCATCGAGAACGAGGATTTCCGGGTCGTTTAATAGCGCCTGTGCGATACCGACTCTTCGCAGCATACCGCCGGAGAAGGTTTTGAGTTTATTCTTTTTTTCCTTGGTCAAATCGACCATCTCAAGAAGTTCATCAATCCGGATTTGCGCATATTCTTCCGGCAGTGCCTTCAATGCGGCGATATAATTGAGAAAGCGGAGTGCGCTGAAATCTCCGTAGTAGCCGAAGTCCTGCGGAAGATAGCCGAGGAGTCGGCGGTATTCGCCGCCCATTTGCAGAATCGGGATGCCGTCGCATCGTATCGTGCCCTGTGTCGGTTTTAAGATACCGCACAGCATTCTCATGAGAGTGGTTTTTCCGGCTCCGTTTTCACCCAGCAGCCCGTAGACGCCGTGTTCAAGGCGGACGCTTATTTCATCTACTGCCGTTTTATTTTTAAATGTTTTGCTTACTTGTGTTAATTCTAATTCGTGCATAAGATTTCTCCTTTACTGATTTCTTTGAAAAGTACATGGACTTGGACCGCAAATACGCCGGCACCAAAGAAAAATGCGATGACCCATAGGAAAAGAGCCGTTTCGGTATAAAGCCGTGGTGTGGATGCCAATATCGCATAGAAGGCGGAGAGAAAACCACCGGAAACGGCAATCAGCCATACATTTCTTCTTCCGGTTTCCGTGAGCAGGATGCCGAGACAGACGCATTGCGTGAAAATAAAAGGTACAAATAGATACAGTCCGATTTGAATCAGACGGATTTTCCACTGAAAGCCTGCAAACAAAATGACTGTCGATAAAGCGGCAAGGTTCATCAAACCGGAGAAGACCATATCGTAGGCGGTCATCTGGCGGATATTGAAGAAACAGCTTTCGCTAAGTTCCGAGAACTTTGAGAAGCAGATTTTGCTGATTTCCAAAATAGAAAAGGAGCCGAGGATGCCGGAGAGTATCATTGCAGCCACAATCATAAGCTGGTTATCTGCACCATATGCATTCATGAGTACCATCAGTAAAAAAACGAAGAGACATCTGGACAGATGGACAAACAGCATATTTCTGTCTGCATAGCGGAACTGGTACAGCCAGAGCCGCCGCCCGCTGCATAGCAGGCGAATTTCTTTTCGTTCGGTCTGCGCACGAATCAGCTTCAGCGTATCCCGCTTTCTTGTTTCATCAATTATGAGTCGGGAATCTGCGGATGTAAAAAGGGATTTGATGTCCGCGTTATTTTTCATGCTCTGTTTCCTCCAATTGTTTTCTGAGATTCTTGATTCCCAGCCGGAATCTTGATTTTACCGTTGACAGATTGCAGCCCAATATCGATGCGATTTCATGGAATTTGAGTTCTTCATAGATTCGCAGAATTACAATTTCCCTTTGGTTTACAGGCAGCTGTCCAAGCGCCTGCTGCAGAAGCATACGGTTTTCCAGATTGCCAAGCTGTGTATCTTCCGTGCCCGGATAATCCGTTTCTTCCATAAAGCTTACGTCTTTGCTGTGATGGAAATAGTCCCGGCACAGATTGCGGGCAATAATGAGCAGATAGCCCTTCAGATTCCTGTATTCATAGGAATCTACATATTTAATAAAACGAAGAAAGACTTCCTGTGTGATATCATAGGAGTCCGTTTCCTTTCCGGTAAGATACAGGCAGAAACGGTAGATTTCGTCATAATATCTGTCGGCAATCTGGTTGAGCGCCTCTTTGTTTCCGTTATGAACTTTTGTGATGAGTTCTTTATCTGTCATGTTATCAGTCCTATGCTCTCCGGGGTCTTACTCTACACCGGACACTTAAATAACTGGTTCTATTATACAAAAGATTAATCCAGATGAAAAATTTATGAAAAAAATGAAAGAGATTATAATACCAGAGGATGTATACGTTCATAAATTTCTATGGCTTAATCATTTGGAGAAAGGATATGGAGAAAATATGGGGAATTTACAGAAAAATTTTGGTAAGATTGAGGAAAATGAATCTTTTTTAAGGTAAAAGAGGTTATTTAGATGTCATGTAGATGATGTTGGGGTCAAAATGAGCTTTTGGTAAATGGAAAAGGCAGATTGCACAAATATAAAATCGCAAAAGCACCTTTTAACTCCCGAATCCATGTATGAAAAAAATAGGTGGCAAGAAGGGAAGGAAGAAGAATGAGATTATACCGAATGGAGTTGTATAAGCTGTGGCATCAGAAGGTTTTTATGATATGTGCAGTTTGCACCGTGTTTTTTCTTATTTTCCGATTCTGGGCATCGGAAGTAGATATGGAACTGACGACGGTGGATGGACAGCATTATTATGGATATGACGCTGTGAGGGTCAACAGGCAGATTACGGAGAAGTACCGGGGAGAGCTGACGGATGGAAAAGTCGCAGGGATTGTGGAAGAGTACGGATTCCCGTCTCAGGTGACGTATGATTATCCGGGCTGGCGGGATGGAAACTATTTAAATGGGTTTGTGACAGATTATCTGTCAGACGGGTATATGAGAGACTGGGATAATTATAAGGTTCCGACGAAAGCATACGCCATTGCGGATACGACGCTTGGAGAAATAGAGCGCGCAACGGGAAAAGCCATTACGTTTGCCTATGTCAATGGATGGAAGTCTTTTTTAGATACCTTACAGATAGGCATGGTATTGGCGAGCGTGCTGATTCTTCTCTCCATATCTACCGTATTTGCACAGGAAGGGCAGACGAAAATGATGCCGTTACTGTTTACGATGAAGGATGGAAAAGGAAAGGATGCATGGGCAAAGATTGCAGCGGCATTTACTTTGACTGTAATAGTCTATGTGGTTGTTGTACTGTTATGTCTGTGCATGAGTGCCTATGTGTTTGGTCTTGACGGTGCAGAGTGTCCGATTGGACTGGTTCTGTCAAGAGAAATTCTGGTTCATATCAGCATAAGCTATATGCCGACCATTTCTTTTGTGGGGATGATGCTGGGAATGGATTTGCTTGCCGTGCTGCTTCTGTGTGCCATTACGATGAGTGTTTCGGCACATGCTAAAAGTAATTTTGGTGCGGCGGCAGTGGCGGCAATCCTGTGGGTGGCGCCGATGATGATTAGCATGATGTTTAGAGGCTTTTTGTACTTTCTGACGTCCTGTATGCCGCTTTTTCTTGTAATGACTGATTCAGTCTATGAATCAGTATCGTGGGGCAGAGAACACGCCATGCTCTGGGTTATCTTTACGCTGATAATTGTTTGTGTGGAAGAAGGCTGGCAGGTGTATAGGCGACAGAGCTGACAGCCTTCAGTATTTTGCAGTTAGTTTTCTTCCAGAATCAGGAAGTCCCAGCCGCCAATGGTTAAGACATCCCCGTCTGTTACCATCTTATCCTGCATCAGCAGACGGGCATCCGCACCGCGCCATGTAATGGTGGCTGCTTCTTCCGCATAATTGAAATAGTAAGTGACTTTTTTGTTGTAGTCGTTAACGCCCCGTTTGGTGACAATCGGATAATGTTCATAGGGAAGCGGAATGCCGACATTGCGAACTAAATAGGTCAATAACTCTTTTAGGATTGCCGCATCGAAGTAACATCCGAGATAGACGGCGCATCCTTTGCCGAAACGATTCTCGGTGACGGCAGCATAGCTGCCCCATTGTGGGTGTCTGTAGGATGCAAGCGTTTTGGCGTTATTAGGGATGAGCAGTTCCATCCAGTAGTGGACGCAGGCGTTGGCGGCATCAATAGTAGCGGTATCCGCCCGGAGAGCGTCGTTGTTGACCGTATCTGTGCGATTTTGGAAAACACAGTCTTTTAAACCTACATTGACTGCATCGGTAAACTGGTCGTAGGTCATTCCAAACACATCTGTCAGTCCGTGGGGCTGGTCGTCGTGATAGATTTTCAGTACTGAATCCGAAAAAGCCGTTTTAAAGGTAGAAATCAAGAGACCGCCTTCGGAGACATAGTTTCGCAGACTGGTGACAAGCGTGTCGGAAGCACTGTAAAGCGCCGGAGTCACCAATACTTTATATTGACTAAATAAGTCAGTATCTTCCGTGGACAAGATATCGCACTCAATATTCAGTTCATAGAAAGCGTCGTAGAGCCATCTGACAATATCGTTATATTTTAGGTCGGCATGGATAGCAAACCACTTGAGTCCGGTCAACGACTCGTTGGAGAGCAGGAGCGCTACGTCCGCTTTTTTGCGCAGGTTTTTCAGATGGTCTCCGTATCTGGCAAAATCTGTGCCGATGGTACAAGCCTCTCTGTAGGTTGCATTTTCTTTCAGATTGTGGCTTAAGATGCCTTTCCAGTAGGATTCGATGGCATTGTGGATGGAATGCCAGTGCCAGTACATGACAGAATTGGAACCGGAAGCAAGATGGCTAAAGGCCTGCATACGGAGTTGACCGGGATAGTGCAGCCATCCGTGGTTTCCCTGCGCCTCTGTTTCCAGAATCAGGTAGTTGTCCTTTTTGACGGAACGGGCAAGGGCGCCGCCAAAAGAAATCTCCTTACCGGTAAGATCCTGTGCGGAAGGGTGGTAGATGTCATAACCGGCTACGGTCAGCGGTTTGGCGGCTTCCCAGTGGTTGACTTCCGGCTGCAGACCGTAAGAGTAACCTTTCCAGTCAAAATCGAAATTCTGTGTGATGAACTGGTCAGGGCGGGCATATTCCGCTACGATGGCGCACTGCCATGCGAGGAAATCTGTCACGAGTTTCCGTTGAAATTTTTGATATTCTGCACCGAGAGAGCCGTTGATCGTGCCGCGCACGTCCGGAAAATCCTTCCATGCGTTAATGCGGTTGCTCCAATAGTCAAGACCGAAGTCGTGATTGAGGGCGTCAAGGCTGCCATCATATTTCTGATACAGATAGTCTGTGAATTTCTTCTGCGCATATTTGCTGCAGGTGTCGTAAGATTTTGTCTCATTGTCAAGCTGGAAGCCGATCACATGTCCATAAGAAGAGACTTCTTCCATCAGGCGTCTTATGATGATTTCCGCATGTTTTAAATAAACCGGATGGGTGATGTCCATGTTCTGTCTGTGTCCGTAGCGTCCCGGACCGTCGTGTGTCTCGGCGATGATGTCGGGGCACTTTGCGGCAAGCCATGTGGGAATGGCATAGGTAGGAGTGCCTACGATGACTGAAATGCCATGTGCCGCAGAAGCCTGCAGCATCCTGTGCAGATGTGTGAAATCGAACACGCCTTCCTGCGGTTCCCAAGTGCTCCATGTGGATTCTGCGATGCGGATGGTATTGATGTTAGCTTTTTTCATCATCTCCATGTCTTTTTCGATTCTGTCATAGGGGAGGTACTCGTCGTAATATGCTGCGCCGAATAAAAGTCTGTCTGTTTTCATAAGAATGTTGTCCTTTCTATTAGTGACTTGAGTGTTAAAAGGTGCCCTGCTGATTTTGCCTCGATATCGTCCATCAATTGTTATCCTGCCGGAAGATTTGCTGTAAAATGACTTGCGCAACAATTGTGTATCTGGTAATCTTGTAATGTGCAACCGATTGCGCGACGTGTTGTATGAATTTTACCATAGTTTTATGATGGCGTAAAGTAAGAAAGATATGCTTGTGGTAGTGATAAGATAAATAATTGCGTATCATCTGAGAGGAAATCATGGACGATAAGAACTTAACGATAGGAGATATTGCGGCGGAGCTCGGCGTGTCTAAGACGACCGTGTCAAGAGCCATATCCGGCAAGGGAAGAATCGGAGAGCAGACGCGGGAAAGAGTCTTGGAATATATAGAGGAGCATCATTACAGTCCGAATGTGGTTGCCAAAGGACTTGCGCAGAATAAAACTTTCAATCTTGGAATGGTGCTGCCGGGGGATTATAATATTGTGGAGCTGCCCTTTTTCCAGAACTGTATGCTGGGAATCAGCAGGACGGCTTCTTCTCATGGATATGATGTGCTGATTTCCATGGTGACGGCGGATGATATCACGCAGCTTGAAAGGGCGGTGACAAACCGCAAGATTGACGGTGTGATATTGACGAGAACTTTGACTGATGATGCACCGATGAAGTACTTGAAAGAAAACGGCGTGCCGTTTGTTGCAATCGGAAGCGCTGATGATGAAAGCGTAGTGCAGATTGACAACGACCACCAGACAGCGTGCAGGGAATTAACCGGCAAACTGCTGGAATGCGGTATCAAAAGGATTGCCTTAATCGGCGGGGACGAGAGATATATTGTTACCCGCAGCAGGCTGAGTGGGTTTGAAGATGCTTTTACTGCAAGAAAAAGATGGAACGGGGAGAAACAGATATTTTTAAATGTCGATGGAAGCAGTGAGGTGGAGCACATTGTTGACGGGCTTTTAGCAGACAGGACAGAATGTATCGTGTGCATGGATGATTTCCTGTGCGGGTGTGTGCTTAATGCCCTGCAGCAGAGACGGATAGAGATACCGGAGCAGATGCAGGTGGTGTCTTTTTACGACAGCACGACGCTTGCATACCGTATGCCGTCCATCACATCAATCCGGTATGATGTGGAAGAACTGGGCCGCATGGCGTGCGAACTGCTGCTTAAGATACTCGACGATGAAGAGGTGAAGAGACGCACGCTGCTCGGATATGAGGTGCGGATGAGAAACTCTACGCGGTCTGCATGAAATCCTTGGTTCGCAGTGTAAAAAATGTCAGATGGGACTGCCGGACGGATTTTGGGAGGCATATTGACAAAAATATGCGCAGACGCTAGAATACAAGATGTATAGATGGGATATGATATGTCAGTGACCGGTCTTAGCCGGTTGAAGGATGCCAAGCGTCCGTGAAAGTATTACATATGAAATGAACGGAATATAAGCTGTCAGAAAATTGAATAGATGGATTAGTTTACTAGGAAGGTAATGAATGCGGAAGAACCGCTTTGCTTGCGTTCTTTTTTTGTTGTATTTAAACAAATCTTTATCTATGGAGGAAAGTAATCATGAAACAGACACGTAAACTTGTATTATCAGCTTTTTTTATGGCATTGGGGATTGTTCTGCCTTTCCTGACGGGGCAGATTCAGCAGATTGGCAATATGCTTCTGCCGATGCATATTCCGGTGATGTTATGTGGCTTTATCTGCGGCTGGCAGTACGGGCTGGCAGTCGGAATGGTAACGCCGCTTCTGAGGAGTATGATGTTCGGTATGCCGCCGATGATGCCTACGGCAGCTGCAATGGCTGTGGAACTGGCAGTATACGGAGTGATGACGGGCGTTTTGTATGCAAAGCTTCCTAAAAAGACACTTTATATTTATGTGAGTCTTCTTGGTGCGATGGTTGCGGGAAGAGCTGCATGGGGTGTTGCAAGTATAGCGCTGCACGGTATTGCCGGAAGCGGATTTTCGATGCAGATATTTTTGGCAGGCGCGTTTTTAAATGCGATACCGGGAATCATTCTGCAGCTTCTGTTGATTCCTGTTATTATCATGGCGCTGAAAAGAGCGGGAGTGATGAATGCGTATGGAATGGAGGCGGCGCCGGCAGCTGAAAGAGGTTAGGTATGGGGTGCGAAATCAGCGGGTTTACTATGGTGTGTACTGCAGTAGAGAGTGCGTTGCGGCAGGCGGAGTCATCCGGCGGACATAGACAGCAGGTTCATGTGGCAATCGATGGTATGTGTGGCAGCGGCAAGTCCACGCTGGGGCAGGCGATTGCCGAGAAATACGGTGGTAATCTTTTTCATATGGACGATTTTTTCTTAAGACCAAAACAGCGGACGAAAGAGCGGTATAGACAGCCCGGCGGCAATGTGGACTATGAGAGATTCCGGTCGGAAGTGTTAGAACATTTGGCGGACGAACAAGGATTATCCTATAGACCTTTTGACTGCCGCACGATGGAATTAGGAGAAGACAGGGACGTACTATGGAACAGGCTTAATATTATAGAAGGAGCCTATAGCTGTCATCCTTATTTTGGATCAGTCTATCAGCTGCGATTCTTTCTGGAGGTTTCTGTGGATGAGCAAAAGGAGAGAATCTTAGCGCGAAATGGTGCAGGGATGTGGCAGCGGTTTGAACACGAATGGATTCCTATGGAAAACCGTTATTTTGCGTTCTATGGAATCCGGGAACAATGTGTTGTCACTTCGGTTGACATTGTGCATAAAGGGCGATAAAATAAACTAAATAAGGTAGAAGAGTAGAAACTATTATCAAGGCTATGGAATAATGAGGTGGTTTATATGAAAAAGAAGTCAGTGCTTGGAATGATGGGGATGTTGCTGACGGTATCCTTTGTTATGCCTGTGTCTGCCCATGGGCACCATCATAACAGGGTGAATACGACGACGGCTGCCGTATGTGAAGTATGTACGGTAGAGGGATGTGAGCAGACCGGGCTTCATACGCATGATGATGAGACCTATTGTGGATATAACCATAAGGGCGGTTATTGCGACGGTTCTTGCAAAGCGGTGGCAGTCTGTACGATAGAGGACTGTGACAAGACAGGATATCATGAACATAACAAGACAACCTACTGCGGATATGCGCATGAGTGCGGTTATTGTGACGGATCCTGCGGGGCAGTGGCGGTTTGCACGATAGAAGGCTGTGATGAGACAGGGCAGCATGTTCATGATGAAACGACCTACTGCGGGTATGCGCACGACGGCGGATACTGCGACGGTTCCTGCGCACAGACAACGGGTTCAGGTCATACCGGACATTGCGGAAGCCGCGCGCATCACGGCAGGAAATAGGATTGAAAGTTCAAATTTTCGATTTCGAGATTTGTGGCAGGCAGAGCAGAAATGGAGAAAATGGAAGGGATTATTTCCCTTCCATCATATAGTCCATAAGAAGCATTACGTCTTCGGGTTCGGAAGCAATCAGTTCCATCTCGTTAATGAAAGTATTATCTGTGAAGAGCTGGGCAATTGCAATGTATTTTGTCAGTTCGGATTTCAGATTCAGGCGGTCGCCCTGCTTGGAAACCAGTTCGACTTCTCCTTTGCACTGTTTCACTACGTCAAGAAATTTCTGTGGGTCATCAATGTTATAAATTTTCATAATTCTCCTCCTTGCCGTGTCGTTGGCATTTTTCAAACATTTATTCTTTTTACGGGCATATTCTAACAATTATATGTGCGCTCTACAATATTCAGCCTGCATAATCTTTGGCTTTGTCCATAAATGAAAAGTGTACAGAATAGACAGAAAAGTAGTTTTTTAAAAAAGTGTTTTTTTTGTGATGATGTTGGGGCAAAATGAACTTTTGGTAAATTGAGATGGCAGATTGCACGGGAATTAAGCTGATAGAGAGTTCTTTATGATTTACTGGAATTGGTTATTATCAGACTGTGAGATGCGGTATATTATGGAAGTGAAGGGGATGAAGGATTCAGCCTATTGCGGTTTCTAAATGCAATCATGTACCCGCATCGCCATAATTTCATGGAAACAATATCGGAATATATCAATTATTCCGATATTGAGGAGTTGTGGAAAGGAGCAGAGCGCATGGAAGGATTGGGAGAGAGTATACTGGAAGAAGGGTTTGGCGTTAAAGCTTTGTGCAGACCGTGGTTTTATCAGAAATCCGCAGCCTGCAGCATCGACTCGATCTTTTCCACGGCAATGCGGATATATTCCCCCATGGAGGTCTCCGTGCAACCGGCTACGAAATGATTGCACCGGTTGACCGGAATCAAAATTTTATATGCCTTACTTGCACCGATTGCAGTGGCGATGGCAGGGGTAATCTCACCAAGCAGTGCGTTGGCAAACACGATGCCGATAGGTCCTGCAATGATATCGGAATCTGCAGCGTTGACGATTACTGCGTTATCGCCTGTCGCACCGTAATCTGCGCCTGCTTTGAGCATGGCGGAGGTTGCGATACTGTTCGTGCCGATGGCATACAGCTCTAAATCCGCATGTTTTTTCTTAATTTGTTCGATGATTGATTTCCCGATTCTTCCGCCCTGTCCGTCTATAATTGTAATTTTCATGGTTTTCTCCATTTCTGCTTTGGTTTTATCTCAGCTTGTCTGAGATTTGCGTAAACGAGTCTGTGGCAGGCAATAAGCAGACACAAATCTCCTGCTCAGAGGCGTCCGATTTAATTGAACGACACTGACGCTGGTATGGTGCAGTGTTACTATTCTAACCGAATCTTTAGGATTGTGCAATTCTTTGAATATTTTTTCCATTTTTAGCAAAAAATACATTGACAGTTTCTGTGCAGTTTGTTATGATTCAAACATGAACAACCGATTGCGCAAAGTAAAAACCACCAAAAACAACCATGATGCGACATGTTAATTGACATGAAGTGTCAGTAATTGGGGAGATTGTTTGAGAAAAGTGCAGCGGTATCACGGATTAGAGGAACAGAAGCAGCAGAATAAAACAAACACCAAATGAAAACGGAGGGCGAAACAATATGGATAAGTTTATTGTAAACATCATCCATCGTCCGGAGATGGTACCGGAGTACGCGGAGAAGGTGACCGGACACGGCAAGGAGGAGGATATCGGAAGAAAGGAGCTTTTGACAGAGTCTCTTGATATCTTTAAGACGCAGCAGTCGATTGCGCACAAGAACGGCTTAAAGACAACGATTCAGATGACCTATGCTTCTTTATTTAATGATGAAGCGGTGGAACTGGCAAAGGCGGATCATGAGAAATACGGCGATGAGATTGCATTATCGCTGCTCGGTCTTCCGTGTGAAGAGTTCCGTGAGAAATATAAGACAAAGGATTTCTGTATCTGGATGTTTTCCATGGAGGACAAGAAATCTATCGTGGATGACGTGTTCGGCAAATTCAAGGACAGATTCGGTTTTTATCCGGAATCAACGGGTTCCTACTATATGGATGCCGATTTGGTGAATTATATCAAAGAGAAATATCCTATGGTGAAATGCGCTGTTGCCACCTGCTGGGAAGAGGGACCGAAAGCATACCATACCTGCAACAATTCATGGTATACGTTCATGGATGGCGGTCCGTGGGCGCCTTGGATTCCGAGTAAGCAGAATGTACATGCACCTGCGGCTAACGAGGAGGAGGATTCCGGTATCGTGGCAATTCCCCATCTATCCCGCGATTTGATTGCCTGCTATGACGGTAACGGATCGAATTTCGGTACTCATCCGCAGAATGTGCTCAGAAGTATGAGTTATGATTCTAAGACATGGGAATATCCCTATCTGTACAATTTGATTGATCAGTACCGCGCGCTGGCAAAATATAATAACGGTTATGCTTATAACATGATGTTTGTCGGACCCGGCTGGATGAACAAGATGGGACGCTGGGAAGCACCGTACGAACTGCTCCTTAAGTCTTACGAGGACGGCATGGCATATTACGGTCAGCTCAAGAAAGAGGGCAAGCTGGACGATATGACCATGGCTGAGTTTGCGGATTTCTATCGTGCGAACAGAAGGCTGACAGAGCCGGAATGTGCATTGTGGCGTGATATCTTATACGGTTCGGATAAGCAGCTGTTCTGGTACTGCGACCCGTATATGAGAGTCTGCGCAAACATGGATCAGGGCGGCGCCATTGTTGATTTACGTCCTTACGCTGCGAAGTTAGAGTGGCCTGTAGGTATCGGCACGAAGCATGTGACGGACGCTTCGTATCCTTTCTTGATTCAGGAGAAGTACAGAGCCGGTTACTTTACGCACTATGCAGGGGAAGGTACAATCAGAAGCGCGAAGCTTGTGCATAACGGGGAAGAAGTGGATTTATGTCTGTGCAGAACGAAAGCGCATTTTTCACAGGAGGGTAATACAAGAATCCTGACGCTTGACCCGGTAGACATTGAGTTTTACGATTTGACAGTGAAGCTGCAGACGAAGATGTACTTTGAGGAAGGAAGCTCTAAGATTAAGATTGAGAGAACTGTTTTGGAGATGAGCGACCCGGCTGCAGAAGTAGAAATTAACGAATATATGGTGGCATGCTACGGTACTACGGAGTACTCTGAGGATATGACGAATATCGTACTCTCCGTGACTGACGGTACAAATACCGAGAAAATTGACTATGCATACAAATGTCGCGAGGCGCAGATGCAGGGCGCGACGGAGACGATTGCCGTTGTACCGGAAATCGAGACGAGAGTGTCCCTAAGCTGTGAGAAGAAGGACGCTGTCGGCTACATCAAAGAAGGCTATGCATTTTCACCGATGTTCACGTTAGGCTATACAACCAAGTTAAAGGATAAGGAGGTATTTGCGACATGGCTCAATCTGGCAAAGGCAAATTAAATTACAGGTGTCCCTCCTGCTTTATGAGAGACTTAGATATTGATATGTTTTATGACAAGGATAAAAAAGAATATCACTGCATCCGCTGTCAGTATGTGGGAACGGAAGAAGACGTGCTTGAGAAGAATGAACTGGTGCGGTTCCGGTATAAGGATGCAATGAAGCGTTTTACGAAATTTGATTTCGATTAATAAGAGATGGAGATGTACTAGGAATGCAGGATACGCAGTCCAAGTACATCTAAAGCCAGCTCTGGAAGAATGCCGCTTGCAGCGGGCATTCTTCAGGGCTGAGAAAAAAGAGGAAGGCTGGGAAGGCGGGCTGTCAGATATGAAATTTTATAAAGGTGCAGATATATCTTCGATTCTGGAGGTGGAACGCCTTGGCGGAAGGTTTTATGACCATGGCGTGGAAAAAGATGTTTTTGATATTTTACAAAGCTATGGGTTCAATGCGGTCCGTCTCCGATTGTGGAACGACCCTTATACAGAGGAGGGAGAGCCTTACGGGGCGGGCACCAATGATTTATCTGTCACCATAGAACTGGCGAAGCGTGCACAGGCTCATGATATGGATGTGTTGTTAAATCTCCACTATAGTGATTTCTGGGCAGATCCGGGCAAACAGCGTGTGCCGAAGGCATGGCGCGGTATGAATGCAGAACAGCTGGAACAGGCGGTTTATGACTTTACGAAAGATACACTGCTTGCCATGAAGGAGGCGGGAGTGTATCCGGACTTGGTGCAGGTGGGTAACGAGCTGACCAACGGTATGCTGTGGCCTCTCGGAAAAATGCCGAATTATGATAATCTGGCACGGTTTGTCAGTGCGGGAATCCGCGGTGTGCGTGCAGTGGATGCGGATATGCCGGTGATGATTCACTTGGATAACGGTGGAAATGGTCCGATGTACAGAGACTGGTTCGACCACTATCTGCAGCGTGGAGAGGATTTTCAGATAATTGGATTGTCCTATTATCCGTTCTGGCATGGATTGCTGGAAGATTTGCAGAAGAATATGAATGATCTGGCGGTCCGTTACGGCAAGGAACTGATGATTGCGGAAGTATCTATGGGATTTACCATGGAGGACTATGCAGGATATGAGAAGCTGGCGCCCGATGAGCGCAAAGGCTATGCCACGAAGCCAAATCTCGTGGAGAAGATACCTTTTCCTATGAGCAGGGAAGGACAGAAGGATTTTATGAATGCTTTGTTTGCGGTGATAGATCAAGTGCCGGAGAAGAAGTGCAGAGGATTTTTCTACTGGGAAGCTGCATGGATTCCGGTTCCCGGTTCCGGCTGGGCAACAGAGGGCGCATTACAATATATTGAAGAAAAGGGTCCCTGCGGCAATGAGTGGGCGAATCAGGCGTTGTTTGACTATAATGGTCAATCGCTGCCGACATTAGAAGCAGTACGGGATTATAGACCATAAAGAAAAAAATTCCTGTCAGTCTGCGGCATGTGATATCATTCTGCAGCCGGTGCTGTAGAACTTCTGACGATGAGTTGGGGGCGAAGCAGCGTCCGGCTGATGGGAACACGGTGAATCAATGAGTTGAGGGTATAAAAGCCGCACATGCCGAGGGCAAGCCTGTCCTGACGGATGGTGGTGAGCGGGGGCGTAAGCATTTCAGAAATTGGGAGGTCGTCGAAGCCGATTACGCTGACGTCCTCCGGTACGCGGCGTCCGCGCAGGCTGCATTCAGTCAGAACACCCGATGCCATCAGGTCGTTACAACATAAAATGGCGGTAATCCCCATGGAGAGCAGGGTGCTGACATGATCCTTTGCCGCGTCGGCGACATAGTAGCCATAGGGCATGGTTGCCTCACTGAAAGGGAGATTGTGGGCGGTCATGCTATCGATGTAAGCCTGTCTGCGCTGCTCAGATATCATAGAATTGCGGGAACCGTTGATTAGAGCAATCCGTCGGTGTCCCAGATTCATCAGATGTACGATGGCGTCATCAATTCCCTCAAAGCTGTCGGTGCCGATATAGCTGACGGCAGGGTTTTTCTTAATATAATTGTCCAGAAGAATCGTGGGAATATTGGTGGTATTAAACTGTGCCATCCAATCGTCCTGTAAAGCAAAACCGACCATAAAAGCACCTACATAACCGTTTTTTAGCATGTAAGTATCATACTTTTCTGTTGACTGGAAAAGTGGCGTGACGGGAGTCACCGTGACATCATAGTTTTCGCGAAAGGCTGACTGGCGGAATCCGAGAATGATATCATAGCCGAACTGCTCCGGGTTTTCATAGTCCATGTTTTCCACGAAGATACAGAGTTTTCTCTGGACTTTGCCCCGCATCTGTTTCGTGGTGTAGCCGAGTTCGACAGCCGTGTCAAGCACGGACTGACGCAATGATTCGCTGATGTCGCTGGCGCCGTTTAAGCCTTTGGATACCGTACTGGCGGATATGCCGAGTTGGTTGGCAATGTCTTTGATTGTAGCCATATTGATACCTCACAAGTTATTATTAAATTTAGCATAGAAGAAAAAAAGTTGAATTGCAAGATGTGTTTTGATAATTTGCGAAAGTTTTCGCAAATTTGGCAAAATTCAACAAAAAATGAAAGCAAAAACAGTATAAAATGGAAAAAACGAACTCGGAAAAGGATTTCCGTATTGACAAAACATGGTAGTAGGTGTTAGATTTATCTCAGATACGAAAGTTTACGAAAAAAACGAATCGAGATTTTCGTTGATGGGGGTCAAAGGGGTGAAAGAAAAAGCATTGACAAGGGGTGCGGGCATATTATTACCGATATCCAGTCTGCCGTCTGCATACGGGATAGGAACCTTTGGTCATGCGGCTTTTAAGTTTGTGGACCTGCTGGCGGATTTGAAGCAGAAATATTGGCAGATACTGCCAATGGGACCGCTTAGCGTAGGGGACAGCCCTTTTCAGTCCATATCACTTTTTGCCGGCAATCCTTATTATATTGACTTGGAAGATTTAATAGAAGAAGGTCTGCTGTGCAGGGAAGAGGTGGATGCGTACCCTTGGGGAACGAGCGGCGAATACATTGACTACGCCGTATTGTATCAGAACAGATACAAAGTTTTACAGGCAGCATTTGAGCGGTTTGACTGTCTTAAGGAGCAGTACATAGCGTTTTGCGATAAGAGCAGGATTTGGCTTGATGATTACAGTCTTTATATGGCGCTTAAATATGAGTTTGATGGTAAGGCTTGGTATGAGTGGGATGAGGCGGTCCGAAGCAGAGAAGTGGAGACGCTGGCACAATACCGGCATAAGTTATCGCAGCAGATTTCGTTCTGGAAATTTTGTCAATATGAGTTCTACAGACAATGGGAAATTTTGAGGGAATATGCGAAGAAAAAAGGCGTTCAGATGATTGGGGACGTGCCCTTTTATGTCGCATATGACAGCGTGGATGTCTGGACGCACAGAGAATATTTTCTTCTGGATGCACAGGGGAATATGCTTCGTGCGGCGGCGTGTCCTCCGGATCACTTTTCAAAAGAGGGACAGATATGGGGGAATCCGGTTTATGACTGGGACGCCATGGAGGCAGACGGATTTAGCTGGTGGAAGCTGAGGATCAGGCAGCAGGCGGCGATGTTTGACATCATTAAGGTGGATCATTTTCTAGGAGCTTTCAAGTATTTTAGCGTTGAAGCCGGAAGAACCGATGTCCGCGAGGGAAGGTGGTCTAAAGGACCGGGCAGGAAATTTGCCGATGCGATAGAGAAAGCCTCCGGCGATACGAAGATTATTGCAGAGAATATGGGAACCGTGCTTCCGGGAGTCAATAAGCTGATTCGGAAAATGGGATGGCCGGATATGAAAATACTGTTATTCGCCTTTGACGGCAAAGCGGATAATATCTATCTGCCACATAATTATACGGATACCAACACGGTGGTTTATGCGGGGACCCATGATAATGATACGATTATCGGCTATTACAGGAATTGTACGGATTATGAACTTGCATATATGTATTCTTATTTAAATATAGACAGGAAAGAGCAGATATCCGATGCCATGATTCGGGCGGCATACGCAAGTATAGCCGATGTGGTGATTTTACAGATGCAGGATATTTTACAGCTTGGAAGCGAGGCGAGGATGAACCGTCCTTCCACGATAGGTTCTAACTGGAAGTGGCGTTTTTCGGACGAGCTGCTTCCGGAGGAGCGCAGGAGCTGGATTCGCACGCAGACGGCTCTCTTCCGCAGATAGCATGATGAACAAGTTTGCTTAAGAGATTTGCACCGCAAATCCGGGCGCAAGAAAGGACTAGTCCTTTCTTTATATTCTATAGATAGAATATAAAACTCTTGATTGTTCTATAAAGAGTGGAAGAACCGAAGGCTCTTCCCAAGATAATTCGCGAAGCAGATTTTCTTATGATAATTCGCGAAGAGATTTTCTTGTAGTATAGGAAATTCCTTCAAAGAGTGGAAGAACCGAAGGTTCTTCCGAACATAATGCCGCAGGCATTTTCTTGTGATGTAAGACGTGGCAGCACGTTTTATATAGAAACCAAAAAAATGGTAACACTAAGATTTAGCAGGACCTTTACTTGCTAAATCGGAAAGAGAGAGGAAAGACATTATGAAGAAGAAAGTATTGGCAACATTACTGGCAACAGCAATGGTAGCCGGCTGTCTTGCAGGATGCGGTAATTCTAATGATGGCGCAGCAAGTACACCGGCAACGGAAGAAGCGGCACCGGCAGAGGATGCAGCGCCGGCAGAAGATGCAGCACCGGCAGAGGACGCAGCGCCGGCAGAAGATACTTCATCTGCTGCAGACGCATCTGACCCGATTGCGACTCTGATCGCAAACACATCTGGCACGGTTGCTTTGACTGTATGGGCATCTGAGGAAGATCAGGATCTTACAACCAAATTACTTGACGACTTTAAAGCGACATATCCTGATGTAACATTTGATATCACATTGGGTGCGGAGTCCGAGTCAACGGCGAAAGATACAATTCTGACAGACGTTGAAGCGGCAGCAGACGTGTTTGCTTTTGCTGATGACCAGATTAACGAGCTTGTACAGGCAGGTGCATTGCAGGAGGTAGCGGCTCACTACACATATGATGTGGCGGCAGAAAACGCTACCGGCGCTGTTGAGGCGGCAACTGTAGACGGTAAGTTGTATGCATACCCGATGACAGCAGATAACGGTTACTTCATGTTCTATGATTCTTCCGTATTTACGGAGGATGATGTGAAGTCCTTAGAGAAAATGATTGAAGTCGCAGATGCAGCAGGCAAGAAGATTGCTATGGATATCTCCAACGGTTGGTATATCTACGCTTTCTTCCAAGGTGCAGGCTTAGAGCTGACCTTAAATGACGACGGCATGACAAACACATGTGCATGGAATGCAGCGGGTGGTACGGATGTAGCACAGGCAATTATCGACCTGACAGCTTCCAACGTATTCGTAGATATGGGTGATGAAGATATGGCTACCCAGATTGCAGAAGGCAATGTAGTTGCCTGCGTAAACGGTACATGGAGAGCTGAGACTGCTCAGGAAGCATGGGGAGACAATTATGCGGCATGTAAGCTTCCTACCTTCAATGCAGGCGGAAAAGACTGCCAGATGTCTTCTTATTCAGGATACAAGCTGGTAGGTGTAAATCCTCATTCCGCAAACCTTGGCTGGTCTATGCTTCTTGCAGAGTTCCTGACAAATGAAGCAGCTCAGACAGCAAGATTTGACGCAAGAGGTCTTGGCCCTGCAAACCTTGCAGCAGCATCTTCCGATGCAGTTCAGTCTAACCCGGCTATCGCAGCGCTTGCGGCGCAGGCAGCATATGCAACACCTCAGCGTGTAGGCGGTAACTTCTGGTCACCGGCTGAGACATTGGGACAGATTTTAGCTTCCGGTAATCCGGACGGCACAGATTTACAGGAATTGCTTGATACAACAGTAGAAGGTATCACGGCGCCTGTAGAGTAAAAGTAAATCTCTTCGAGATTAACTTTGCGAGTATTGCTTCGCAAACTCGGCGGATGATAAGTAATTTAAGAGGGGTGGGTGTATATTCGCTCGCCCCTTTTTTAAACAAAGTATTTCTTTCATAAAAACATTTAAGATGCTCATACAGCATAAAAATAGTTGCTTCTGAGAGGAGTTTCGTATGAAGAAGGCATTAAACGCGTTAGAAAATTATTTTAAAAATTTTGGAATTGCCTTTGTCAAGGGAGATATTTGGGTAAAGCTATCTGCAGTGTTGATGGGTGCAGGTTATTTTGCCAGAAAACAGGTGATTAACGGTATTATTATGTGTCTGGTTGAGGTGCTTTTTGTAGTGATGTGCATCGGATATGCGGCGCCAAACCTCGCGAAGTTCGGGACGCTTGGTACAGTGCAGTTCGAGCAGGTTTTCGACCCGTTGACCATGACCAGTACTGTAAATGACTATGATAACTCTTTCCTGATTCTTTTGAATTCCATTATTTCGTTATTTATTATTTTTGTATTTATTGTTTTTTATATTTCAAACATGAAAGCAGTATATCGTCTGCAGCAGCAGAAGGAGAACGGTGAGCATATCAATACCTTCCGTGAAGATGTGCGGACGATGTTTAATGAAAAATTTCATATTACTTTGTTGACATTACCGGCAATCGGCATTGTTATCATGAACATTCTGCCGATTCTCGTATTGATTGCGGTGGCATTTACGAATTACGACCAGCAGCATATGCCGCCAAATGCATTGTTTACATGGGTAGGCTGGTCGAACTTCAAGAACCTGTTTACCAGTTCCGTGACGGTTACTTTCGGTTATTCCTTTAAGAAAGTCTTAGTCTGGACATTGGAGTGGGCAGTGCTCGCAACATTTACCACCTACATTGGCGGTATTTTGATGGCGAAGTTTATTAACGATAAGAAAACAAAGCTTCCGAAGCTGTGGAGAACACTCTTTATCATAGCGATTGCAGTGCCGCAGTTCGTAACCTTGCTTTTGGTTCGTAACTTCTTTGCAGACAACGGTATCGTCAATACATTCTGTAACAGCATCGGTTTTACGGATTTTCTCAAGAATGTAGGGCTTGTTCCTTCTAACTTAAGTTACATTCCGTTCCTGACGAATCCCGGCTGGGCAAAGGTAATGATTATCATCATCAATATCTGGATAGGTATTCCCTATCAGATGCTTGTTGCGACGGGTGTGTTGATGAACATACCGGAAGACCAGATTGAGAGTGCAAGAATTGACGGCGCAAATCCTTTGCAGATATTCATTAAGATTACAATGCCGTATGTATTGTTTGTAACCGGACCGAGTCTGATTACGGACTTTGTCAAGAACATCAACAACTTCAACGTTATTTACCTGTTGACGCAGGATGTGTTCGTAACAAGCGACCAGCTTCTTGCAAACTCTAATGCAAAAGAGGTTGACTTGCTGGTAACGTGGCTGTTCCGATTGACGAATGAGTACTATAACTACAAGATGGCATCTGTTATCGGTATCATTGTATTCATTATCTGCGCGGCGTTCACTCTGGTTACATTTACCAGAACAATTAAAGGAGATAAGGAGGAAGAGTTTCAATAATGAAAAAGACGATAAAATCCATTATAAGACATTTTGTATTACTTTTCCTGTCAGTGATTTGGTTGATTCCAATCCTTTGGCTGTTTGTCACGTCGTTTAGCGGATACAAGGGAATTAACACTTCCCATTTCTTCCCGGAGACGTGGACTCTTGATAACTACGCACAGCTGTTTTTGCGTTCCGATTCGATTGTGCAGTATAACAGGTGGTTTTTAAATACGCTGGTCATTGCAATTTTCTCCTGCCTGATTTCTACCATCTTGGTACTGATGGTGTCTTACACAATGAGTAAGCTTCGTTTTACAGGCAGAAAGGGATTGATGAGTTTCAGCATTATTTTAAATATGTTTCCGGGCGTTCTGTCTATGATAGCAATTTACTTTATCTTAAAGACACTCGGATTGACGAACAGCCATCTTGGCATGATTATCGTGTACTCTGCAGGCGCGGGACTCGGTTATCTGATTTGTAAAGGTTTCATGGATACGATTTCTGTATCTTTGAGTGAGGCTGCAAGACTGGAAGGCGCTTCTGAGGCGAAAATTTTCTGGTCGGTTATCATTCCGCTGTCCAAACCGATTATTGTGTACACGGTTATCAATGCATTCCTTGCACCTTGGGGTGACTTCGTGTTTGCAAAGCTGATGCTTAACTCCGGTGTGGCGACAGACTGGACGGTGGCAATCGGACTCTTCAATATGTTAGGAAAGTCCATGATTAACAAATACTTCTCAGTATTCTGTGCAGGCGGCGTAATCATTGCAATTCCGATTTCCATTCTGTTTGTAATCATGCAGAAGTGTTATGTGGAAGGTATCACGGGCGGTTCCGTGAAGGGTTAAAAAGAGATGAAGATGTGCTAAGACTGCGAAATACGCAGTCTAAGTACATCTATGTCATCTCTGGACGAATGCCGCTTGCAGCGAGCATTCGTCCTGCGTGATGAAAAGAGTACTTGTGAGTAATAGTAACAGGCGGGCTGTGCAGGGATGCGCAGCCTGTTTCAATCGTGTGCTTTGTGGCGCACGTTTCTAAGGAGTAAAGTATGAGAAGAAATAAAACAGGATTAAGAATAACTTCTTTCATTTTATTAATAGCATTGCTTCTTTCCGGGTGCGGAAGCGGTGCAGATACCGCCGGGGAGCAGGGGGAACAGATTGAAAACTCTGTAAAAAGCGATGGAGAGAGCAGTGGGGAAAGCGGTGAAGGGGGTCACGTAGAGAGCGGTGAGACGAACCCGGATATGGATGTGACGGATGCCATTCCCCTCAATGTGATTGATGACAATTACCGCACATATTATGAGGTGTTTGTCTATTCATTTTGCGACAGCGACGGGGACGGAATCGGAGATTTACAGGGATTAATCTCGAAACTGGATTATATCAATGACGGGGACGATGGAACGGATACGGATTTAGGCTGTAACGGAATCTGGCTGATGCCGGTCAATCCGTCTCCAACCTACCACAAATATGATGTGGCGGATTATTATGGGATTGATGAAGCATATGGCACGTCAGAGGACTTCAAAGAATTGCTTGCAGAGTGCGATAAGCGCGGAATCAAGGTGATTATGGATTTGGTATTGAACCACACTTCTTCCCAGAATCCGTGGTTTCGGGAAGCGTATTCCTATCTTCAGGAATTAGGAGATGCACAGCCGGATACAGCGGACTGTCCATATTTCGATTATTACCATTTTTCCAAGGAGCAGGGCGGCGGCTACTATCCGGTAGAAGGCACGGATTGGTATTATGAGGCGCAGTTCTGGTCCGAAATGCCGGATTTGAATCTGGACTGCGAGGCGCTGCGCGGGGAAATTGCGGAGATTACGAAATACTGGCTGGATATGGGAGTGGGCGGTTTCCGTCTTGATGCGGTGAAAGAATATTACAGCGGGGCGCCGCAGGCAAATATTGACTTTTTGTCTTGGCTGAATGACACGGTGAAGGCGCAGAGGAAAGACGCTTATCTGGTGGGCGAAGCGTGGCTTCCGATGACGGAATATGCGCCGTATTATGCGAGTGGTATTGACAGTGTGTTCAATTTTGCTTTTGCAGATAAAGACGGTATTATTTCCAAAGTGTTGAACGGTTCTCCGGCGTCTAAGTACGGTGAGACGATAGAGTCTTTGTCAGAGATATTTGGCGCTTATAACGAGGATTATATTGATGCGCCTTTTTATACAAATCATGATTTAGGCAGGAGCGCCGGGTATTATGCAGGAGAAAATTCTGCAAACCAGACGAAGCTGGCTGCAGCAATGAATTTGTTCATGAGCGGTTCAGCTTTTGTATACTATGGGGAAGAACTGGGGATGAAAGGCGCAGGTAAAGATGAGAACAAGCGTGCGCCTATGTTCTGGAGCATGGATACCGATGCGGCAGGTATGTGTGACGGTCCGGCAGATATGGATGCGGTGAAAATGAAGTTCGAGAGTCTGGAAGAGCAGCAGGAGGATGAAGCTTCCGTATATCATTTTTATAAAAAGGTCATCAAGGTCAGAAACCAAAATCCGGAGATCGCCAGAGGTGAAGCAACATATCTGAAAGAGGCATCGACAGATACCGTGTGTGTGCTGCGCAAAAGCTATGAGGGCTCCGAGGTGCTGCTTGTGTTCGTGACGGGCGCGGAGACGGAAACAGTTGATTTGGGCAGTGTGACGGTCAATGGTAATCCGGTAGGCAGCGAGTCAAAAGTGCGGGCAATGCTTGTGACGGGAGAAGAGCAGATACAGTTGGACGGCGGAATGGCAACGATGCCGGGATACTCCGTGATGGTGTTAAAATAGAAATACAAACAAAAACCTCGAAGGTTTCGTGCCTTCGAGGTTTTCGCTTGTGTAAAAGGGGAATTCTTCCGGAATTGCTATAACCGACTTGACTTCCGTAATCAAGTCTATATTTACTATAATATCTTTTTGCCGGACAGTCTATAAATATATTACAAAAGACTAACACTATATTAGCGAAACGAATCGAAAAATAGTAAAACTGACCGAAATACGTTGCATAATTAAAAATATTTTGACGGCAAAAAAGAGAAGTATCTACATGTCAGGAACCAAGGTAATCCCTTTGCGCCTTGATTTCCGGCGGGATGTCCGCCCCCATATTTTTGAGCTTCTGGAACAGATTGTTGTAATGGTGAAGCTTCTGTCCGAGTTTGATATCGTAACGTTCCATTGTCTCTTTGTAGAGCGGGTTCATTTTGAGTTTGTCGCGTATCTCTTTGGAAAACGGACAATAGGTAAATAATATAGCACGCGCTATCTTATTCAGTCTGGGAGAACCGGAGCCTTCAAAGAGAACCCATGATACATAATCTCTGATAAACATTTCCTTGAAGCTGTTTTTCGCTTTCTGCATGTTGAGCTTAATTTTATCTTTTGCATCCGGTGATAATTCGTGGTTCTTTTTATAAAACTGGATATAATCGAAGTATTCGCTCGTGAGGGAGGCTTCTGAAATATCGTTCCAGCGCGCACCCTGTATACGCTTGCACATTTCCCAACGGAAATCGCCGGTCAGTCTGACAAGAATATTGGTCAGGTCTTCCATCTGGAAGAGGGATACCATCATACGGGAAGGCGTAGTACGCTTTCGTCCTTCAATTTCCTGCCACATAACGCCCCGCACGCCAATATTTGGCATAAGAATGATATCCGGAAGGACTTCAACGCTGACATATTCTTTGCCGATGCCAAGCTTTGGATTGGTGTAAATCATATCGCGGTGATATGCGCTGAAATCAACCGAGCGGATGAGATTGAAGGTTTCTTCTATTTTATCTGCAGATACGAGTGATTTATCTAATTCTTTTAAGATATTGTGTTCTGAAAAAATCGGGCAGAAGCTGCTGATGCGTCCGAATGTAATCTTGTTGACGGACTGGAACATATTTGTCAGTTCAAAGAGAACCTGCTTCTCCCGGTCTTTGAGCATGGCAGCTTCATCTGTGGCACTGATTTTACCGGTTATTTTCAGTTCATGTACATGCGCCTGATAATCGGTATCGAATTCATTACGACTGGGTGTCTTTTTACCGTCGTAGATAGCGTGCAGCCATTCATAGATTGTATACACCTTTCGGGAAGGGTCGGATGGCAGCTTATTTATGATGGAATAGAGGTACGCGGCATTTTCCATACCGGCAAGCTGTTCGTCTACGTAGCCGAAATTGAAGAACATCATCAGAACCTTCGGCACTTCAAAATCATGAAGGCTTCGGATAAACGCCTTTTCGTAAATCTCGTAGAACATCTTCGTGATGGTCAGGCGCAGACGTCTGGAAGTATCGTCGGAGTTATTCTTGTCGGTCAGTTTACTGTATTGACTGACTGCATTTCTGAAGGCGCTGGCAGTCTCTTCATCTATCTTGGCATAAGCAAGAATTGTATTCAAAGAATCACGTATTTCAGGGATATCATCTGCTTTGGCGCTATCGTCTGATGACTGTGCTTCCGGACTTTGATCTAAAGTATTGAGACGTTCGCGATATTCGGCAACGCGCTGTTTATACATCTCCTTGTCAATAGACGGCTGACTTTCCAATTGAATCATCATGGTGGAAATTGCAGCAATCAGAGAAGTGGAATCATCTGCATGAGAGCCAATTTTGTAGAGCAGGCTGGCATAGAGATCGAAAAAGTCCAGTCTGTTTTCGCTCATCAGCAGATTTGTAATCTCAGCTTTATAGTCATATAACACACGGCATACGGAGGTGACATGATAGACATCTTCGCTTGTTTTCAATAAAAGTCCCTGCAGGAAGTCGGGATCCTGCTCTTTGACGGAGGCACCGGGAACAAGCGCACGAAGCTGTGCATAATATCCGCCAATCCAGCCGGCAATATCCTCTTCCAGAACCAGCTCGGATAAAGTCTCCATGCCGGGAAGCGAACGGGCGGAAATGCCGTGTTTGGAACAGAAGTTCCGATAGCCTTCATAGCTGTCCATCAGATAGTGATAGAAATTATCGCTGTCAAAACGTGCCAGTTCATACTGGTCGAGGATTTCCTGAAGCTGTTTGAACATCGAATTGACAATCCGCGTCGTCATTTCTTGATTGGTATGCAGAATGCCGGATAACTGTGCGGCAGAATAAGGATAGGATGCAATCGAGGACGCTTCATCTGTCTGATATGAGATAAAATGCGCGTCAAAGAATAGTTCACAGGCACCGATGACATCGCCCTTATATAAGAAAAATTCACCACCCGGATAAGTGGCGCGTACAGTACCTTTGGCAATTACGTATAAGGCATTGATCGCCTGTTCACTTTGCACAACGACTGTTCTGGCTGGAAATTCTTTTACATTCATAAAGATACCCCTCCTTTATCTGCAAAAAGCAGATATTCATTCCTTTAGTCTACTACGATTGCGCAATAATTACAAGAAAGAATGAACGTTTCCCGGTCCGTTTCCCAGCCCCGTTTCGCGGGCTGCCTAGCAACTTGCACAAGAATCTTGCAGGTATTTTGTGCTGTACTTTTAAAAAAAGTATGCTAGAATGAAATGACAGAGCGTGCGACAGGATTGTCGAAAGATGTGTTGACAATCTTGTCATATTTAGTTAAAGCTTGTACAGACGCAGTATACAGCGCTGGGGCAGACGTGTGCAGAAAAGGGGATTGGTATGGATATGGAGAACGAAATCCGTATGGAAAGTGAAGATATTGCCTATAGACGACAGGTGGTGGAGATGTATAAGCCGGATGTTGAGAGGCTGATTCGTTATCTTCCGTGGCTGGAACAGAAGGCTGGCAGCAATGTTGCAGAGACTTTTGAGGGCTCCGGCATTAAAGGTCATTCCATTCCTTTCCCGGTGTATGACGGCACACTTATGAGCTTTATTAAGGAAGTGCAGAAGACCACGTTAGTTGACAGGAACTATCCGTATGTCTATTCTAAGTACAGATACAGGACGGTGCAGGATGAACTTAGGGCGGTTGACCGGGCGGGTATCAAGGACATGGATATTCTGAAAGGCATTTTATCGAAATATGTTCTGGGTGGCATGACCAAGGGAAGGTTGTGGACCGAAGCAGTATATAACAGGATATTTCTGAACGTTATCCGCAAGATGAAAGAAAACTTAGAGTTCTGGGACAAGCCGATGGTATGACTGTATGGGTCAGCTAAGCGGATTGCAGCGTTGGTGCGGGTGGTGAAGGCAGCGCACCGGGGTGTATGGAACCAAAAGAATGATAGAGTATCCATTGGGATATAGAAAATATTTTGAAGTAGACAGGCGATTTCAGAGGGAGAAGGAACAAGCAGCGATATGGGAGAAAAATCAGTACAGAAGAAACAATTCATCTTGGATACGGCGCGGAAGGTGTTTGTAGAGAAAGGATATAAGAATGTAACCATGAAGGATATTGTGGAGGCATGTGAAATCAGCCGCGGCGGGCTATATCTGTATTTTGACAGCACGGAGCAGATTCTGTTAGAGATATTGCAGATGGAGGCGCAGGAGACAGATGACGTTTTTGCGGGACAGATTACGCAGGAAGATACGGCGGCGGATATCCTTCTTCTTTTCTTAAAGGAGCAAAAGAAAGAACTGTTACAGAAAAAGAATAATTTGACTGTTGCAGTCTATGAATATTTCTTCGGACATCAATCGACCGATAAGAACAATATGCTGCGCAGACAGTTTGATGCCGGCGTCAAAGTCTTAGAGAAGCTGATTGAGGCAGGCATTGCCAGCGGGGAGTTCTACTGTGAAGACCCGAAAGGGGCGGCGAGCAATATTATGTATGTGCTGGAAGGCATGAAGATTAATGCGCAGACCTTCGGTATTACGGAGAAGATGGTAGACGAACAGCTATTATATATCATGCAGGGATTGGTCATAGAGTAGGCGCATGGCAGCGGATGATTTGCGGGAAGCATGACGCTTATGTGTGCCGGGAGTAAGTAACGTTGAATGCAAGGGAAGGGTAAAGGAGAAAGCAGAATGGGAAATGTGAAACGCATTTATGTGGAGAAGAAGGAGCCTTTCGCGGTCAAGGCGAAGGAACTGAAAGAGGAAATCGGAAGCTATCTTGGCATTGACGGTGTGAAAGAGGTTCGGGTGTTTATCCGGTATGATGTGGAGAACCTGTCGGAAGAGATTTTTGACAAGGCTTGCAGGACTGTTTTCTCAGAGCCGCCGGTGGATGTCTTGTATGAAGAGACAATCGAGGTTCCGGCGGACGGGAAGGTGTTCAGCGTGGAGTTTTTACCGGGACAGTTCGACCAGCGGGCGGATTCCGCAGTGCAGTGCGTAAAGTTTTTAAAAGAAGATGAGGAGCCTGTGATTAAGACGGCGGTCACCTATTTGATAACGGGTGACATGTCAGAGGAGGAGTTTGGAAAAATCAAGGCATATTGCATCAATCCTGTGGATTCGAGAGAAACGGATATGGTGAAGCCGGACACGCTTATTACCGTGTATGATGATCCGGCGGACGTGGCGGTATTTGAGAATATGCCGGAGCGTAAAGATTTTATTGACATGCCGCAGGAGGAGTTAAGGGAGCTTTACGATTCTTTAGGGCTGGCAATGACCTTTCAAGATTTTTTACACATACAGAATTATTTTGCGCGGGAAGAGAAACGGAATCCGACGATGACGGAAATCCGTGTGCTGGATACCTACTGGTCGGATCACTGCCGCCATACGACCTTTTCTACGGAGTTAAAAGAGGTGTCCTTTGCGGACGGTTTTTATCAGAAGCCGATGAAGGACACATACGAGAACTATCTTGCCGTCAGACAGGAGCTGTTTGCGGGCAGGCAGGATAAGTTTGTCTGTCTGATGGATCTGGCGCTGATGGCGATGCGAAAATTAAAGAAGGACGGGAAATTAGAGGATATGGAGCAGTCGGATGAAATCAATGCCTGCTCGGTGGTGGTTCCCGTGGAGATGGATTACGGCGATAAAAAGGTGACGGAGGAGTGGCTTGTCTTTTTCAAGAATGAGACGCATAACCATCCGACGGAGATTGAGCCCTTCGGCGGTGCGGCGACCTGCCTTGGCGGCGCTATCAGAGATCCTTTGTCGGGGCGCGGTTATGTATATCAGGCGATGCGTGTGACAGGGGCGGCAGACCCTACGGTTCCGGTGGCGGAGACGCTTAAGGGGAAGCTGTCGCAAAAGAAGCTGGTGCGCGGTGCGGCGAGCGGTTATTCTTCCTATGGCAATCAGATTGGATTGGCGACCGGACTGGTCAAAGAGATTTATCACCCTAATTATGTGGCAAAAAGAATGGAAATCGGTGCGGTCATGGGCGCGGCGCCGAGGAAAAATGTGATTCGTGAGACATCCGACCCGGATGATATCATTATCCTTCTGGGCGGCAGGACCGGGCGTGACGGCTGCGGCGGCGCGACAGGTTCCTCCAAGGTGCACACGGAGAGCTCCATAGAGACATGCGGTGCAGAAGTACAGAAGGGCAATGCTCCTACGGAGCGTAAGATTCAAAGGCTGTTCAGGCGCAAAGAGGTCAGCAGGCTGATTAAGAAATGCAATGATTTCGGTGCAGGCGGTGTATCCGTGGCAATTGGCGAACTGGCGGATGGGCTGGTGGTGGATCTTGACAAAGTTCCGAAGAAATATGCGGGTCTGGACGGCACGGAGCTGGCAATTTCCGAGTCGCAGGAGAGAATGGCGGTCGTGGTTGCACCAAAAGACGTGGAAGCCTTCCTTGGCTATGCGGCGGAAGAAAATCTGGAAGCGGTAGAGGTTGCGGTGGTGACCAAAGAGCCGAGACTGGTTCTCAAATGGCGCGGCAAAGAAATCGTGAATATTTCCAGAGCCTTTCTTGATACGAACGGCGCGCATCAGGAGACATCCGTTTTCGTAGATATGCCGGAAGAGAAAGACAATTATCTGAAAAAAATTGCTACGCCTGCCGTTGCGGATGCTTTGGCGGCGGGGGATGTCAAAAAGGCGTGGCTTGCGCTTTTAAATGATTTGAATGTGTGCTCGCAGAAAGGTCTGGTGGAGATGTTTGACGCCTCTATCGGCGCGGGCAGTGTATATATGCCTTACGGCGGTAAATATCAGATGACGGAAACGCAGGCGATGATTGCGAAACTGCCTGTATTACAGGGGAAAACAGATACTGTGACGATGATGAGTTACGGATTTGACCCCTATTTGTCCAGTTGGAGTCCGTACCACGGCGCGATTTATGCCGTGACGGAATCTATGGCGAAAATTGTGGCGAACGGCGGGGATTATAAGACAATCCGTTTCACGTTCCAAGAATATTTCAGAAGAATGAGTGAGGAGCCTCATCGCTGGAGCCAGCCTTTTGCGGCGCTCCTTGGCGCATACGATGCGCAGATGGGATATGGGCTGCCTTCTATCGGCGGAAAGGACTCCATGTCCGGCACCTTCAATGAGATTGACGTGCCGCCCACACTTGTTTCCTTTGCGGTGGACATTGGAAAGCAGGCGCATGTGGTGACGCCGGAGCTTAAAAAGGCGGGCAATAAGCTGGTGCGTTTCCATATTGCGAAGAACGCATATGATTTACCGGATTATCAGAATGTGATGCATGTATATGATACAATTCTGACACTGATGTCACAGAAAAAGATTGTATCGGCTTATGCACTTGACGCGAAGGGCGTGGCAGCGGCAGCCAGTAAGATGGCGTTCGGCAATCAATTAGGCGTGGCTGTGGAGAGTAGTCTGGCGGTTGAGGAGCTTTTTGATAACGGCTTGGGTGAGATACTTGCTGAGATGCCGGCGGAGGCAGTGGCAGAGCTTGCGGCTTGTTCAGCCGGGACGAAGATAACGGAAGCAGAAGGAAGCAATTTGGATTACACATTGATCGGTACCGTGACCGAGGAGCCGGCGTTTGTATACGGTGATGTGACAATTCCGATGGATGAGGCGCTGTCTGCTTGGACGGATAAACTGGATAAAGTGTTCCCGTACACGGCGGGCAAGGATAAGAGTGCGGTTGCATCGCCCTTGTACAAGGCGGAAGAAATCTATGTATGTAAGAACAAGGTGGCGAAGCCTACCGTGTTTATCCCGGTATTTCCGGGTACGAATTGTGAGTATGACAGCGGCGCAGCGTTTGGGAGAGCGGGGGCGGATGTCATCACGAAGGTATTTAAGAATCTGACGGCAGAAGACATCAGGGAAAGTGTGGAAGTGTTCGAGAAGGCAATTGGACAGGCGCAGATTATCATGTTTCCCGGCGGTTTTTCGGCGGGCGATGAGCCGGACGGTTCCGCGAAGTTTTTTGCCACCGCCTTTCAGAACGAAAAAATAAAAGAAGCGGTGCGCAGGCTGTTAAATGAGAGAGACGGTCTGGCGCTTGGCATCTGTAACGGTTTTCAGGCGCTGATTAAGCTGGGGCTTGTGCCCTACGGTGAGATTGTCGGGCAGAGAGAGGATTCTCCGACACTGACTTTTAACACGGTCAACCGCCATATTTCCAAGATGGCTTATATTAAAGTTGTTTCTAATAAGTCTCCCTGGCTGCAGGGAGCAGCACTTGGCAAAACTTATGTAAACCCGGCTTCCCATGGTGAGGGACGGTTTGTTGCGCCGAAGGAGTGGATTGATAAGCTGTTTGCGAACGGACAGGTAGCTACGCAGTATGCGGATATAGATGGTAACGTTTCGATGGATGAGGAGTGGAATATTAACGGCTCTTACGCGGCTATCGAAGGAATTACGTCTCCGGACGGGCGTATTTTCGGTAAGATGGCTCATTCGGAGAGAAGAGGAGAAGGCGTGGCAGTCAATATTTACGGAGAGCAGGATTTGAAGATATTCGAGTCCGGCGTGGCATATTTTAAATAATGTTGATGAGAAAGGCCTCATGTACGGGTGGATTCCGTGCAGGAGGTCTTTTCGGAGCGGATAGAAGAAAAGCGGAAGATACAGGCTATGGAAAGGACATGGTTAGAAAGATGGGAGCAGAAGAAAAAACAGTAGAGACAAAAAGTGATTCTATGCGGCAGGAATATGCATTTGCACCGGATGTCAAGTTGAAGGAATGTAAATACTGTCGTGTGATGATACCGAGTAAGGCAAGGATATGCCCCAACTGTAAGACGACTTTGAAAAGTTATGCTTTTTGGAAAGCTGCTGCTGCGGTGCTTACAATCGTATTGATCGGAGGCGCAGGTTACCTTTTTCTGGCACATGAAGGGATATTGAATGATTTTGCTGTGGCGGCATGGATGGGACAAAAAGAGCCGTCCAAGGAGGCTTTTGCAGTGACTTCGGTGGAAACGCCGGAAACAGCGGCCGCTGCAAAATCAGTGGAGTCTGCCGTGGCTGGTGCAGGTGCAGGAGACGGGGCGCTTAAGGAGGTTTCTGTGGATGCGGATACAGCGGCGGTGGTACAGGCGGCAGAATCTGCATGGGTTCCCACCGTAGCGGAAGAGACGGAAAGAAAAGAACAGGAGAGCGGCAGTAAAGAGGCGGCAGAACCGGCAGCGGAGAAGCCGGATGCGCGGGATAAGGAGGAAACGACGGAGAAGCCGGATGCGCGGGATAAGGAGGAAACGACGGAGAAGCCGGATGCAGTGGAGAAGCCAGAGACGGCGGCGGATTCGGATGTAGCGGAGAAGCCAGAGGCGGCGGAGAATTCGGATGTAACGGAGAAGCCGGATGCGCGGGACAAGGAGGAAACGACGGAGAAGCCGGATGCAGTGGAGAAACCAGAGGCGGCGGATTCGGATGCAGCAGAGAAGCCAGATGCGGATGAGGCTGCGTTCCGCACGGCTTGCGTGAACGTTGCTTATAAAGCGCTGCTAAGGGAGCAGGAGGAGTATCTGGGCAAGGCAATTATGCTGGAGACGCGGGTCATCTGTCTGGTGGAAGGCGGGCTGTTTGATGACAATACCTATTATCTGTGCGTAGCGGAAGAAAAGAATGATATTGAGCGTTATTATATTATAAGGGATGACAGGAAGGCGGATACGACATTCGTTTTAGAGGGAGATATCCTGACTGTCTACGGACAGTTGTTCGGGAATTGTAAGCTGCCGGCGAATCTGATTGAAACAAGACCAACCGTGCCGGCGGTATCCATGCTGTACTGTGATTTATCCGGGGAATAGGGGAATAGATACTTTTCCCATTGGGATACCAATGAAAGCGCAGGAAAAAGCGCAGGGGCATATTTTGTTTCTTGAACGCGGTATGCTCTTGTGCTATAATGAGTCGATTGTGCGTAGGATATGACATTTTAGAAGGAATCAGGTGACAGAATGAAAGCATTCTTAATTTTGGAAGATGGGACTATTTTTGAAGGGACACATATCGGTGCACCGGGAGAGGTCATCAGTGAAATCGTATTTAATACCTCAATGGCGGGATATTTGGAAGTGCTGACTGACCCTTCCTATGCGGGACAGGCGGTGTGTATGACTTATCCCCTGATTGGTAATTATGGCGTCTGCAGGGAAGATATGGAGTCCCGCAGGGCATGGCCGGACGGTTTTATCGTCAGAGAGCTTTCGCGTGTTCCCAGCAATTTCAGATGTGATATGACGATTCAGGAGTTTCTGGAAGAAAACGGCGTGCCGGGCATCGCTGGGATTGATACGAGGGCGCTCGTCAAGCTGCTGCGTGAAAAGGGAACCATGAACGGCATGATTACCACGGACGAAAATTATCAGCTGGACGTGGTGCTTCCGAAGTTAAAGGCGTACACGACCGGCAAGGTTGTGGAACGTGTGACCTGCAAAGAAAAATATACGCTGCCGGCGGCACGGGAGTTATCGGATAACGGACCGCTATCCGGCAGTTCCCGGTTTCAGAAAGCGGAATACGACAAAGGCATCCGTGAAAAGAAACCGAGCATGGTGCGTAAACTGAACGGAAAAGGATTGAAGGTGGCGCTCCTTGACTTAGGGGCAAAAGATAATATTGCCAAGTCTCTTGCAGCACGGGGCTGTGAAGTGACGGTTTATCCGGCAGGCACTAAGGCAGAAGAAATCATTGGAGAGGAGCCGGACGGTATTATGCTCAGTAACGGACCGGGCGATCCGAAGGAATGTACGGAAGTGATTGCCGAGATTAAGAAGCTGTACGATACGGATATCACGATTTTTGCAATCTGCCTTGGACATCAGCTGATGGCGCTTGCCACAGGTGCGGATACTTATAAGATGAAATACGGGCACAGAGGCGGTAATCATCCGGTGAAGGATTTGCAGACCGGGAGAGTTTATATTTCTTCCCAGAATCACGGGTATGTGGTGGATACGGACAAGCTGGATCCGCAGGTGGCGGTTCCTGCATTTGTCAATGTCAACGACGGCACCAACGAAGGACTGTCCTATACGGGAAAACCTATCTTCACGGTGCAGTTTCATCCAGAGGCATGTCCGGGACCGCAGGATTCCGGGGATTTGTTTGACCGTTTTATTGAGACAATGAGGAGGGATAGGAATGCCTAAGAATCCGAATGTAAAGAGAGTACTGGTGATTGGGTCTGGTCCGATTGTGATTGGACAGGCGGCGGAGTTTGACTATGCGGGCACGCAGGCATGCCGTTCTTTGAAAGAAGAGGGCATGGAGGTGATTCTGGTCAATTCCAATCCGGCGACCATCATGACGGATGGTGATATCGCGGATAAAGTATATATCGAACCGTTGACGACGAAGGTGTTAGAGCAGATTATCATCAAGGAAAAGCCCGATAGTCTTCTGCCGAATATGGGCGGACAGGCGGGCTTAAATCTTGGAATGGAGCTGGATGAGTCTGGATTTCTGGAAAAACATGGCGTGGCGCTTCTTGGCACCACGGCGAAGACAATCAAGAAAGCGGAAGACCGTCTGGAATTTAAAGAGACGATGGAGAAAATCGGGGAGCCCTGTGCACCTTCCCTTGTGGTGGAAAATATTGAGGACGGCGTCGCATTTGCCAGTAAAATCGGGTATCCGGTGGTGCTTCGCCCTGCCTATACGCTGGGCGAAGCACCACCGGATACCCGATTTTACTGGCAAATGCGACGCCGTCCTCAATATTTTCCACCACAAGGGAAGGTGCTGGTGGAGCGGTGTATTGCCGGTTGGAAAGAGATTGAGTATGAAGTGATGCGTGACAGCGCCGGCAACTGTATCACCGTATGTAATATGGAAAATATCGATCCGGTGGGCGTGCATACAGGCGACAGCATTGTAGTGGCTCCCTCGCAGACGCTGGGTGATAAAGAATATCAGATGCTCAGGAGTTCGGCGCTCAATATCATCAACGAGCTGGGAATTACGGGCGGCTGTAACGTGCAGTTTGCACTGCACCCGACCAGTTTCGAGTATTGTGTGATAGAAGTGAATCCCCGTGTGAGCCGTTCCTCCGCGCTGGCAAGTAAGGCGACGGGGTATCCGATTGCAAAGGTTGCGGCGAAGATTGCGCTCGGCTATACGCTCGATGAGATTCAGAATGCCATTACGGGCAAGACCTACGCCAGCTTTGAGCCGACGTTAGACTACTGTGTGGTGAAGATTCCGAGGCTTCCTTTTGATAAGTTTATCACGGCAAAACGTACACTTACCACACAGATGAAGGCGACCGGAGAAGTGATGAGTATCGGCAACAACTTTGAAGGCGCACTGATGAAGGCAATCCGTTCGCTGGAACAGCATGTGGACTGTCTGCGCAGCTATGATTTTTCCGGGCTTAGTGCGGAGGAATTGAAAGAGCGCATGAAAATTGTGGATGACCAGAGAATTTATATCATTGCAGAGGCAATCCGCAAAGGCATCGACTATGATACGATTCATGAAATTACGATGGTAGACCACTGGTTCATAGATAAAATTGCAATTTTGACGGAAATGGAAGCGGCATTGGAAGAAGGACCGCTGACAGTGGAACTCTTGCGGGAAGCAAAAAGAATCGAGTTTCCGGATAATGTGATTGCAAGGCTGACAGGCAGGACGGAAGAAGAGATTAAGAAGATGCGCTATGATAACGGTATTGTGGCGGCATTTAAGATGGTGGACACTTGCGCGGCGGAGTTTGCGGCGAGCACCCCTTATTACTATTCCGTGTTTGGTTCCGAGACGGAAGTGGTGGAAACCCATCCGAAGAAAAAAGTGCTGGTGCTTGGTTCGGGTCCTATCCGTATCGGGCAGGGGATTGAGTTCGATTACTGTTCCGTACACGCCACATGGGCTTTTGCAAAAGAGGGCTATGAGACGATTATCATCAACAACAATCCGGAGACAGTCAGCACGGACTTTGATATCGCGGACAAACTCTATTTCGAGCCGCTGACGCCGGAGGATGTGGAGAACATCGTCAATGTGGAGAAGCCCGACGGCGCAGTGGTGCAGTTCGGCGGACAGACCGCAATCAAACTGACGGAGAGTCTGATGAAGATGGGTGTGCCCATTCTTGGTACGAAGGCGGAAGACGTGGATGCGGCGGAGGATCGGGAGCTTTTCGATAAGATTCTGGAAGAGACGCAGATTCCGAGAGCTGCGGGCGGCACGGTGTATACGGCTGATGAGGCGAAAGCGGTAGCAAACAGGCTGGGGTATCCGGTGCTTGTGCGTCCTTCCTACGTGCTGGGCGGTCAGGGAATGCAGATCGCACTGTCCGATCAGGAAATCGAAGAATTTATGGCGGTCATCAACCGTTATGAGCAGGAACATCCGATTCTGGTAGATAAGTATTTACAGGGAAAAGAACTTGAAGTGGACGCAGTGTGCGACGGCACGGATATTCTGATTCCGGGTATCATGGAGCATATTGAGCGGACAGGCGTGCATTCGGGTGACAGTATCTCCGTGTATCCGGCGCCTACGGTCAGTGAAAAGGTGAAAGAAACCATTGCGGAGTATTCCAGAAGGCTGGCGAAGGCGCTTCATGTTATCGGACTGATTAATATCCAGTTTATCGCCATGGGGGATGAAGTGTATGTGATTGAGGTAAACCCCCGGTCTTCCCGTACTGTGCCGTATATCAGCAAAGTGACGGGCATTCCGATTGTGGACTTGGCGACGGAAGTGATTATCGGTAAGAAAATACGTGACTTGGGCTATGAGCCGGGCTTGCAGCCGGCGGCGGATTACTATGCCGTTAAAATGCCGGTATTTTCTTTTGAAAAAATCCGTGGTGCAGAAATCAGCTTGGGACCGGAAATGAAGTCTACCGGAGAGTGTCTCGGCATTGCGAAGACCTTCAATGAGGCGCTCTACAAGGCATTCTTAGGCGCCGGCGTCAATCTGCCGAAGCATAAGCAGATGATTATCACCGTAAAGGATGCGGATAAAGGCGAGGCAATTGAGGTGGCGCGCCGTTTTAAAAAGCTGGGCTATATCATTTATGCGACGAGAAGCACGGCGGCGGCTCTCAATGAGGCTGGCGTAAAAGCAAGAAAAGTCAATAAGATTCATCAGGAATCACCGACGGTTATGGATTTGATTCTGGGACATCGGATTGACCTTGTAATTGATACGCCTACGCAGGGACGTGATAAGAACAGGGACGGTTTCTTAATCCGCCGGACGGCAATCGAGACAGGCGTCAACTGTATTACCGCCATGGATACTGCCACGGCGCTGGTGTCCAGTCTGGAAAACGCAGCTTCGGAGGGTGAGATGACGTTGATTGATATTGCGGGTATCGCCAGACGGGGAAGGAAGAAAAAAGACGGAAAGATTACATGAACAGAAATTATCAGAAAGAACTGGACAAAATCCTAGAGAGAATCGGTGCGGATGAAAAGGGCGCGCCGACTCTTTTTCTGCATAGCTGCTGCGCACCCTGCAGCAGTTATGTATTGGAATATCTGCGGAAATATTTCCGGATTACGGTATTCTATTATAATCCAAACATTACAGAGGACGGGGAGTATCATAAGCGCGTAGCGGAGCAGAAGCGGCTGATTGCGGCGTATAATCAGACGTTGGCTGGGCAGAAGAAGCTGGGTGAACAGAGCCATGAGAACCTGTTGGGACAGAAGAGACTGAGTGAACCGGATCATGGGAAAACGACGGTACAGACATGTGAGGGTCATTTTATTGAAGTGATAGAAGGCGACTATGAGCCGGAGCGTTTCTTTGAGGTGGTAAGAGGATTGGAGCAGTGTCCTGAGGGTGGCGAACGGTGTTTCGCCTGTTATGCGCTCAGGCTTAAGGAGACAGCCAAACGGGCGAAAGAGGGAGCGTATGACTATTTTACAACTACGCTGTCCATCAGTCCCCTCAAAAATGCGGCAAAGCTTAACGAGATTGGAGAAAAGCTGGCGCAGGAGTACGGTGTGGTATGGCTGCCGTCGGATTTTAAGAAACGGGACGGCTATAAACGGTCGATTGAACTATCAAGAGAATATGACTTATATAGGCAGGATTACTGCGGCTGTGTGTATTCCCGCAGACAATATTCCCCTTGACGCGGTATTTTACGTGATGATATGATAATCAGCGTAACCATATAATATCCCCTGGTTGTGCGGCATGACAGAGTGTGCCGTGGGATAAGTAAGTCTGGACGAAACCAGATGATGCGAAAGCAGATTAAAGCAAGTTGTTGTAAAAAGCAATTGAATGGCAATGTGATGGATACAGAAAGGCACGAAGAACAATGCAGAAAATACTAGATTTGATTTCAGAGGAAGTACAGAAAGCGTTTGAGGCGGCAGGATATGATAAGGAACTTGGCAAGGTCACGTTATCTAACCGCCCGGATTTATGCGAATACCAGTGTAACGGCGCGATGGCAGGGGCAAAGAAATATCACAAAGCGCCCATTATGATTGCGCAGGAAGTGGCAGACAGGCTTGCAGGCAGCGATGTGCTTGCGGAGGTGTCAGCCGCCGCGCCGGGATTTTTGAATATGAAGGTGAAGGAAACGTTTGTCAGGGATTATCTGCGAGAAATGCGTGAGAGTGAGAAATTTGGTCTGGAAGTGCCAAAACCGGCGAAGAAGATTATCATTGACTACGGCGGACCAAATGTGGCGAAGCCGCTTCATGTGGGGCATCTGCGATCCGCCATTATCGGTGAGAGCATTAAGAGAATCTGTCGTTATGCCGGATGCGATATCATCGGTGACATTCATTTAGGCGACTGGGGGCTTCAGATGGGACTGATTATCACGGAGCTTCAGAAGAGACAGCCGGATTTGATTTATTTTGACGACTCTTATGAAGGAGAATATCCCAAAGAAGCGCCGTTTACCATCTCCGAACTGGAAGAAATCTATCCTACGGCAAGTGCGAAGTCGAAGGAAGATGAAGCATATAAAGCTGAAGCCATGGAAGCAACCTATAAATTTCAGAATGGTGTCCGCGGTTACTGGGCATTAGGGAAGCATATCATTCATGTTTCGATACCTGATTTAAAGCGGAATTATGAGAATTTGAATGTGGAGTTCGAACTTTGGAAAGGAGAGTCTGACGTACGCGATATCATTCCCGTTATGGTGGAGGATATGAAGAAGGGCGGTTACGCCTACGAGAGCGACGGAGCGCTCGTGGTGGATGTGAAAGAGGAGACGGACACCAAAGAAGTGCCGCCCTGCATGATTTTAAAATCTGATGGTGCTTCCTTATATAACACGACGGACTTAGCGACGATTATGGATCGTATGGAGCATTATCAGCCGGACAAGCTGATCTACCTGACGGATAAGAGACAGGAACTTCACTTTGAGCAGGTATTCCGCTGTGCGCGAAAGACCGGATTGGTTAATGAAGATACAGAAATGGTTTACATCGGTTTCGGCACCATGAACGGCAAGGACGGCAAACCCTTTAAGACAAGGGAAGGCGGCGTTATGCGTCTGGAGAATCTGATCCGTGAAATCAACGAAGAGATGCTTCGCAAGATTCGGGAGAATGCCGAGACGAAGGGATATACGGTAGATGAGAAGGAAGCGGAAGAGACGGCGAAGGTTGTAGGGCTGGCGGCGATTAAGTATGGTGATTTGTCGAATCAGGCGTCCAAAGACTATATTTTTGATATGGACAGATTTACCTCTTTCGAGGGAGACACTGGTCCGTATATTCTCTACACGATTGTACGGATTAAGTCAATTCTGAGTAAATTTGCAGAGCAGGGCGGCGTGTTGACTGATACAGTCATCGAGGCGGCAGTCAATGATTCTGAGAAGAGTCTGATGCTTGAGGCGGCAAAATTTAACGCTGTGATGGAGGGTGCCTATGAGGAGATTGCGCCCCATAGGATATGTGCATATATTTATGATTTGGCGAATGCCTTTAATCACTTCTATCACGAGACGAAGATTCTTACGGAGGAGGATATGCAGAAGAAATCCGGCTGGATTGCGCTGCTCATATTGACCAGAGATATTTTGGAGACCTGCATTGACTTACTCGGTTTTTCCGCACCTGAGAGAATGTAAGACAAGTAGCGTCACCACAAGAAAATCTGCAAAGCAGATTTTCTTTTATGGACGGAACGGTTTCCCGAAAACATCGGGAGATCGTTCCGTTTTTTTGTGTCAAAAAATGAACCAGACCGGTAGATGAGGGCTCTTATAATCAGGTGCACCGAAAAGATGAGGAGAGAAGAAGTTTTGAGAGAAGAAATTCTGACGGAAGTGATTCCAGTGGAAAAAATTCAAATAAAAGAGGTTTCAGTGGAAAATATTCAAACGGAAGAGATGTTGGTAGTGCGGTTAAAAGAAGGCAGTAAGGAAGCCTTTGATGAACTGTACGAAAAATACAGGAATATGGCAATCCATACGGCATATCTGATTACAGGCAATATGGCGGATAGTGAAGATGTGGTACAGGAAACCTTTGTGAAGGTCTGGACACATGCCTATACGCTTCATCATGACAGCGGGTTTCGGTCATGGATGATGCAGATTCTTGTAAGGACGGCTTACCGCGTGGCGAAAAGACACAAGCGGGAAATTCCGGATGACGATACCGTTATGAGAATGGAAAACAGGATGAACCCTTCTCTTCTTGACAAGGCAATACAAATGGAAGAGGCTGAAATGATTTCCGCCGCAGTAAAGGCGCTTCCTGCAAAGCTGAGGACGGTTGTTGTTTTATACTATTATAATTGTTTTTCAGTGAAAGAAATCGCGGGAATACTTGGACTGATGGAGGGAACGGTGAAATCCAGACTGCATACCGCAAGACGGCGGCTGCAGGCAAATTTGAAAGAGAAGATAGAGTAACCTGACGGACCCCGTATGAGGAAGGAGGAGACATATGCGTGTGGAAGAAGCGTTTGGCAGTCGTATCAGAACTGCCCTGCGGAAAGAATGTAGTGATATTTCAGCTTCGGAAGGATTGAAATCCAGAATTGATGAGACAATCTGCAAAAAAAAGGAGGAAAATTCTATGAAGCATCTGAGTGTAAAAAAATTGTGTGTCGGTGTGGCGGCGGCATGTCTGCTTGTGTCCGGTGTCACGGTATTTGCCGGCGGGGCATCTTATTTTGTATCCAGCAGCGCGATGGAGCCGGAGTATACGGATTATCAGGATATGTCAAAGGTAGAAAAAAAGATGGGCTATGCAGTGGACAGCGTGGAGCGGTTTACGAACGGTTATGTGTTTGAGGGGGCAAGCGTGGAAAGCATTGACGCCTATACCGAAGAAACCGGAAAAACCTACAGTATTCCGGTGTTGGACGTCAGATACCGGAAGGATGGGAAAGGAATCGATTTGACTGCAAACCAGAAGACAGAGGAGAGCATGGAAGGTGTAACGTCCAAAGAACCGGACGCCGTAAGAACATGCGGGGATATCACACTGCGCTGTGATGAATATACGGACAAAATCGTTCCCGATTCCTATGAACTGACAGAGGAGGACAAAATAAATGAGCAGAGAGATGATTACAATATTGTATATGTGTCGGTTACAGCACTGCCAGAGACAGAGGGCGTACTATCCGAACAGACGGTAACGGATGGAAAAACTGCGCAGGAAGCAGGATCTGAGGAAGTAAAACGGGGAAGCTATATTGTTTCGCAGGACGGTACTGTGAGTCTGGAAGAGCATGGTACGCAGGCGCAGGAGGAATATGAGATTTCGGGCGCAGATGAGATTCGTATCCGCCTAAGAATGGTGGTAAGCTGGGAAAAGGACGGTATCGCATATCATCTGTCTGGGAGCGACCTTGGCATGAGCGCTGAGGAGATGCTTGATATGGCGGAGGAAATTGTGACGCTTAACTAGTGCAGCGTAAACGGTGGAGTGATATGTTGTGATATAGAAAGTGGTGGATATCAATTGTCAGTAATGGGAACTGCGACCGGAAAATCCGGTTGCAGTTCCTTATTGCTTTAAGGTAATAATGGTATGAAAAGTAAGCATATCATCGTTATAATACATCTGCAAATTGCCATGATATTTGTTGACCACTTTACGAATGCTTTTTAATCCAAATCCATGTCCATCTTTATTGGCGTCTGGCTGCCTGTCCTTACAGCGAAAAGGATTTTTCCTGCAGGAATTGATAACTGTTATCACGGTAAATGGTGTTTTCTCATGTTTGCCTGTATGGATTTCGATAAAAGAGTCGGGGACAATACCTGCCGCAGCGATAGCATTATCCAGTAAATTGCAAAACAGAGAGGTAAGGTCGTTGTCTGCAATAAAATCCGTTGTCCCGCTTCGTATGTCAGCATGAAAGGTTATGTGGCTGTCAGTGCATTGCTGCATATAGCGGCATAGAATGGAATTTAGCATTTCATGTTCGCATAGTCTGGAACATTCCTTTAGGTCCGGGGATAGTACCAATTGTCGGATATAGGCGCTTATTTTAGCATACTCTTTCTGCTCATTCAGCATATCAATGGATTGCAGATGTTTTTTGATGTCATGGATTAAAATACGCTGGTTTTCATTCTGTGCATTCAGCATTTTATAATACCTCGCTGAATCCGACTCCTTTTGAAGCAATAATTGCATTTGCGTAAATTCCATGTTTTTTTTCTGATGATACCGGTTGATTTCAAACATGAGCAGGTTTGCTGTCAGCAAAAAAAAGGCACCTACGGCGACCATCCAATCAAGTGACGATGGGAGACAGACAGATTCGCCAATACTTACGAAAGTAAACATAATAAAGATTGAGGTCAGGGGAATGAAAACAAGAAGAAAAACAGACCAGTCATACTGCCCTGCGTCCTTCTTTTGGTTTTTTATCAGATGCATTAGTATATAAGTAACGGCAAAGAATATGAGCTTACTAAAGACTGAAAAAAATAAAAGATGATAAAATTCCCTGTCATGATCAAGAAAGTGAGGGGCAAACCGCTTGGTAATTCCATAAACGATTAATTCACTCATTGCCATAACAGCCGTTAGTATGGAAGTATGGAATACGGCTGTGTACCAGTTTAGATAACATTGGGTTGCTAGGAAAATCAAATTCAGCAAAAAATATAAAGCGATATTGAGCCACATAGATTCTAACAGTGATACGCAAAACAAAATGAAATAGAAACTGCATAGTACGACAAGTTTTCTTCGAGGGGTGTGTCTGGTGGAAAATGAATGAGAGGAGTATTGCCAGAGTATCATTGCCTCAACAAGAAAACTGAAAAAATAGCAGATTGTATTTATCATTTGTTTTACCTCGTACTTTCTAAATAAAGGAGATAGGCTTCTTTAAATGAGCTGTATTTCCGTTTTGTCAAATAAGCAGATTGATTATCTGACATATGAACAAGATTACGGTCAAAATCCGTGACATGCTCAAAATTGATAATGAAACTGCGGTGTGTCTGGAAGAAACGGTTTTTAGGGAGAAGTTCCAGCCAATACTGCATATTGTGAATGGATTCAAAATCACACAGAGTGGTGTGCACCGTTACTTTTCTGCCCTGTGCTTCTATCGCTATGACGGAAGATGCAGACAGCGTATGAACACCTTGTTTTGTTTCGATCGGAATTTTTAGTGTCATAGTGTTATACAGGTCAACCGCATCTTTCATATTACGAAAAAACCGTTGTTGAGCCAAAGGCTTTGAAAGATACCGGAATACACGAAACCGCATTGCATCATCAAGATATTCCGCATAAGAGGTCACAATAAAAATAATAATCTTATCATTTTTCCTTTTTAATTCATTTCCCACATAGATACCATTCATTCCGGGCATCTCTACATCAAGAAATAGAATGTCTTTTTCGCCTTTGTCTGCCAACAGAGATTCCCCGTCAGAAAAGCAGATCAATTCGGGACATTTCACGTTAATGCTTTCAAAAAAATTTTTTATATAGTTCTGAAGCTGTTCAACAATCAGCGCGTCATCATCACAGATGAGTATTCGCATTTTCGCACCTCTTTTCATGTAATTTACTACATTTATCCCTTATATTATACAATAAAGGTCAGGAAAATACAAAAGACCTGCATGAAAAGACATTTTTTTGGGAATTTTGGGCTGAAATGGTATTGCATTGTCTGTGTGGTTACAGTTTTCAAGGAATTAGTGAGGAATATTGCCGGAATGTCCAAATAAAGTCAAAAAGTGTCGTTTGGTGCAAATGAGATTGAAATTATGACCGGAAGAAAGATAATGGGAAGTGCCATTGATTTCACAGAGCAGCAAAAAGAAAAATGTAATTTATGGCATTAAAAGGAAGGAGCCTGATGATGAAGAAAAAATTGACTGGTGTAAATGCAGCTTTAAGATTATCAATGAAATGTTATATGATGTGTAGCCGGAAGTCTTGTCATGGAGGAAGGTTAAAAAAGACGGTAACGGCTTCAATGGGTATGCTTGCTCTTGCGACATTATTAGGTGGCTGTGCCCATGTATCTCAGAAAGAAGTACCAGATAATGACCATGGTAGTATAGTGACAGATGCCCAAGTTGTTGAAACACAGGTCAAAACCGATATTCCTGCCGGAATTGCGCCACAAGATACCACAGTTTTCATAGATGAAAAACTGGATGAAAATTTGTTCATCGGTGCAGAACTGAAAATGCCGGAAAAGAATCTTTATGAGTATGTAACGCAATTAAAAAGCTTTGACTATGATAAAGTACAGGAAGCAATCGGGCAGAATGAAGAAGGAATCCTTGCTGTTGATGATGGAAACGATGGATTCACGGGTGGCTCACTTACCTATCAAAGAAATGATATGGCAAGCCATTTGGAGACCTATTGTTCCTATGCGGAGGAAATGGGATTGGCAGATGGGAGGGATTTGTGTTTCATGTCCAAGGAAGATGCTGCACGCCGGATACAGAGCCTTGTAGAAATGCTTGGAGTGGGAGGAGAACTGGAAACTCTCAATGTGGTTGCCATGGACCATGTGGATTTTGAAAATGTGAAAAAAGCGATTATGGAAGATGACGGTTATCGGGGAGTTTTATCGGCAAAGGGATATGAAAGCGATACGTTTGACGAAGGTATGGAAGTATACCGGATAAGGTTTCGGATGAATGTAAATGGGATTCCCGTATATCGAAATGAACCAGAGCTGCGTGGAACGAGTGAGAGATTCATGGCTTATCCGGTTAGTATAACGGCATTGCTGTCAAACAATGGGATTGAAATGATAACCATGATGGGAATGTTTGAGCACTATGAAGGACAACAGAAGGAAGCAGTTATTATAGGGGAAGACGATATCAAAGAAGCAATTATGAAAAAATTCGGCGATGCAATCTTAACAAGCAAGTTTACGGCAAAGAATATCTGGATGGAGTATTTTCCACTGTTGCGGGAAGATTCCTTTACGGAGATAGATTTGATTCCGGTATGGTGCATTGATTTTGCAATCGATGGAGAATCAGTAGAAAACACCGGGTACACGATTCGCTTTAACGCAATCACAGGGGACGAGATTTCATGAGCAGGCGTTTCCATGTTTGTTTCATTATATTTGACGGATAAACTTTTACAAAGTTTTTTACAAAACTACTTGACAAGCAGACCAAATAAATTGTATACTAGCAAAGCGGGTTGCGTGAGTGTCCTGCATATAAATGGGGTCTTAGCTCAGCTGGGAGAGCATCTGCCTTACAAGCAGAGGGTCATAGGTTCGAGCCCTATAGGCCCCACTTATTGGATATCTGATAGATATCCTCTATCAATGAATATGGCGAGATAGCTCAGCTGGCTAGAGCATACGGTTCATACCCGTAGTGTCGAGGGTTCAAGTCCCCCTCTCGCTATTATCTTTAAGAGTGCGGAAAGCCTTGATTTTAGAGGGCACTGAAAAACTCCCGTTTTTTGCGGGAGTTTTCTTCTTTTTATTAAAAT
>CANOEC010000011.1 GCA_947564735.1 uncultured Lachnospiraceae bacterium | reverse complement strand
GAGAATCCCCTATCGTGTATAATGAAATAGATATGCATTATTTCGATAGGGGATTTTTGTATGACAAAAGAGGAACGGATTACAACAGAGGCGGCGATTGACAGATATGCTGATATGGTGTATCGGCTGGCGTTGTCGCAGATGAAGAATAAAACGGATGCGGACGACTTATTTCAAGAAGTATTTGTGCGTCTGGTGAGTCATATACAGGATTTGGAATCGTGGGAGCATGTGAAAGCATGGCTGATTCGTGTGACGATTAATTGTGCAAAGAAGCATTTTGACCAGTACTGGAACAAGAATGTGGATTATATAGAGGAACCGGAACGGATATCGGACGATAGCGGCGGTTATGAAATGCCGGAGGAACATCCGGTGCGTGCGGCGGTACAAAAGCTGCCGCCAAAATACCGGCTGGTCATACATCTATATTATTTTGAGGAGCGGACGGTTGCGGAGATTGCGCAGTTGACGGATCAGAAAGAGAGCACCGTGAAATCCCAGATGCATCGGGCGAGGGAGATGCTAAAAGATTTCATTGGAGACGAATGGTAGCAGATTAACGGTAGAAGGAAGTTGATGGATATGATGAATCAGTATAAAGAAGAAACTTCACAGATACATGCACCGGCGGATTTGATTCAAAGGACGAAACAGGCAGTGCAGGAGGAAGAAAGGCGTATACAGCAGAAATGTGTGCAGCAGACGGCTCAGACAGCCGGAGGACGGCAGACGACGTGGGATGCAGGACGGCAGACAGCGGATTGGCGGACGATGGAGAAGCCGGAGAGACATGACGATTCTGCAGATAGACCAAGAAGACGCAATTATAGCAAGGTATATAAATGGGCGCTTCCGGCAGCGGCAGCAATCTTTATTGTTGTGTTGATAAATGCCTCAACGATGATAATTGGCAGGAAGTTTAGCGCTTCGCAGTCAGATACGTCTATGGATCTGGCGGCGGGAATGGCAGGCGGTGCAGAAGAATCGGGAGCCTATGACTTAGCGCCGGTGGAGGTTACAGAGGAAGCAGCACAAGCCGATACGGATGGCGGAATAGACAAGAGCTTTGCAGACAGTGGATTTGCAGAGGACAGTGTGGCTGAGGCAGAGGAGAGTGTAGCCGCTGCAGACGAGGAAGCGTTGGACGAAATGTATGATGAAGGTGCCACGGTGGAGGCTCCGGCAGCCGCCGCCGAGCATGATAGTGTTGACAGCGCTGAAAATAAGTCGAATATAAGCGAAGGTGGTGCGGGAGAACTGACCATTCAGGAAGTGGAGGAAAAGCCGGAATTTTGTGACAATAAAAATACCCGGTGCATTGATTCCCATGGATTGCAGTTTTATGTGGCAAGGGAGTGGGGCAACCAGTGGAAGGCATATGTGTGTATTGATGAAACCGGCTATGTGATTACCGGCAGTGGGCAGGGAATCGCAGACAGGGAGGCATTTGCCCAAAAAGCATACGAATTGCTGACAGAGACGGTTGATGGAATAGAGTAAAGCTGTGCCATGAACGGTAGACGGGATTGGGCAGCGATATCCCATTGACAGGACAGAAGAGGTATTGTCGGGTATAGGGGAAAGGTATTTTGGATGAAATTTGAGAATGATTATGTACGAATTGAGATTGAGAAGAAAGAATTAACAGAGGAACAACGGCAGGCGCACCATGAAAAGCGAAAGAAGCGTCGTCCATATGCGATTACGGCGATGGTATTGATCGTAGCAATTTTGAGCGGCGTTCTCTATGGGCATTATCATAAATCATCGGGACCGGATACCTATGTGGCTGTACAACAGGAGGATGTCCCGGAGGCAGGGCAGGCACGGGAAGATGCCGGCGCCAGTGCAGAAAACGATGCCGGAGAGGATATGCAGTCACCGGAACAGATGAAAGAAGAAGAGATTCTGGCGGAGGCGGAGTATGTGACATCCGTACATCTGGCAACGAGTGTAAAAGAAAAATTCAAGGATATTACAATCTATGATTATACTTACGGTGATACGATAGATGATTTGGAGCGCGACGAGCCGATTACGGTACATATGGAGTTTGACCCCTATGGAATAGAAGGACTTGACAACTGGGGCTATTTTTATAAGATATATCAAAATCCTGACCTTACCGGGGAGATTGTAGGTTCTTCGTATGATTGGGATGAATCTACGGGAACGCTTAAAATTGCACCGCCTAACTGGGCGCCCGGGTGTATTGCAACTTCTATGTTGGATACGGAAATCGTCAACCGCTACGACCATTCACAGTACTATTTCTTTGACCGTGGCAGCGGCATGACATGGGGAAATGTAGGAACGTTATATCTTGCATGTTATTATGATGAGAAGACAGGGGAGAAGCTGGAACAGCCAGAGGTAAGCATTGTGACGCTCAAAGGGGAGCTTGAAGATACGCCGATTCTTTCCTACTCGATTCTGGACGACGGCAGACCGGAATTTGCATGGACGCCGGTGGAGGGAGCTTCCGAATACTTTATCTGTAAGGGCGAGTGGGTGCCGGAAACAGGCTGTGCCACTTCATTACTTGTGCTGGGTACATCTGAGGAGACAAGATGGACTACGGAAGCGGTAGAGTTTGATAATTATGCCACGGCAAACAAAGATTTTAAAGATTATATGGTAGGGCAGGATAACTGGAAGGGCGGTATTGATTATGATTATTATGCGGAAAAATATGAGCCCGGTGAGGTAGTGAAGTCGGAGTGGACAGAGGGTCTTGAGCATATCATCTGCGTGATTGCAGTCAGCCCGGAAGGAACCTCCATGATGAGCAATCAGTTTATCCTCAGTGATATGGCGCCGAATCTGCCGCACTGCGTTGCGGTAAATACTGAGAAAGAGAACGGATTTTCCACGGAGTATGAGACGGTGGAGAAATTTCCGGCATACGATTATGTGACGATGTGCGATGGTATTATCAATCAGAAGCTGATTGATTTTCACACGGAGGAAGCGGTCGTTACCCCGAGGCGTGTATGGTTTACCGATGAAGAAGGGAATTATCTGAAGGGCGAGACGCAGGATTATCTGGAAGTGCCGTATGTCGTAGAGGGAACGCCTTTTTCTTATATTATGCAGGTTGGCGATTACGATAAGGCAAACCTTGCGGAAGACATGAAGTTTTTGGAGGACAGGGAAGCGCAGCTCCGTATGAGGTCCGGGGATGTGGGACCGAGTGCGCTGCGGGAGAGAACGACCGAGCCTGCGGATAAACAAGAAGAAGTACGGCAGGTAGCAGGAACGGAAATCTTTGCGAACAGCGCGCTGGGTGAATATCTGGCGGCAAATATGCTAGGCGGCATGGAAGTTATAGATGTATCCGAGTTTCCGGAGGCGAAGGATATGTCTCTGGTAGAGGATGCCTTTATGGAAGCGTATTATCAGAATCCGTTGATTCTGGGTGTGAAGGGATACCGGATTGACCGCAGGAAGATGCAGGTCTATGTGACATATGATGATGAGAGCGCTGTACAGGCGAGAAAACAGAAAGAAATCCAAGAAAAGGTTTCGGAAATAATCGGACAGCTTGTGACGGCGGACATGACTGACGAGGAAATAGAGCTGGCGATTAATCAATATTTGTGCGATACGATTACATATGATTTTGATGCGCTTGACAATGCGGAAGAAAATGAATTTATGCATGTGGACGAGAACTTCAATGATTCTTTCACGGCATATGGCGCGCTGGTGAACGGGAAATGCGTGTGCAGCGGTTATGCGGCGGCATTTAAGCTTTTGTCAGAGGAAGCGGGGCTGGAGAGCATCGTGGTCACAGGGATTCTGGACGGCGGCTTGTCCCATGCGTGGAATAAGATAAAACTGGACAACGAGTGGCAGATTGTGGACGTCACGAATAACGATACGGATTATATCGCTAATGCGCTGCTGAATCTCCCCAATTTCGCCGGAGAGCGGATTCTTGTGGAAGACAAAAGCTTCATGATGGATAAGAAAATTGACGATTATAAGTCAGACAGCGAAGATAGCGAGTATTATCACATAACGGACCGATATTTTCCGGCGGAGGATATCGCGGAACAGTTATCGGGCAGTCTGCGGGAAACAGGGGAAGCCACATTGCGGACAGATTATGATTTGAATGATGAACGGTTTTATGAAATTACAGACAGTGTCTATGAAATAATGGGAGATGACATAGACTTGTACGGCTTTTACTGGCTGGGGGTTATTTACCTAACAACTGAAGGATTTTAAGAGTTTTATCGGATATGTGACGAGTTAAGCATAAAGGAATAGGAGGCGGAAGCCTCCTTTTTCTGTCAGTGGTTCTTGCAACTTTTTTGATTGGCGGCGGGTATTTGTCCATAAATTTAGATTGTGTGCAACTAAATGCCCCACATCTTCATCTAATGTGCAAAAGTTAAGACATATCGACTGATCAGACCGACATGGAAAACAGTTAGGAGGATACCATGGATATACTTGTAAAAAAGGCACAGCGTGGAGATGCAGAGGCATTTATTGCGCTCATAGAAGAATGTAAGATGACACTGCGAAGAGTTGCGTATGGCTATCTTGCCAATGATGAAGATGTTGCCGATGCGATACAGGATACGATTCTGGCAGCTTATGAGCATATCAATACGCTGAAAAGAGGAGAGCATTTCAAGACTTGGATTGTAAGAATCCTGATTAATAATTGTACCAAAGTATGGAGGCAGAAAAAAAGAAACATCAGTCTTGAAAAAGAAGAGCATTTCGAATATGACGGGCGGACTGATGTGCAACAATCCAACGTGGAATTTAGAGAATTGCTTATGAGTCTGCCAGAGGACAGCCGCACTATTTTCCAATTATATTATGGTGAGCAGTTTACAACCAAAGAGATAGCAGCCATTCTGGATATGAATGAAAATACAATCAAAAGCAAGCTCCATAGGGGCAAAGAGCAGCTTCGGGAACAGTTATCATGACAGGGCAAAAAGGAGGAAACGACTATGCAGAAAAAAGCAGTGAATATATCGGAACAGGTCTTCTACGATGTACTGGGAGCAGAACTTCCGGATAGCAATATCATAGAATCCAAGGTGCAGGAAACATATAGAATTATCAGAGAAAAAAATAGAATACAGGAAGATGCAGAGGCTGGAAAAAAGGAAGATATCATATCCCGGGGCGGCAAGAGCGCAGCGTGGAAAAAGTTAGGGATTACCCTTGGGAGTATGGCGGCAGTCTTGTGTGTGACGTTTACTTTCTGTGTCATGAATCCGGTTTTGGCAAGTGAGATTCCGATTTTGGGAAGCATTTTTGCAAAAGTTGCCGATTTGTATCCCTTCGGAAAACTCCCGCAGGAGAATACGGTGGAAGTGCTTCCGGCAGAAGGTTCCATATCTGCGGATGGCGGCATTACCATTTCCGTTACGGAACAATATGTTTCCAATCAGGCGGCATATATTGGTGTAAAAGTGGAGAATCAACAGGCATTTCCTGAGATGGTGGAAACGGTAGAGAATGGGCAGCAGTTTATCAAGGCGAGAACCGTGGAAGACTATTCTTTTTTGTCGGGAGAGCATAACAATAGAAGATATATAGAAGGAGAATTTGTGGATGAGCATACTTTCCTTGGCATTATCAGAATAGATTATGATGAAATCCGCGGATATATGGAGCAGTCTGATGCATCGACTCCGGATGCGGATATTCCGGAGTCGTTTACGATAAAACTGGAGATTACAGAGATTGCCAGCACCTTAAAGGATGCCGAATTACCGGAGGAATACAAGGTAAGTGACGAGGAATATGAGCAAATGACAGAGGAAGAACAGACAGCATACTTGGACAGCATACCGAAAGCGTGGTATGGACTAGAATATCAAAGCTGGCATCAGGCAGGCAAGTGGGAGTTTACACTGCCAATCAGTCAGACGGATGAGAACGTCCGGACAATCACAGTCAACCAATATAATGATGACGGAATCGGCGTTGATAGTATAGAAATATCTTCTGTGGAAATGAATGTAAATGCGGCAATACCGGAAGAAGCCAGTCTGTGTACGGTGGTATTTGATGCGGACGGAAGAATGCTTGCATACAAAAACAGTAGTAATGCAGGGAATGCGCTGCTTATCGATGGCTATGATATTTCTACCGTGACAGTCTATATTTGTGGAATATCCGAATACAGCGAGCTTTCAGAAAAGTATCATGATGAAAAGCTGCAGGAAATGATAGAAGAGAAAGCTGTCTTTAAGAAGGTTGTTCCTAATTAAATATTTTCTGCAACCTTTTCATCCTGTCACGGGTATTCAATATAGAAGCGCTAAAATTACTGACAAAGTAATTGCACAGGGAGGAACGATTTGCCGGAAGGTGTGGCGATAACGCTTCGGGACAGGAGGGAAAGGTATGAAAAAGAAAAATTACGGAACAAGAGCGGCAGCGCTTATTTTAGCGGGTGTTATGTTGATGACGGGCTGTGGCGGACAGGGTAAATCCGACAGTGCACCGTCTGACAGCGGGGGTATGGCTGTCACGGAAGATGAGGCGGCAGCGGAGGAGGACGGCGGCAGCTATGATTCTGTGGCAGAAGCTCCTGCGGCGGAAGATAGTTATGCGGAATGTGATGTGGCGCCTGCAGAAGAAGGAAACTATGATTCTGCGGTCGAAAATAAGATAGTGGGAGAGAACAGTTATCTCGAGTCATGTTATGACGAGTGGGAACCGGGAAATTATGATAACAATGAAGAGTACAGCGAATGGGAAGAGCAAGGATTTACTTCCGTTATGAAAGCACCGCTTTCTACCTTTGCGGCGGATGTGGACACGGCTTCTTACAGCAATCTGCGCAGACTGATTAACAGCGGATATACTCTGGATGAAATACCGCAGGGAGCAGTCAGAATCGAGGAGATGCTTAATTATTTTTCTTATGATTATAATGACCCGGAGGGCAAAGAGCCTTTTGGCGTTACGACGCAGATTAGTTCCTGCCCGTGGAATGACGACGCGGAGCTTCTGATGATTGGGTTAAAGACCCAAGATATTGATTATTCTCACGCACCGGCTTCTAATCTTGTATTTTTGCTGGATGTGTCGGGTTCCATGTATTCCGATGACAAGTTACCGCTGCTGCAGGAGTCTTTTGGCTTATTGACCAAGAATCTGACAAAAAAAGACAGGGTCTCCATTGTAACTTACGCAGGGGAGGACCAGATTGTATTAGAAGGTGCACGCGGCAATGAGACGAAGAAGATTATCAAGGCGTTAGATTCACTGGAAGCCGGAGGCGGCACTTATGGAAGCAAAGGGATTGAGACGGCGTATGCGTTAGCTGAGGAGAATTACATAGAAGGCGGCAATAACCGTATTATCCTTGCGACGGATGGCGATTTAAATATCGGGCTGACAAGCGAAGAAGAATTAGAAGAACTGATTACGGAGAAAAAGGAGTCCGGAATCTTCTTATCGGTATTGGGATTCGGTACAGGAAACATCAAAGACAATAAGATGGAGACACTTGCGGACAAAGGAAACGGTAACTACGCATATATTGACTGCCTGCGCGAAGCGAATAAGGTGCTGGTCGAGGAAATGTCCGCCACACTCTTGACAATCTGTAAGGACGTGAAGTTTCAGGTTGAGTTCAATCCGGCAGTGGTAGAAAGCTATCGCCTTCTCGGCTATGAAAACAGAGCGCTCGCGAAAGAGGATTTTGACGACGATACGAAGGACGCTGGGGAAATCGGTGCAGGACACAGCGTAACGGCACTGTATGAGATTGTTTTGAAACAGCCCGTAAGTGATTTGTCTAAAGAGGATGTGGAGGATTTGAAGTACAGCAGAGAGTATAAGGAGGAGATGTGCGGATTACCTCTTTACTCGGCAAATGGTGAAGAGTGGTTGACTATCAGCATCCGTTATAAGAAGCCTGCTGAGGAGGAAAGCAGCTTGTTGGAATATCCTGTCGGATATGAGAGCTATACCAATGCGCCGACGGATGATTATGTTTTTGCGGCGGCAGTAGCGGAGTTTGGGCTGCTGGCATCCCACAGTGAATATCCGGAAGACGCGTCGGTAAAGCATGTGGAAAAGGCATTGAAGTCGATAGATTTGTCGGATGAGTACAAGGAAGAGTTCCTAGAACTTGTGCGGGAAATGCGGTAAAAAATTGAGCTTCGCTCAATTGCGAGATTTGCTTCGCAAACTCGTGTGCAAATGCAGGAATTTCTATAACATAAAAAATTGAGCATAGTGAACTTATTATAAAAAAAGACTGCCACGCCAGTGGTGGTTGAACCATTGCGGGTGCGGCAGTCTTTTTTAGAATGTATCATATACGATTTGGTTCCGACCGCTATTTTTTCCTTCGTATAACTTGGCGTCTGCGTCGCGGACAATGTGTTCGACTTTCTTTGCACTTCCTTCTGTAATGCCAAAGGTCATCGTGACATGAATCACGGAATCGCCATAGGCAATGCGCTGGCAGCGAATTTCTTCCAGCAGTTCGTTCATGCAGGAAACAGCCTTTTCCAGCTGCATATTATCATACACCAGAAGCATTTCTTCACCGCCCCATCTTGCCACAAACCCACGCCCCTGCATATGTCTTTTGATTTGTTCAGCGATTCTGGCAAGCGCTATATCGCCGCATTCATGACCGTAAGTGTCGTTAACGCTTTTGAAGTGGTCTATATCGCCGATTGCGACACAGAAAGGGGTTCCTTCTTTTTGGAAGTTTTCATAGGTCCGTCGCAACAGATTCTCTCCGCTTCTCCGATTGTACAATCCGGTCAGTATATCCTGTTCCACCAGTTCCTGAAGGGACTTTTGCATATCAATCAGGCAATGACCCATTTCTCCCAGTTCATCTTTTCGCCGCAGAACATCCTCGTCAAATTGCGCATGGAGTTCACCCTCGGAAATTGTCTCCAAAAATGATTTTGTCTTTCGGATTGCATTGACAAGTTTATTAGAAAAACGGGTTGTTACAAAGCATGCAATCAGCATTGTAAGAATGCCAAATAGGATAATCGGGCGGATGGAAGCAAAAACCAGACGCTCCACTTCTGCGGAAGGTTTTCCGAGGAAAATCATACCGATACAGGCTCCGTCAGATGTATAAAGGGGTTCATAATAGGAAAAATACCGGACGCCTTCCACCATTGTGCTCGAATAGAAATGTGGCTGTCTGCCCTTCAGAACGTCTTCAATGACCATATCATTTGCCTTTGTGCCCATTGCCCGCGTACCGTTATCCATTTGAATGGTAGTCGTTACGCGGGTGTCCTGATAAAAAATGCTGATATCGACGCCGGTTTTTTCTTTTATGGAATCGATAATGGTGAAATCACCGTTTAACATGTGATCTCCCTTCATCATATAAGTATCATATCCGGTATTTATGACATAATAATCGCCTTCGTATACATGGTCATATAAAGTGACAACTGCATGGCATAAATTAACTAAGCCGTTTTTGGCTTCTACATTGATGGAAGCTGCAAATTGAAAGGTGCTGAACATCGTAAGCACCAGAGTCAATAAAATAAGCGGTAGCATATTCATTTTGGGCAGAACCCAGAAAAAGCTGCTCCCTCTTGGTTTCATCTTTACTTACACCCTCTCAAACGTTGAAAATATTCCTTTGTATTTATATCCTCTTTTACCTTTGTTTCTATTACATTGCATCAACGACCATTCCAAGTACTTCAAGGATTTGTAACATTGCCTCGTTGAGCTCTTCCGCATCGGCTTCCGTGAGCTCTGTCTGCTCTATTTCTCCCATTTGTTCAATAATTTCCGCCGCTTCATTCATTGTCGTTTCAATATCAGCATTTGCTTCAACTTCATCGCTGTTGTATGCTTCTGCTACCGAATTATAAGCTTCTGTTAAGGCGGCATAGTTTTCCTGTAAGGTGGCAAAAGTTTCATCGGAAACCATCTCTCCATCCGTTGTGTCTGCAAGCTCCATACCGTCTACTACATAGGAAAGAGCGTCTATGATATCTCCCATAGCGTCATTTAATTTCGTGGCGTCATCGGATGTAAGCTCTTCCTGTGTAATTTCTCCCATCTCATTGATAACGTCTGCAGCCTGATTCATTACCTCTTCAATATCAGCATCTGCAGCAATTTCATCTGAGCTGTATAAATCAAGTACTGCATTGTAATAATCTACCATTGCAGAATAAGTATCCTGTAAAGCCGCAAATTCTTCATCGGATACCATATCTTCGGATTGTGCTGATTCCGCCGGTTTTTCTTCGGGAACCGTTTCTTCTGCGGATTCTTCTACGGCGGGCGTCTCCGTTGCAGGAGCGGATGTTTCGGCTTGCTTGCCGCCGCATGCAGTTAATAGAGAAGCTGTCATGAGAGCAGTTAAAATAGCTGATACAAATTTGTTTTTCATTTTTTATTCTCCCTTCGATAATAATTCGTTATTGGTTATCTTTAGCAACGTGCCATGCATGGTTTCTTGACAAGTATAACGTAACATTTTAAAAAAAGATTGAGCATTCGTGAATCGACCCAAAATTGCATTGAATCTGCAATAAGCTTAAAATGAGACCCGTAAAATGAACGTTCCGTCTTTGAGGGAGAAATGATACATACCGCCATATTTGTCTACAATGGCACAAATACTGCGTACACCGAGTCCGTGTCCCGGAGTGTTTGTGACAGGGACGCCACGGTTAAACATGACCTCTGAATCGCAGGAATTAATGATTTGTATAAATAATTTACTCTTTTGTTGATATGCTGTCACTTCAATAAAGCTTGCCGGTTTGGTTTCATCTAGCTGTTGGCATGCATGGAGTGCATTTTCTAACGCATTGGATAGCAATACGCATAAGTCGCTTTCCAATATGGGGATGCTCGGAGGGATTGCTGCGTTAATCTTCATGGAAATGCCGGCATTTCTGGCGCGTTCGGAAAAAGCAGAGAAGATTAAGTTTGCCGCTTCATTTTCACAGAAAGCAGTCAGGCGTTCTTTTTCGATTTCCGAACAGATTTCAAGAATATACTTCTGTGCCTGCTCAAACTTTTTGTTTTCAATGCATGAGGAAATGTATTGCATATGATGCCGTAAATCGTGCCGGTAAGTCTTGGTTTTCTGCTGGGATGCCCGTAACGCCTTGATTTCACGGACGGCTTGCTCAATCTGCAGGTTTAAGAGCTCCTGCGTCTGTTCAAGCCGGCTGCGTATCTGACCTGACTCCGAAACATGCACCACAAATACTAAGTATGCAACGCTGCATACAAACGGCATAAATTCCACGGCGACCAAGGCGCCTTTTAAAAGAAGATTTGTATAGATACGCGTCAGATAGTCAAAACCGTAATAGAGTGCCGGTACCAGACCGAACTGGATTTGTGCAAAGACTGTATAATGTGAAACGGAGCGTATGGACGACGAAGTCAATCGTAACAGCAGCAGTAAGATTGGCAGTGTCAGAATGAGTTCTGCTGTGTCCTGTAATGCAGCATTGCCAGAAAAAATGGCTACAATCAACAATGCCAGCCAGCGGCGCAGCTGACAGCATAGATATGCTGTCAGAACCGCAATAACGGACCAGAGAAATTTCCTGCTGAGAATAAAAAGTATTATGATTAATGGCAAATGGGTGATAAAGGGATAAATGATTTCGACAACACTTGAATTAATCCAAAAATATATCATGCCTTGAAACAGCAGGATAACAGCCATATTTCCAGCTAATACCAGTTTTTTTTGCCACGTCCATATAATATTGCAGAACGATGCAGATAGAATCATGCCGAAAATTCCCACGGAAATAAGGTTGAGTAAGTGTATGTAGTTCATGATAGAAATACCTGCTTTCTGTCAAATGCATATTCAAGATAACGATTTTTGATTTCAGAGCATTTTCCGTGTGGAATGGGAATTTCAGCAAGATTATCCATTATAATTGCTTTGTAGGAAATCGTCTGGATATATTCCATATTAATTAAGAAGGAACGGTGCGGACGCAAAAAATTTTCATATTGTGAGAGCTTACTGCAAAGTTTGTCCATGCTTCCGCTGCCTTCTATGACTTTTCCGTTTTCCATATGGAACAATAAGGTATGTCCGATAATCTCACAGTATTTCAGTTTCTGTAAAGGAATTCGTGTAATGCCGTTTTTGCAGTGTAGAATCAGACCGTTTTGCCGGGCTTTCTCACAATCGGAAATGACAGAATCCATTAATTGAACAAAGCTTTGTCTGCAAATAGGCTTCATCTGATAAGAATATGCGCCGACGGTATAGGATTCTACTGCAAATTCGGCAGATGATGTCAAAAAGATGATTTTGACAGAGTCATCATACTGTCGGATTTCCCTTGCGACATCAATCCCGTTTTCACCCGGCATAATGACATCCAGAAAGAGAATATCCGGATGGATACCTTTTTCAATGCCAGCCAGTATTTCCAAGGGACTGTGAAAAGCTGTGTATACAATTTCCTGACTATGCTCTGTACGATATTCTTCCAGCAGAATTTTTAGCTCATTTAGTTCTGTCAAATCATCGTCGCAAACGGCTATTTTTATCATAAAAATCCAAACTCCCTCTATAGTCCGTACACGTTATATTCAAATAAGTATTTTGCTGATAATACTTGACATAGCTGTTGATTTTTATTAAAGTAACTGAATAATGTACGGATAGATATGATACCAGTGTATCTAAATAACATAACATAATTGAGATTATATAACTGTCGTTGGCGTGAAATGTATTTAAAACGGTGTGAACGGCAATTTGAGGCAGGATGAAAAGTATTCTTTCGGAAAATTTTGAGATTTCTTGTGCGTTCATTGCATCGGGCGGCTCTGAAAGGGAGGATGATTATGAGAATACGGCTTCGGATGGTGGTGCTGCTGGCTGCACTTATGATGGCAACAGGCAATCCTTGTGTATTAATGGCGAGAGCAGAAGAAAAGGATATGCAGATTCCCGATGCAGAGCCGCTGTTTCGAGCGTGGATAGAGTATTCTTTTGAAGGATATGTCGTAAAAAGTACTTTTGAATTTACATCCGATATGAGTCGTATCCAGTTGATGTATTCGTTGGATGGGGAGATATGGAAAACATGCGACAGAGAAGGAGATTGGTATAGGAAGAGTCAGATTTGTCTTTATGACAGTTTTGAACCCTTGAAAAGTTATCTCGCGGGAAAAGTGGACAGTTTCTATTTAAAGTGGCGGATTACTGAGAAAAATGGAAGGATTTATGACACAAAGCCGGCATTTATTGACCGTGGCACGCCGTTGCCGGCTCCCGAAGAATTAACTTTCACTGCGACGTTTGTTTCATCCATGAGAGTTTTTGAGAGAAATCCGTATTGCTATTATGGCAGATATCAGCTTACCGTAAAGGCGGACGCCACGAAGGAAGAGATAGAGGAGCTTTTGCCGGATACGCTTCCGCTTGAAGTGCAGATCCAAAAGGGGAAAGATTATGTTGCAAACGGTATCGTAGATTGTCCTGTCGTATGGAGGTCAATTGTTCTTCCGCCACTGACTGTTGGGGAAAGTGTGACGATTCCGAATGTTGCGGAAGCGCTTATCGTTCCTGCGGGTACGCTGGTAAGTACGCCGGTCGGGGTATTCCAGCTGGAGGAACCACTTGGGATTGCGCAGGATAGGATTGTCACGGATGAAGTCAGACTGGTGTTGAATGTTGTCTCCGATGGGAAAGAGAATGGTGAAAATGTGACGGAGGTGTTTTCCGGAGGCGCGGGAGGAAATGAAGGCAATGCCGGGACTGATAACAGGAAGGACAGCACGGCGGAAGGGCAGCGACCGAATCTTCCAAGAAATCCGCAAGTACAGCAGCCGGACGTATCACAGAATCCGGAGAACGGGCAGGAAAGACAACAGGCGGATGTATCACAAAATCCGGGAAACATGCAGGAGGCGCAACAGTCATATTTACAACAAAGTACGCAGAATGAGCCGAAAGAACAACAACCGGAGTTATCTTTGGGGATAGTGAGTCAGTTGGAGGAGCCGGTTCGTCCGAATACGTCAGCAAATGCAGGATTTGGTCTGAATCAACAACCCATGGAAGATGAAGTTTTTGTGAATAGATTCGAGGCATCCGCGCAGTTGCTGGCGGCAGATACCATTGCGGATATTTGTATTTCCGCTCTTACTGTCAGAATAAAAGCAAACTTGATATCCGGCAGGATGGTTTCGCAGATTATAGGTATTTTAAATATCAATTTTTTTATTAGCTAAAAAGCGGAAAGATTCATAGATTACCGGCTAGATAATTTGTGGCAGTATAATGACAAATTTTGTACCAATACCTACTGTAGAAGAAACGTTAATTGTGCCGCCAAGTTCGGTCACAATGCTGTGTACAATGTATAAGCCAAGTCCTGTGCCCGTATCTTTATTTTGGGCGCCGACATAGAACCGTTGGAAAATATAAGGTAATTCTTCTTTGGGGATACCGCAGCCGGTATCTTCCACAGTAATATGGATTCTATTCTCTTTTACTTGTGCAAATACAGTGATGCTTCCGTTACATGGCGTTGCCTTGAGTGCATTGTAAATAAGGTTTTCAAATAAGATATTAAGTTTTTCCAATTGGGCGTACAGATATGCATCCTGTGTCGGTGGATCCACAAATAGATGCACCGACCGGACTGCCGCTTCTGCGTGGTGGACATCGTAAATTTCCTCAAGAAATTCTTTCAGAGACACCTTCACCCGCTTTTCCTTAATTCTGTCCAATGCATTGAGGGTAGAAAGTCCTTGAAGGCGTCTCGCCATTTCCTGCTGTTTGGTCTCCGCCTGCTCCAGATATCCCATCAGTTCCGTATCCACGCCTATCCCGCGCTGGCGTATGGCGTTAATAAAAGACTGCGTGGCAAAGACCGGCGCTTTTAGGTCGTGCGCCATATCTGAAAAGAATGCTTTGCGTTCTTCTAAGAGCTGCGTGACTTCCTTCGTGCGCTCTCTGACCTGCTCTTCCAGATGATTTGTGAGCGCATCATTTTCCTGCAGAATGCGGCGGCTGTGCAATACCATCATGACACCAAATAATATTACCAGCAGAAGACCGCACCATTCAAACTGCCAGAAAAAGCGTATTGGCTCGAAGCGGTTGGCAAAAAAGAGATTGATGATAAGTCCGGCTCCAAACACAAAGCAGCCAGCCAGTGTATAACGGCTTTCCTTACTTTGTCGTATAACAGCCTGTACAGCGAAGTAGGCGGTACAGCAAAAAGTAAAGAGATAGTAAATATCAGTCAGTTTACCATGGACAAAAACCGCCCACGGCAGAACAGGGATGAACAGACACAGTAGCAGCAAAAGGACTGGCAGTACAAGAAGAACAGCTCTTATCCATTTCCATGCTTTGTCGTGGACACAGCCGGAAATAAGAGCGGTAAGCTGCACGACACAGAAGCACAAGCAGTACAAAGCCACACTTTGCACGGCGAACCAGTATTTTGCCACAGGCATAGAAAAAAGAAACACAAAATATCGGAACATATAGAGCGCATAGAAACAGCATAATAAACCGAGACAACGGCTTAAGATATCACCCGTGCGCCACAGGAAAAGTGTGAACATCGCTAATGCAAGCGGAAGTATAAAAGCCAGAGCGTAAGAAAAGCCTTGGATATTGTCTACCCTGCGGAATGTTTCTGCCGTACTCAGTGCGGGCGGAAAATACATGCCGCTGTAATAGCCCGTTTGTGACGAAGTTTCTACAGTCAGAACATGGTTACCCGACGTTAAGGGAAATGTAATCTGTCCGTTACCAAATCCTTGAGAAATTTGTATGTCATCCAGAGAAATCGTATATAGGAAAGCTAATTGTGGAAAGTCCACCGTCACTATCTGCGGTGCGCCGCTATAACGCAGTGTCAGTTGGTAGCGGGCTTTTCCGTGTGGAGAAACTGATAAATCACCATGCTGAAGGTTGGAAAACTCTCCAATGTAAGTGGGCTGTTCTGTCTGCCTTTCATCACTAAACAGCCAGCCGTCAATTAAAAAAATTGGATTATTTCGCTCAAAATCCTGCTCATGCAGAGTGATTATGCCGGATTTGCCATAGGGCGGCGGCGTCTGATATTTATTGTCTGTATAAAAAAGCAACACAAAAAAGACCGTCAATAGGGTCAGGGTAAATAGTGACTGCCACAAAGTTTTTGACTGTTTCATGCGTACTTCTCCTTTGGGGTAAGGCGCGTCGGTTGCTCCGTTATCTGGTCAGAACAAACCGGTACCCTTGTCCCCAGACTGTTTCGATAAGAGGGTATTCGCTCCATGCCTTTTCTAATTTCCGACGGAGTCTGGACATATGTATCTGCACCGTTTGCCCGCCGTCCCACGGTTGTCCGTAAAAGACGATGTCAGAAATTTCTTTGGGCGTTACCACATGTTCTGCATGTTTCGTGAGCAAATGCAGAATATCAAATTCGGTGGAAGTAAGAGGAAGTTCCATTTGATTGATGTAGCCTCTGCGTTTTGCCAAATCCAATAGGAGTGGACCGTAACAGAGACCGGTGCGGTTGGATCCCGCCAGTTTTATGCGGGTTTCTATTTTTGCCCAGAAAAGTTCCGGCGGAGTGTTCTTGGTGATATAATCTATGCCGCCAGCGGCAAACCCTTCCAGCTGCCTGTCTGATTCCGTAAGACAACTTAGGAAAATAATAGGGGTGTGCGTCAGCTTACGAAGCTTTTCGCAGATGGAAAATCCATTTTCTCCGGGAATCATCACATCTAAAAGAATGCAGTCGTAAGGAACACTTTGTGCCAAAGTAAGAGCTTCCTGCCCGCTTTTGGCGGATTGCACCGCACAGCCGTGGGATTGTAAAATACCTGCCCAGAAGCTGCAATCGGAAGCATCATCATCCACCAAAAGAATATGCCAGCTGCCGTCGGAATGTCCAGATTTTTTGCAAGGAGCTTCCACCTGTGCAGCGAGTGTGGAAAGGGTCAGCTTTTTTTGCTGTAAAAAATGTATATAAGCATCCCGGACTTCGTGACGCCGCTGACGTGATACAGGAATGCGGCATCCGCTCTTGGTCACAAGGCAATTCAACTCAATGGATTGGACGAGGCTTAAGTTGGCAAGGTAGGCGCGGTGCGTCTTGATAAACTCTGGTCTGTGTAACAGCGTCTGCTCAAAATCTGTCAGTGTGGCGGTCACTTGACGGGTGGTGCCGTCTGATAGGTGGAAAGATACGGATTTGTTTATCACTTCCACATATTCAAGATTCGTAATAGAAATTCCGACGATGCCCTGTCGGGTTTTTAGCAAAAGCTTCTCCTCTTCCTGCGTGCATAATTCTCTGTGCACTTTATCTAACAGTGGATAAAGGTCATTGGCGTTTATGGGTTTAAGCAGATAGTGGTATGCTTCTACCCGATAACTTTCCATGGCAAATTCCGGGGAGGCTGAAATAAAAATGAGTTTTACATTTGCGTCCAGAGTCCTTAGCTCCTGTGCAATCTGCATTCCGTTTAACCCCGGCATGAGTATATCCATCAAAATAAGGTCGTATTCTCCGCCCTTTATATGACTGAGAAAATCCATGCCGTTATGGAAGGAACAATAGTCAATACGTATTCCGCGATTGATTTGATAGGCGGCAATCAGTTCTGAAAGATGGCGAAGCTCACTCTCGTCATCATCGCAAATTGCTATCTGCATGTCTCACCCCTCCTTAAGCATATATCTGATGAATGTGATTTTGGTCTTATAGTATAGTATATCTTTTTCTGTTCGCCAAATCAATGCGGTGCAGATTCACTGCGATCAATCCTTGAAAGCGATGCAAACAAAAAATCCCACCGGACTTAGCGATGGGATTCTTTCGACATACCGGCATCCGCAGGTATGCCATAGAATTAGGGAAATAAGATTATTTCACTTCAATTTTTTTGACATCTTCCTTAGCGGCAATTTCCCTCTTCGGGAATTTGACTTCCAGAATACCGTTGTTATAGGAAGCGTCGATATCGCCTGCCTCCACATCATTTACACGGAAGCTTCGGGAATAAGAACTGTAATAGCGCTCCTTGCGAATATATTTGTCCTTATCCTCGTCGTTCTTCTCTTCCTTATGGGAAGCGGAGATGGTCAGCAGATTATCTTTCAAGTCGATGTTGATGTCGGACTTGTCAAAACCGGGCAGTTCCGCCTGTAACAGATAGCTGTCTCCTTGGTCGATGACGTCCGTCCTGAACGCATCAAAGGTCGCCAGTTCATTATTGCCCCAGAAGTTCTTGAAAGCGTTGTCAAACATCTGGTCAAAAGAATCATCAAAAAACATAGGTTTGTAGGTACGGTTGTTAAATAATGCTGGTCTTAACATATCAATCACTCCTTTTATATATTGTGTTATTGTGTAGTGTGCCGTTGTACACCGAGTTTGCGAAGCAAATCTCGTAAGCGAGCTTGCTCATTTCTGTGTAGTGTGCCGTTGTACACCGAGTTTGCGAAGCAAATCTCGTAAGCGAGCTTGCTCATTTCTGTGTAGTGTGCCGTTGTACACCGAGTTTGCGAAGCAAATCTCGTAAGCGAGCTTGCTCGCTTTGATATCAGTATGACCAAATCGAAAAATCCGATTCAGCTCTGTTATCTGTTTCTTTGTTTATATATGTTATACACCATATAGAACAGACAATCAATTATGAAAATGTAAAGTATTTATAAAGAAAAAATAAAGAGGGGTGGCTTCAATATTATTTTAAAAAATGGGAGTAGGCGAAATGAATTACTTTAATGAAGGGATTTTCTTTCAAAAAGAAAAAGGTTATAATGTGTGCAGTCTAGCAGTAAAATAAAGGACAAAGCGCAGGCACCGGATGATGGACGGAGATGTCTTGCGAATGCTAAAGATTCAGTGCACTTGAAAGGAATGTTTATGGATATCCAATACAGAATGGGAACATTAGAAGACTTACAGGAAATATGCGATTTATTTGAAAATGCCGTCAAGACGATGATACAGAATAAAATTTTTCAGTGGGATGAAGTTTATCCGACAAGGTGGGATCTTCAAAAGGATATTGACAGAAGAGAACTCTATGTGGGTGTAATGGAAGAGAAAATTGCGGTAGTCTATGTCATCAATCAGGAAAGTGACGAGCAATATGCAAATGGCGCATGGAAACATGCGGATATGCCTTATTATGTGGTACATAGACTGTGCGTGCATCCGATTTTTCAGAAGCAGGGAGTCGCCAGATGGACGCTTCTGCATATAGAAGAACAGCTTGCCGGGCGGGGGATACACGCCATTCGTCTGGATGCCTTCAGCAAGAATCCGTATGCACTAAAATTATATGAAAAGCTGGGTTATGTCAAAGTCGGACATGCGGATTGGCGCAAAGGCAGATTCTACCTGATGGAGAAATATACTTAGTTATTTCTTGCAAATAAACATTCCGTATTCCTTCGGTATTTGAAGTACACCATTTACCATATGCTTACTTAAAACAGATTTCAATGTATCTCTTTTAATACCAGATAGTTCAGCCATACTCGTCAGAGAATAAATGTAATCAATCATATCGTCAAGATTTGTGACTTCTAACGAATCTTCATATTCAAGTTTCTGTACGGAATCAAAATATTTTTGCAAAATTGCCTGTCCGTTTTGTAATGTAAAATTTTTATTGGTCGTGTCTTTGATGTCAAAGTCTTTTAAAAGGGAGGCAAGAAACGGAAGTATTCCATTTTCGCCATAAGTTGCACAGTAAAACGCGCCATGAGGAGCAAGTACACGTCTGACTTCCGATAATCCTTTTTCTAAATCCGGAACATGATACAACATCATATTGGCAATCACCTTGTCAAATCTGTCATTTTCATAAGGTATCTGCTGGATATCCACTATATTATAATAAACATTGGCATGCTCACCTAAATTTTTTCGGGCAAATGAAAGCATTCCTTCTGAAAAGTCAGTCAGAACTAGACTTATACTTTTATCCAGTTCCTTTAATGGAGCCTTCCATGTATCGCCTGTACCGCATCCTAATTCAAGTATCTCACAATGAGGATTGATATCGTAATGTGAAAATATCCAGTTACCAAAACCCAGTTTATTAGTGGAATATTTTTCATGAATGGACATTCTCGTATTCAGATTATTTGCTGATTTATATTGTGCTTTTACGATTTCTTGTTGATTGAGAGACATCAAAATACCTCCGTAAGTCACAAATTGGTTGATTTGTTCAACATGGATATTTTACCACGAGCTCCTACACAATGCCATAAAAATATGGTTATTCTTTTTCTTTCTTGTTTTGCTTCATTATCATTTGTGTCGCATTTTGGCATAACGAAATAAATGTTTGCATAGAGTACAGCGACCGATTTCCCCGTATTGTGATTGGCAACCGCCTAATATCGCATGGATATAGGGATGGCAGATATAGGGCTGTCGTGTTATACTTCTTATAGGATGATGTTGGGGCAAAATGAACTTTTGGTAAATTGGGATGGCAGATTGCACAAATTGCTCTCTTGTGTTGGCTTCGTCGATTGGATTTTCTAACATATTCCGGCAAGACATTGTCTGACAGACGCATCCGCCCTCCATGAGCCATCCGGGCTTGTTTCGGGCTTTTGCGGACATCCGTGTCCGCAAAATGCTGGATACTGAGGGGAATATGAAGAAAATCACAATCTCCTTCACAAAACAACTGCGTGAGCAATTTGTGCAATCTGCCAGTAGTATTTTGTAAAAGTTCATTTTGCTCCCGACATCATAGGATTGGGGCGTGTAAAAAGAGAATGAGCAGGACGACTCGGAAGGAGGGCTTGTATGGATTTCGGAATGCCGACGTTAATTGAAAATAAAAACTTAGAGGAAACCGTTGCACTGTGCAAAGAGCTGGGATTACAGTTTATAGAATTGAATATGAATTTTCCAATGTATCAGGTGCCGTGTCTGGAGAAAACGGATTATTTAAATGAGCTGGCACAGAAGAATGATATATATTTCACGATTCATCTGGATGAAAATCTTAATGTATGTGATTTTAACCGATTTGTCTCGGACGCGTATATGGAGACGGTCGAGAGGACGCTTAAGGCGGCGCGCAAGATTCACGCACCCCTCCTGAATATGCATATGAACCATGGGATATATATTACTCTTCCGGATAAAAAGGTAAGGTTGTTCGGGGAGTATTTGGAAGAATATCTATCAGCGTTTGAGCGGTTTAGGGATATGTGTGAACGGGTAGCCGGCGATACAGGGATTAAAATCTGTATTGAAAATACGGATGGCTACCAGAGCTTTGAAAGGGAGGCAATCGATTATTTATTACAGAGTGATATGTTTGCGTTGACATGGGATATCGGACATTCCCACACATGCGGCAACGTGGATGAAGAATTTCTGATGGAGCGTAGACACAGACTATATCATTTTCATATCCATGACGGTCAAGGAAGCAAGAACCACCAGACGTTAGGTACGGGGGAGATTGACCTGCATCAGAGAATCAGTATTGCCAGAGCGTGCGGGTGCCGCTGTGTGGTGGAAACGAAGACGATAGCGGCGCTTCGTCAATCTGTGGCGTGGCTGCAGAAATCGGGAGAATGAAATTAGATAGAACAAGTGATACCAAAGATACCAAATGAAAACGGAGGCGTACAATCTTACGCCTCCGTTAATATTTACTAATATATGAAGGGAGCAAGTTTCTCCCTGATTGCCGCATCTTCCGAATCGTATCTGAGTCTAAGCGGTCTGGTTAAATCTAAAGCCATTACCCCCAGTATGGACTTGGCATCAACAGTCCGGCGTCCTTCGCCCAAATCGAAAGTTGAATCAAACTTATCAATTATATCCACAAACTGTCGAATCTGATTAACACTGTTAAACTTGACATTTACCTGCTGCATAAAATCATTTCCTCCTTTAATCGTCATTGACATTATGAAAAATATAATATTTTATTAGCCAACTCCGGATTCATTACAATTCCCCTATACGCAGGTTTCCCAAAAACACAAGCTTTAGTCAGTCGTTTGAAAAATTCTTTCGTTATGGTGTTGCGCCCCCTCCTTCCAGCCTACATATATTTATAAACTTATTGTGAGAATATAATATATGGCGTTTTGCAAAATGTAAATAGGCATAATCTATAAACTTTTTTAGATTTTTTGTTCAGAGTGTCGTAATAATTTTTGTATCTGGAAGGAGCTTGTTCTTAAAGTGCTGAATATTTTACTTTTTATTACAGCGGAATGTACAAAAACAGGTTAAATGCTTGATTTTCAGCTTTTAATTCCAGAGAACCGTGATACCGTTCGACAATTTCATTGATACTTTTCAGACCAAAACCATGGTTATGCTTGTCGGATTTTGAGGTTGACGGAATGACGCTTTCCTGCAAAGCATTTTTAAGTTTCATATACGCATTTTCTTTTGGTTTTTGTTCGATTTGTCCGGGGCTGATTTCGGCGAGAGACGGGAGCGGATTTGTGACTTCAAGGCAGAATAATCCCTTCTGCGCTTTGCTCTTTAAGTTGATTATGCGTTCAGCCTTCGGAAGCTTCAGACATGCTTCTATGGCATTATCTAAGGCATTGGCATAAAGGGCGCAGAGATCGGTCTTGTCAAAAGGCAGTTCGACAGGAATATCAATAACAGTTTTCATTAAGATGTCGTGTCGTTCCATTAGGCTCTTTTTTACGGTTAATACCGCATTGACGGTGGTGTCTGTACAGTAGGATATGGTCTGCGTGATTGCGGCGTTTTCTGTCAGGTCAGACAGATATGCATCTCGGTCCTCTTCCGGTAAAGCCGATAATACCTGCAAATGATTTGCCAAATCGTGCTTTAAACGTCGTATCTCAAAGTGTTGTTGTTCCATGGTTTCATAATAAGTCCGGTTAATCTCTGTGAGCATATTCTGTTGTTCCAGTTTCTGCTGTTTTGCCAGAACGATGATGCATCGAAGCAGGATGACAAAAGAGAAAATAGCAATCAGCGTAAGCAAAAGATACGTGACGGATGTAATATAATAATGCGGCCAAGCAGAATAAATCTGGCGGTCAGCTTCGGGTAAGATGCAGATGCAAAGTACAATTCCAAAGGGTGCCATTGTAAGCAGCAACAGCAGCTTCCATAAGTCGTCTGAAATTGTATAATCCTTGTCCGGCGCGGACTTTCTGGTGCTGGCATATAGAAACAGGGTAAACAGAAGGCTTGTAAATACAGAGACGGTTCTTATAAAATCCAGTGATAACTCTTCAGTGATATATTCATTGTAGAGAATCCGGTGTTCCGGAAACAGGAAAGCTTCCAGTTTTGCAAACAGTGGTTTGCAGTAGTTATCACGCAGGATATTGAAAGAGAGAATGGTGCTGGCATACATTGCCCCGAGGGTAACTCTCTTCCAGAAGCTGCCCTCGTAGATAATAAAAACGACTGCCATGAACAAAGGGGTTACTACGAGAATATTAAATGGATCGCCGATAAAGATTATCGTGCTGCTCAGAATAAAGCAGCTGGTAAACATGACACAGTGCCTCAAAAACCGCCTATTTTGTTTGGGGCGGATTAAATATGCCATCGCCTGCATAATTAACCATGCATTGCACGAAGTAATACAGACCCACAACAGAAGAGATATAAACCTGCTCATTGTCCCAGACCTCCCAACATAGATTTGGCAATTTTTGACACAGCGGCTTCTTTGTATTTCCGGCTGCACGGAAGCTGGGCATTTGCCAGTGTGACAGAGTCCGATTTCAGATAATCTACAGCCGACGGATTGACCAGATAGCGCTGGTGGATTCTGACGAAAGAAGGAGCAAGTCTGGTCTCGATATCATCCAATTTTGCATAAAAAGGATATTCGCCCTTGGCAGTGACAAGGATTACTTTTCTTCTGTCGGAATAAAAATACAGAATATCGCGCAGAGGAAAGCGCCATGTGCCGTCCATGGTTTTTACCGTAAAGGTATGTGCTTCTTCCGAAGTAAGTTTTACGCGCACCCGATGGAGCAGCTCCTGTAGTTTTGGCATGGGAACGGGTTTTATCAGATAATCCAAGGCGCCTACCCTGTAACCGTCGAACACATAGTCGGCATATCCGGTCACGAATACGATAATCAGATTGGTGTCGGTTTCCCTAATCCGTCCGGCAGTTTCCATGCCGTTTAATCCGGTCATTTCCACATCCAGAAAGAGTAAATCCAGTTCCCCCGGATGCTTTGCAAGCCATGATGCAGCATTTGTCCCGGAAGAAAATTCATAAACAATTTGCTCCGTATCTTCTACCAGAATTTTTTCCAGCTGGAACCGCAGAGCGTCTCTTGATTCCGTTTCGTCATCGCATATCGCTATTCTAAGCATTTCTTTCTCCTTTTCCGGTTGAATTGGCACTTCTTTGAGAGGAGCCGGATGGTTTTATTTTAGTGTATCATATTTTTCTCTGAATAGTATTTTCATTTCTTTTTTGAAAAACCAAACTTTACATTCCGCGCGGTCAAATTTTACAAAGTTTGTATGGAGATGACAAACTTTACATAAGAGCGGTCGATTATGACGGGTGCCACGTGTCGGGTTGTATTTCTGTGGTATGGTGTATCCATCACAATCAACCAAGTGGAAAAAACGTCGGTAAATACTATTTGTATCAATGTTTTTATAGATATATGTTTTTTGACTGCTTCCACTTCCGATTGAAAAGAAAGGCGGGAAAAATTATGTTGTATGTAAATGATCTCCACAAATCTTATGAAGTGGGTAAAAACAAGTATCCGGTTTTGAAAGGGGTTGATTTTCATGTGGCGCAGGGAGAATTTGTTGCCGTGATGGGACCGTCCGGCTCCGGTAAGACGACACTTTTAAACTGTATTTCCTGTTATATTCCGTTTGACAAAGGCAGTATTACGGTAGGCGGTGTCAAGCTTGCGGGGCAGAACGAGGAGATGCTGGCAGAAATTAGAAATACAAAGCTTGGATTTGTCTTTCAGGATTTCATGTTATTGGACGGATTGACAATCCGTGAGAATATTCTGATTCCGCGCATTATACAGGGGGAAGTGAGCAGCGAGGCGGAAAAGCTTGCCGATGAACTTGCGTCCATGTTCGGAATCAGTCATATTCTGAACAAATATCCGGCTGAGATATCTGGCGGTGAGAAGCAGAGAGCGGCGGTGGCAAGAAGCTTGATTAACAATCCGCTCATCATTCTGGCGGATGAGCCGACCGGTAATCTGGATTCCAAGGCAAGCCGTACCGTCATTGAGACATTTGGCAATGCCAAGACAAAAATGAATGCCACTATTTTCATGGTGACGCATGATAGTTTTGCAGCGTCATTCTGTGATCGCGTGATTCTGTTAAAAGACGGAAGCATTTACCGTCAGCTGGAGAAAAATGGTGAACGTGGGGCATTTCAAGATGAATTGCTGGATGTTATTAAGGAAATGAGTATGAATGATAGGGAAAATAGCTTGAAGCTCTGAGGTGGAGGATGATTATGGCACATATAATGAATATGAAACAAATGGAACAAAAATTGCAAAAAGCAGATAGGAAACAGTCTCATCTGTACCTGTTTTGTAATTTTATGGCGCTTATGATTATTTCGGCGTATTCGGCGTTAATGTTTTCTCCGACGGTACAAAATGTTTTTCCGGAAGGCGGAGACAGCGCAAAGCAGATGTATATGATATTTGTCATGACGCTGATTGGATGTGTTGTTTTTACAATTTATGCACTGGGGTTATTTTTCCGGCATAAATCCGGTCAGCTCGGTATTTTGATGGCGCTTGGCGCGTCGAGGAAACGGTTGGCGCCGGGATTATTTCGGGAGGTATTTGTCTTAAGCAGCGTTTCCGCCTTGGCAGGCATTGTCGCGGGATTTCCTTTTGTGTGGGTAATCTGGCAGGGGTTTCGGCTGGTTCTGATAGACAGTTCGGACATGGTGCTTTCTTTTGACCTGAAATGTCTGATTGTGTCGTTTTTGTTTTTCTTGCTGGTAGTAGGATTTGCTTGCCTGACGGCATGGCGGTATCTGAGAAAGACCAACATCATGGAAGTCATTCGGGAAGAACATATCAATGAGCCGGTCAAGGAGTTAGGAAAATGGTGCGGTTCAGTGGGAATGGTTTTAATTTTTGTCGGCGCGGCGCTTGGGTATGGAACACCATCTTTGTGCCATGACTGGCTTCATATGTATCCGCCATCATGGCTGGGCATTTTTTATGCGCCGGCTTTGGTCGGACTTTATATGGTTATGCTGCATACGGTAGTACACGGCTGGAGGAACAACAGAAAGAATCCTTACAGAAATATTATTTCCAGAAGCATGATGAAATTTCAAGGAAAACAGACGGTCAATAACCTGATTGTAATTACGCTGCTGATTGCTGGAGCCTGCTTCGGAATATTCTATCTGCCTGCAAGTGCTGTTTCCGCGCTGGTTCGTTATGCGAATCAAGCGTATGATTATTTCTATCATTACCGGGCGGATCAGAATGTTCCGGATAGGGAGGCGGTAGAAGCGCTTGGCAATAAATATCAGCTTACCCTGAAGGATTGGGGTGAGTGTGAATATATCACGCTGGGAATGGGAGAAAGGACGATTGTAGAAGAAGAGGGGAGCAGCCATTATGATATCGAATATGTTCCAATGGCAGGTGAAGAAAAAGTTCTTTCCGAAGATGCATACCGCATGCTGACCGGACAGGAGGCGGATGTAGAACCGGGTACTTATATGAATATTATAGATATGGACGAAACGTCACTATATGTAAATAATAGCGCGCGTGAGTTTACCAATATGGTTACCCGCAAGCAGCTTGACACAGAGTTTGCCGGATATCTGTATCATGATCTTTTGTGTGACCAGATTGGCTGTTCCGTGCTTTCCAATGAAGACTATGCACTGATTTCAGAGGGGTTGACGGATGATTGGAAAGGGCGTTTTGTACAGTTCAATATTGATGGTAAGGATGATTATCAGTTTGCAAATGCGTTTTATAATCTTTTCGTGTACTCTTTCGACAAAAGCTGTGAGCTTCCGAACTATTATGATCGGGTACAAAAGATTCGCGATAATGAGGCAGGAGAGGTCTATTGGGGAGACACAGAGGATATGTCAGCAGTCAGTTATGAACATAAGGATTCCTTTCAGTTCAGAGTCTTTTGGGCATATCAGCCGCAGTTCAGGGTTTTAAGCCAGAATGATTATCTTCGCAGTATGGCAGTGCTGTTTATGATGTTCCTTTTTATCTGCATTGTATGTATGCTTACGGCATTGGTGGTATGCTACACACGCTGTCAGACAATTGCGCTGAATAACCGATATATTTTCGATGACCTTAAGAAGCTGGGAGCTTCGCCGCAGTTTTTGCATAAGGAAATACGCAGCCAGTGCAAAAATGTCTTTCAAGTACCGGCAATAATTGGTATGACTGCAATTTATATGTTTTTCGTCATGATTTTGTACGGCAATGACAATAGGCTGCTTTTAACAGAGATTCTTGCAATGTTTGTCTGCCTTGGAATATTGGGAGTTCTTGCTACAATTGTTTATGTGGTCTACCGGGTTTCGGTTCGGACGATTAAGAGACAGTTGGAAATTTGATGTGACGCAATATATAATAACCCATAAATAATCAAAACCGGAATATACCAGAGCAGAAAGAGTTGGTATATTCCGGTCTGATTAATGGTTTTATATTAAACCCGTCTCTTTGTATAATACTTCCCGGTATGCTGAGTCGATAAGCGCTTTCGTCAAATCATCCATGCGGTTTGACTGCAAAAGAAACTGTGTGAGTTTGGCGAGACGTGCTTCGCCCTCTACAAGACCTTCCGCGTGTCCCTCTGCATGTCCCTCTGTACGCGCTTTTCTCCTTTCGGCAGGGATATCAACATCCTTGAAATGCTCGAATAATACTGCCATTTTACGCTCCTTTACCTGTTCCGTAAACATTTCCACTTCTTCTTCAGGCAGGTGTAGGTGCCGTAGCATGGCTGCAGTTACTTTTGCAACGATGCCAAGTACTTCCTCCGTGGAATGTTCCGACAGGTTTTTAAAATAGTCATTGGGTAAGTTCAGTTTTTTAAATTCTTCAATGCTTTGCAGCCGGTTGATGAGCATTACTAGAGACAGTTCGTCATTTTTCTCGGCCAATTGTCCAATACTGTAGGAATTTAGTTCAATTAGCTTATAGAAAAATTTAGGTGTGAACGGTTCAAATGCTTTGTTGAATACGATTCGCTCCTGCAAACTGCGCGGCGCACTCCACCTGCCCCTTCCTTCATAGTATACGATGGGAAGGATGGGCGGATATTTGAAATCTTTGCTTCTGCTGATGCCTTTCTTCTGCCGTTCCATTTCTTTCTCATAATCTTCCCAGATATAGACCATATAACGGAGAAGCTGCATACTCACATTATAATCGACCTTGGTCTTATGTTCAATAAGCGAGATAAAAAATAATGTATTATTTTCCGGCAATTTTATACGTTTTACCGTATCTGAGTTCCTTTCTTCGGTAAACATGGGAACATACCGCTCCGTGACATCTTCGATATCTTCCGCCCGTACATTTTTTAAAAGCGGGATGTCTATGTAGTTTCTTAAGAATTGAGAACAGAGCTGTGCGTTGCCAAAGATGAGCTTGCTGCTGCTGTCATGGGGCTTGCTGTTGGAAATCTGGGGTTGGTGTCTGTGTACCGGTTTTTTTTGATTTGTCATTAAGGGTCTCCTTTCGATGTGAACAGTGGCAGAACGGATTGGAGCAGAAGATATGCGTCAGAATCGCGTGCGGCAAGAAGGACCGTTCGCGGGTAATGAGAAAAGTCTGCTTTCAAATCATGCAGTACAGATTTAGTCTGCCGGATTTAAGTTGTATATGGGTATTCAGCCAATATCAGAAAATACGGCTGTGATTCCTGCCGGAATCGTCTGGATGCACAGTTAAGATAATGTCCTGTGCAATATGATTTTATTATAGAATAGTTATTGAATTTATGCAAGAGGTTTGTAGTTCGTTGCCGTTGTCTGCCGCTGTCTCCGTTGATTCTCTTTCATGTTTATCTTTCACGATAATGATTGATATCCTATTGAAAAATATTATATATCAAAGAATGATAAGATAGTGTATACTAAACACAAATATACGGTTTTAAGAAGGAGGGGAGACTCTATGCAGCACAAAGGAACCAAGATGCTGGAAACGGACAGACTGATACTTAGAAAGTTCCGGATAGACGATGCAGAGCAGATGTTTCATAACTGGGCTTCCGACCCGGAAGTGACAAAATTTTTGACATGGCAGCCACATACCAACGTTGATTTTACAAGGATGCTGGTTGCCGGGTGGATTGGGAAATATGTGGATTCTTCGTATTATAACTGGGTAATTGAGCACAAGGATGCAAAGCAGGTCATTGGTAATATTTCTGTCGTGAAGCAGGATGGAACAGTTGCGGCAGCAGAGGTTGGCTACTGTATGTCGCGGGCATGGTGGGGACAGGGTATCATGCCGGAGGCATTGCGTGCAGTCATCCGTTATCTCATAGAAGAAGTCGGGATGAACCGTGTGGTGGCAACGCATGACTATAATAACGCAAAATCAGGCAGAGTCATGGAAAAAGCCGGGATGAAATACGAAGGAACTTTACGGGCGGCGGGTAAAAACAATCAAGGAATTGAAGACAAGACCTATTACGCGATTCTTAAAGAGGACTTGACGAAAAGCATTAGGCAAAAATATGGGAGCAGATTGTCCGATGAAGTCATCTTATATTTTATGAGGACGATTTTACAGTTACAAAAGAACGGGATTAAGAATCTACCGTTGTCGCATTCTTTTAAAGGAGCGGTTAAGGATTATTTGAATCTTGCCATGGAACTGCTCATAGACGGACAGCCGGCGGAAGTGGCAGGGCTGATATTTGATGCGGAGTATGATGTGATTTTACAGAGGGAAAAATTGACGCCGGAAATAGCGGTTGTCCTGCATTTGATTAGGGAGTTATCATGTCATATCCACTATGATGAGGATTATTATGGATATTTGTTCATGACGGATAATTTGTGGGGAAACCGGGTTTTTGAGTATGCGTCGATAACGTTTTATCCAAATCTTCCCGAGGAAATCAAGGACAAGTATCAAATCCGGGAGCTGATTCAATATATACCGAAGGAAATGTTCCGGCTGGAGGATGACTGATAGCCTGCTGTCTGCGTTGGGGTTATTGGCGGCACAAAGGAGCAGTCCAATACCTTTTAGAGTTACACTTTGGGTATAAATATGAAGGCGGAGCCATGGCTCCGCCTTATAGATTTCCGTTAAAAACAATATTTTTTATATCGTTTTCGGTTTAGTTGTAATTCTCAATGCAAGGCTGGAACATGTCCTTGGTTACACCGCAGAGAGGGCAGCACCAGTCAGCCGGTAAATCTTCAAATGCCGTGCCGGGTTTGATGCCGTGTTCCGGATCGCCTTTTTCGGGGTCATAAGTATATCCGCAAGGGTTACAAAAATATTTCTGCATAATTTTAATCTCCTTTTTTATTTTAATTGTATTTTAAGTTTGTGCAACAAATTCCTATGTTTGTGCGCGAGTTTGCAAAGAAGCGAAGCTCGATTTTTATTTATTTTGGAAATTGTGATAACGTAAATCATTCAAGGAGAATGCAAAGCATTCTCTGAATCGTCGCTGTTTGGCGGCGATTTTTTATGGTATAGGAAATTCATCCGTTTATTCACGAGTTCGCGAAGCGAATCTCGCAAACGAGCTGTGCTCGTTTTTTTAACCAAAGTATCTCTTTAACAGACCTTCAAATGCCTTGCCGTGTCTAGCCTCGTCACGTGCCATCTCGTGAACGGTGTCATGGATTGCATCAAGGTTGGCAGCTTTTGCACGCTTTGCAAGATCAAATTTACCTGCTGTAGCGCCGTTTTCTGCATCTATTCTCATTTCCAGATTCTTCTTGGTGGAATCGGTAACAACTTCACCTAATAACTCAGCAAATTTTGCAGCATGTTCAGCCTCTTCCCAAGCCGCTTTCTCCCAATATAAACCAATTTCCGGATAGCCCTCTCTGTGAGCGACTCTTGCCATAGCAAGATACATACCTACTTCTGTACACTCGCCGTTGAAGTTTGCTCTAAGGTCAGCCATAATGTCTTCGCTAACGCCTTTAGCAACACCTACAACATGCTCCGCAGCCCATTCTCTCTCGCCTGCCTGTGCAGTGAATTTCTCAGCCGGTGCGTTACATACCGGACATTTTTCCGGTGCGGAATCTCCTTCATGGACATAGCCGCATACCTGACATACAAATTTCATAGTTGTATTCTCCTTTTCTTATAAAATTATATTGTAAGACACAGAATAAACATGTATTTGTGTCTTATCGTTCAATCATAAGCTTGTTACGCAGGCAAAACGCAAATATCATAGGATATTTGATTTGCAGACGTAAAATGTTTTTAGCTGTGTATAGTATAGCATGAAAAATATCTAAGATAAAGCTTTCCCGCAACAATCGCCGCATATACCATAAAAATAGGTTACATGTCCTTGTATCTTTCCCTCAAAATCCGCATCGGCACTGTCCGTAATGTAATTGATACTGTCCATTTTCAAGTCAACGACCTTACCGCACTGCGTACAGATGCAATGATAATGTTCGGAGGTATCCGCATCAAAGCGGTCTACACCGTCGCCTACCTGCAGTCGTTGGATTTCTCCTAAGTCCGCCAGTAGTGAAAGATTACGGTATACGGTGCCAAGACTAATATTCGGATAATCCTGCCGGACATTCATATATACGACGTCGGCGGTAGGATGGTCTTTACGTGTCATCAGAAAATTCTTGATGACTTCTCTTTGTCTGCTGTATTTCAGAGCCATTACATATCCCCTTAAAATAGTAATGATTACTATTTTTAACATAATATACCAGACAAGAAAGGACATGTCAACATAAAATTCCTTGGATAGCCACGAATGCCGAGTTCGCGAAGCGAATCTCGCAAACGAGCTTTGCTCGTTTTTTTTATAAAGATTTTATAAGTTTATCGGATATGTTTTATTTCTATTGCTGAAAAGTGTGGTATATTAATTAGAAAGTACTATCGTTTATCAGTGGGCATATGATGCAGATATTGAAATTTGTAAAGACGGAATCATACAAAAGGAGGAGAATCCGGTGAAATTCAGAACGAGGCTTTTGGTCACGTCGATTGCTATCGTGCTGGTGCCGCTCTTATTGACATGTATTTCATTTGTTGTGATAGGAGGGCAGGTAGAAGATGCGGAAACTGAATTTGGTCTTTTAGATAAGGATACCCTTTCTTTTTCCTATACGATAGAGAATTACAGTTACATCACAGAAGAGGTTTTACAAAAGGCAAAGGAGCAGATTGCGCAGAATTCCTTAAAGCTTGAGGATACGGAATATTTAGATGAAATCAGCGGGGAACTGAACAGGAGATTTTCCTACATTGTCGTGCGAAAAGGGGACAGTCTCTATTATGCGGGAAATGAGAAAGCGGCATCGAAGATTTTTAAGATGCTTCCGGAATATGGCAATGAACTGCCGGATGCGGAGACAGGGCTCTACTACAATGATATGAAAAAACTTGTCAAGCAGGTTGATTTCACATTTTCGGACGGAAGCGATGGCAGCTTTTTTATAGTGACAAGCGTTCATTCGCTGATTTCAAAAAATGTGTTGAAGCGGATGATTATCGCGTTTATCTTTGTACTCTGTCTGACCAGCATATTATTGACACGGGGAATCCAGAAAGGCATTTTTACACCGATAAACCAGCTAAATACTGCCATGCAGAACATCGCCGAGGGCAATCTGGAATATATGCTGACGACGGAGGAAAAGGGCGAAATCGGAGAGCTGTATCGTAATTATGAGGATATGCGTCTGCGGCTTAAGGAGTCTTTGGATGAGAAGTTTGAGCATGAACAGAAGAATAAAGAACTGGTCAGTAATATCTCACATGATTTAAAGACGCCTATCACATCAATTAAGGGATATGTTGAAGGCATTATGGACGGGGTTGCCGATACACCGGAGAAGATGAATAAGTATATCCGGACCATTTATGATAAGGCGAACGATATGGACCGGCTGATTAATGAACTGACTACTTATTCGGGAATCGACAATAACCGGATTCCTTACACATTCCGCCGGATTAATGTCTGCGAGTATTTCGGAGATTGTGTGGAAGAGGTCGGTTTGGATTTGGAATCCAAGAATATCCAGTTAAACTATGATGCGCTGATTGAGCCTTCAACGCAGATTATTGCCGACCCCGAGCAGCTTAAGAGGGTAATCAATAATATTATTAGTAACAGTGTAAAATATATGAACAAAGAAAAAGGGGTAATTGATATTCGTATTTTGGATGAGGTGGATTCCATACGCGTAGAAATTGAAGATAACGGTATGGGTGTTGCAGCGAAAGACCTGCCGAATATTTTTGAGAGATTTTTCCGCACGGACGCTTCGCGCAATTCGTCCAAGGGAGGCAGTGGAATCGGCTTATCTATCGTGAAGAAAATCATAGAGGATCACGGCGGATATATCTGGGCGACCAGCAAGGAGAATGAAGGAACCTGTATGCATTTTGTAATCCGTAAGTATCAGGCGCCGCCGGAAACGTAGCAGCCGGATGGCATAGTGACGGAAAAGTATAGGCTGATGGGATAAATCTGAAAAGGAAAAGAAGGGAAGGGGCACATGAGCAAAATATTGATTATAGAAGACGAAGAGGCAATCGCCGATTTAGAGAAAGATTATCTGGAACTGAGTGACTTTGAAGTGACAATTGAAAACACCGGGGATAAAGGATTAGAAACCGCTATGACGGGAGAATTTGACCTTGTGATTCTGGATTTGATGCTGCCGGGCATAGACGGATTTGAAGTGTGCAAGAAAATCCGTGAGGAGAAAAATATTCCGATTATCATGGTGTCTGCCAAAAAAGATGATATCGATAAAATCAGAGGTCTGGGCTTAGGAGCTGACGATTATATGACCAAACCGTTCAGCCCTTCCGAGCTGGTGGCGAGAGTGAAGGCGCATATGGCGCGTTATGACAGACTGGTGGGCAGCAACCAGAAGATGAACGATATCATAGAAATCAGAGGGCTTAAGATTGATAAGACAGCGAGAAGAGTCTATGTGGACGGAGAAGAGAGAGTTTTTACAACGAAGGAATTTGACCTGCTGACATTTCTTGCGGAGAACCCGAACCATGTCTATTCCAAGGAAGAGCTGTTCCGCGAAATCTGGGATATGGATTCCATTGGCGATATTGCAACCGTTACCGTGCATATTAAGAAGATTCGTGAGAAGATTGAGTATGATACGGCAAAGCCACAGTATATTGAGACAATCTGGGGCGTGGGATACCGGTTTAAGATATAGAAGGCAAAAGCGGTATGGGTAAAGAGAGAATTCTGTATGAGGACGAAGATATTATAGTATGTCATAAGGCTTCGGGTATTGCCACCCAGACTTCCAGAGTCGGGCAGGCTGACATGGTGAGTGAAGTTACGAATTATCTGATGCACGCTGCAGACGGTAAAAGAGATGCCGGCAAAGATGACAGACAACGGGACAGTAGCGGAAAACAGGGATACAATAACCGAAATATTCCGTATGTGGGAGTCGTGCATCGGCTTGACCAGCCGGTAGAAGGCGTGCTGGTGTTTGCCAAGAATAAGCAGGCGGCAGCCGGATTGAGCAGACAGATTGCACAAAACTGTATGGAGAAAGAATACTATGCCGTTGTGTGTGGACACAGATTTGAAAAAAGCGGTGAAATGACCGATTACTTGTTGAAGGACGCAAGAACAAACACTTCCCGTATAGTGCCGGCGGAGGTGAAGGATGCCAAGAGGGCGGTGCTTGACTATGAGATTCTTAATGAAACTTTTGTGATAAAAGAGGAGGATATGGAGACATGTCCGTTGCGGATTGGTCTTGCAAGAATCCGTCTTCATACCGGCAGACATCATCAGATACGGGTGCAGATGAGCCATGCGGACATGAGTCTTCTAGGTGATTATAAATATGCCGGTGCACAGGCTGTAGCATTGTCGGAAAAGATGCATGTGAAAGGAGTCGCCTTGTGTGCCTACCGGCTGGTTTTCAAGCATCCAAGGACAGGTAAGAAGCTGCAGTTTGAGATTCGACCGGAAGGGAAAATTTTCCAAAAATATATTGGGCGGCAAATTGTATAGCAGACATTAAATCCCGTATAATAGATGATAGAAGATAACATATGATAAAAGATAGGATTGTGAAAGATAATTAATAATATAAGGTAAGTACTATGAGAAGCAGAACAGATAACGTTCCTGCTTCTTTTTATGTAATAGGATGATGTTGGGGTCAAAAAGTGCTTTGTACAAATTGAAAAGGCAGATTGCACAAATTGCTCTCTTGTGTCTGCTTTGTCGAATGGATTTTCTAACATATTCCGGCAGGACATTGACTGCCGGACGCATCCGCCCTCAATGAGCCATCCGGGCTCGTTGAGGGCTTTTGCGGACATCCGTGTCCGCAAAATGCTGGATACTGAGCGGAATATGAAGAAAATCACAATCTCCTTCGCAAAACAACTGCGTGAGCAATTTGTACAATCTGCCTATACAAAGTCGCCAGAGCACCTTTTGGTACCCGAATCGAATAGGAAATGAAAAAGGCAGAGATGAAGCATGGAAAAAGAAGCGATACAAAAGTACAATCTGATAAAAATATGTCTGATATTTGCTGGCGTCTGGTTTTTTTTCCGATATTTATTTGCACTGGTTGCACCGTTTATTCTGGCATTTTTGCTGATTACGCTGGTTTATCCGCTATTGGAACGCATACAGAGAAGGATTCCCGTTAAAAAGAAATTTCTGGCGATGGGTCTGATTGTGCCATGCATATTGTTCATAGCGGGTATTCTCTGGGTCATCATGATATTTGGCGGAAGACAGTTAGAGGGGTTGCCGGCATTGTGTACACAGGCAGGAAGGCAGCTTGAACTCTTTTTTCACCAGTGCTGCTGCGGACTGGACGGCAAGTTTGGATGGAACGGTCAGCAGATAGAAAATTTTGTCATTGAACGGATGACCGTCATTATGGAAAATGTGCAGGTGCAGGTTGTGCCGAGAATCCTCACGTCGTCTTACAGTTGTTTTAAAGGGATTTTTTCGGCGTTTGGCTTCCTTGCCATCACATGTATCGCCGCTTTTTTACTGGAAAAAGAGTATGCGGGTATCGTGGAGAGACTAAAAAAATCGCAGGAACTGCATCTGGTTTGGCTGGTTGTGGAAGGGGTTTTGTCATATATCATAACGTTTATCAAGGCGCAGGGCGTTATCATGGCGGTTATCAGCATTTTATGCTGTCTGACTTTAAGTATAGCGGGGGTGCCGGGAGGAATCTTATTCGGTATTCTGGCAGGGGTATTAGATGTATTGCCTTTTATCGGTACAGGTATCGTGCTGGTGCCTTTATCTTTATGGCAGTTACTGAACGGTCAGTATGTGCAGATGACAGCTTGTCTGATTCTCTATGGTGTTTGCATCCTGACCAGAGAGCTGCTGGAACCGAAGCTGATTGGCAGAAGAATCGGGGTCGCCCCGGTTCTCATGTTACTATCAGTCTATGCGGGCGTGAAACTGTTCGGCGTTGGCGGCATTATCAAAGGACCGTTTGCATTGATTGTCATAATGGAGATTTTTAAGGTGTTGAAAACGGAAAACAACAAACAGGCAAAGAATGAGGAACAAACAAAGGCAGAGAGTGTTTGACGAAAATGCATCCTTCGATTATGATGAAAAGAGAGTATCCGTTCAGTATTCCATGTTGGTTCATTCAGTTGGACGCGTCTGATAGGAAATGCTGGACTGATTACGAAAGATACATGGTTAAAAAAGACAACAGTCAGAATGCGTGCAGGAAAATTGGAAAAAAAGATAATCATAAATCATACAAAGATTTGTCAAGGGATAGTCATGCTGTATTTCTTTGCGATGACGGTAGTGTATCCCTTATATGCGCCGGGTGGGTATCTACATATCGGCGAGGTAAAGTATGCGTTTTTTCGGAATGTAAGTCTTGCGGCGGCAGCGGCAGTCATAGCGGTTATGCTGTGTACATGCTTGATCCGGAGGGACAAAGGGTGGCTGCTTGGGGTGTATAAGCGGATGTCGGTGACTGACTGGTTTGCTTATGGGTATCTGGTGGCGGTGATGCTTTCGTATCTTTGCTCTGCATATAAGAAAGATGCATTGTGGGGTGTCGAAGGCTGGCATATGGGTGTAGTTAGTCAGATGATATTCATTTTGAGTTATTTCTTCTTTTCGCGCTATTTTCACATGGATGAAAAATGGCTGAAACTATGGATGTTGTCAACGGCAATAGTGTTTTTGCTCGGAATATGCAACCGCTATAGCGTTTATCCGGTTGTGATGCAGGGTCAGGGGAAAGGATTTATCTCTACCCTCGGAAATATTAACTGGTTTTGCGGTTACTGGTCCGTAACGGCGCCTATGGGAATCGCCGCTTATTGGAGCAGCGATAAGATGCGGGTTCGGATTCCTGCCGGAATATACAGTGTGATTGCGATGCTTACCGGAATAACGCAGGGGAGCAGCAGCGCATATCTGGTGTTTACCGGGATGCTCCTCATTCTGTTTATCCTGTCTTTGAACAGTAATAGGAGGCTGTACCGTTTTCTGGAGCTGTGTATGATGTTTACAGCCGCCTGCCAGCTCGGAAGGGCTATGAAGTATATACCGGGACTGGAATATAATTATAAAATATATGACGCCGTAGAATCGATGGTGTCATATATATTGCTGGACAGTAACAGTACTGTGTGGGCGTTTTTGCTTCTGCTCGGATGTTACATACTGTTCCGTGTGTTAGATAAACACGGGCTGTTTTGTATAGAGAGGCACAAATGGCTATGGGGGATTCTGACCGCTGTAGTGATATTGGTTGCTGCGGCTGCAGTGGTTCTCTGGCTGTTTGACAATGGCGTGCTGGGTCTTTGTGATATACCGCCGCAGACACCGGAGGAAGATACCAGTTTTGGAATTTATTTTGACGAAGAATGGGGAAACGGCAGAGGCGTCGCGTGGAACTGCGGTATGGAGGCATACCGGAGTATGGATATTCTGCATAAGGCGGTAGGGATAGGACCGGACTGTTTTGCCGATTATGTATACAGTGTGCCCAAGCTGGCAGATAAACTGATGCAATGGTTCGGTGCTTTGAGGCTGACCAATGCGCACAGCGAACCGATTACGCTGCTGGTGAATAACGGTATGCTGGGTTTTATATGCTACATGGGAATTCTGGTAAGCGGATTTGCGAGATATTTGAAAGGAGCCGGGAAGCAGCCGGTTCTATATCTGTGTGCTGTCAGTATTCTGGCATATATGGTGCATAATCTGGTGAGTTTTCAGCAGGTGTTAAATACCCCTTTTGTTTTTATCATACTCGGAATTGGTGAAAAGTATGATAGGGATACATTGCAGAGAATAACGTCAGAAGGAACTTGCGATGAGTAACAAAATAGGAAGAGTCCATGAAGGAAAGCGTTCTTTTGCGCATGTGGGTGCGGAGGTTATGGGACAGGCGGCACAATACTTTGTTGCGGCGCTGGTGATAGCAGTGTGTGTGATTGTACCCTTGTATGCGGAGGACGGCTATAATCAGATAGGAAATGCCAAGTTTGAAGTCTACAGAGCAATTATGATAACGGGCTGTCCCTTGATTCTTATTGTATCGGCAATTTATTTTGCGTTTGCGATGAAGGGAAATAAGAAAACGGATGTTTCTGTTATCGACGGCTTTGTGGCGGCATATTTAATTGCGACATGCGTGTCGGTTCTGGCAGGCGGGTTTTATCAAGACGCGCTATGGGGATATTATGGCTGGAACATGGGGCTCTTGTCTCAAGTCAGCTTCGTACTGCTCTACTTTTTTTTGTCACGATTTGGAAAATATTACCGCGCGATGCTTACCATATTATGCGGTGCGGCGTGCATTGTATATGTGATAGGGATATTGCACCGGCTGCTGATTGACCCCATTGGATTTTATGAAGGGCTGGAATATTTTCAGAAGGCGCAGTTTCTGTCCACGCTGGGGCAGGCGTCATGGTATGGAAGCTTCCTTGCGGTAACGTTACCCGTGGGGATTGGTGTGTTTCTATATGCCGATGGCAGGGCATGGCGTATATTTGGGTGTATCTACACGATACTCGGATTTTGTACGCTGGTGACGCAGAACAGTGACAGCGCATATTTCGGACTGGCAGGCGCGTTGCTTATTTTTTTCCTGTTATCCGTCTGCGGGAGAGAAACGATGTGTCGTTTCATGGGTGTGCTGACACTGTTCTTTGCGGCAGGTAAGCTGATGTACTATCTTTTGCAGATTCATCCGAATCCGGAGCTTGAACCGGATTTTGTGACGAAGATTATGTGGACTTCTGGTCTGACATGGGTGCTGTTCTTTCTCTGTCTTGCGGTGACGGCTGTGCTGTATGGGATGGGCCAAAAAGAGCCGGAACTGAGATATCTGGCAGCTTTGCTTAGTAAGATACGGTGGATTGTGCTGTTGGCGGTATTTGTGGCGATAGCGGGAGTTGTGGCGCTGATTGTTCTGCAGACGCGGGGGCTGTTGCCGGAGAGGGTGGCGGACAGACTGGCAGGCATCTCCTATTTCAATTGGAATGACAGTTGGGGAAACGGCAGAGGAAGAATATGGCAGTTTAGCGCGAAGGTTTTTTGGGAGGAAAAATGGCGCTATAAGCTATTCGGCGTCGGACCGGATTGCTTCAGCAGTTATCTGAACGCTTATTACAGTGCGGAGGAGGAGCTGCTTTGGGGAGAGAAACAGTTGACGAACGCCCATAACGAATGGCTGAATATTCTAATTAACGGCGGGATTTTGGGAGCGGCGGCATACATTGGAATTTATGTGACGGCAGTCGCCAGATTTATGCGGAATCATAGAAAGGATATTCTGCTTGCCGGTATCGCGGCAGCCTGTATATCTTATATGTGTTACAATTTTTTCTGCTATCAACAAGTGCTCTGCACCCCCTTTGTTTTTATTCTGATGGGGATTGGAGAGTATATTGCCAGACAGAAGTCTGAGTGAAGGTGAGAATGGAGGGAAGGCATGGGGGTAACTGCGGATAAGAGAGAGCTTTTGGAACATTTTATGCTGGAGGGTGAGGTAACAGATGTAACACCGCATGGCAGCGGACATATCAACCATACGTTTCTGGTGACGACGGACGGAGTAAAGAAATATATTTTACAGAAGATTAATACGGATATTTTCCGCGATACGGATGGTTTGATGGAGAATATCGTGAATGTGACGGCGTATCTGCGGGAGCGGATCAAACAGGCAGGCGGAAACCCGGAACGGGAGACGATGACGGTAATCCCGGCGAAGGACGGAACATATTATTATACCGATGCAGACGGGAGTGACTGGCGGGTTTATCTTTTGATAGAACATATTGTTTCCTTGGATCAGGCAAAGAACGCGGAGGAGTTCTATGCGAGCGGTCTTGCATTTGGCAGATTTCAGGCGCAGCTTGCGGATTATCCGGCAGAGTCGCTGCATGAGACAATCCCCGATTTTCATAACACACCCAAGCGGTATCAGGCTTTTGAGCAGGCAGTGACGGAAGATATTTGTCACCGGGCGGAGTCTGTGGGGCAGGAAATTGCGTTTATCAAGGCACGTAAGGAGGAGATTTCTGTTCTGACAGATTTATTGCAGAGGGGAGAGCTGCCCCTGCGCATTACACACAATGACACCAAGCTAAATAATATCCTGCTAGACGCCGATACGCATGAGGCGGTCTGCATTGTGGATTTAGACACGATTATGCCGGGATTATGTGCATATGATTTTGGTGATGCCATCCGTTTCGGTGCCAATACGGCGATGGAGGATGAGACGGATTTAAGCAGGGTGTCGCTTTCGCTGGAATTGTACCGGGCGTATGCGAAAGGGTTTTTAGAAGGCTGCGGGGGAAGACTGACGCCTAAGGAGATTGAGACGCTTCCCTTGGGCGCCAAGACCATCACGCTGGAACAGGGGATGCGGTTTTTGACGGATTACCTGCAGGGAGATACGTATTACCATACGGAGCGTGAGGGACAGAATCTGGACCGCTGCCGTACGCAGCTTGCACTTGTGGCGGATATGGAACGGAAGTGGGAGCAGATGCGGCTTTGTTGAAAAATGAGTAGATGCAGCTTTCTGAAAAGGCAGTTGACAAAGTGCATTCATGCGGATAGAATAAATAAAAATATAACGCTTTCGCCGATATATAAGTGGAGAGCGGTTATCAGAGGAATAAACGTGGCGAAGAAGAGAATAGTACGGATGGGAAACGTTACAGAGAGAGGGCTGATGGTGGAAGGCTCTTACGGGAAGTATCCGGAACCGGACTCGGAGTCCTGCGTGATGAGCGCAGCGTAGCACCGGCGATAACGGTATGAGAAGCAGAGCATATAAAATATGTTAATCAGGGTGGTACCGCCGAGATTTCGGTCCCTTTTGGGATGGGAATTTTGGCGGTTTTTGTATTTTGGTAAAGTATGTTTCATAAGAAGGAGGAGACAAAAAATGGCTGACAAGAAATTAGTAGAAGCAATTACGTCCATGGAAGATGATTTCGCGCAGTGGTACACCGATGTGGTGAAGAAAGCGGAACTGCTGGATTACACAAGCATTAAAGGATGCATGGTATTTAAGCCGGCGGGATATGCCATATGGGAGCTGATTCAACAGCAGATGGATGCGATGTTTAAGGCGACAGGAGTACAGAACGTATATCTGCCTATGTTTATTCCTGAGAGTCTTCTGAATAAAGAGAAGGATCATGTGGAAGGATTTGCGCCGGAGGTAGCTTGGGTGACACATGGGGGTATGCAGCCTTTGCAGGAGAGACTGTGCGTCAGACCTACGTCGGAGACGCTATTCTGTGATTACTATAAAAACGTGGTACAGTCTTACCGTGATTTGCCTCAGGTGTGCAATCAGTGGTGTTCTGTCGTCCGCTGGGAGAAGGAAACAAGACCTTTCCTGCGGAGCCGCGAGTTTTTATGGCAGGAGGGACATACCGCGCACGCGACTGCAGAGGAAGCGGAGGCGAGGACAATCCAGATGTTGAATGTCTACGCGGAGTTTTGCGAGACGGTGCTGGCGATTCCTGTCATCAAGGGTCGTAAGACGGACAAAGAAAAATTTGCAGGCGCAACGGCAACCTACACGATTGAGGCATTGATGCATGACGGTAAGGCATTGCAGTCCGGTACGAGCCATAATTTCGGCGACGGTTTTGCCAAGGCATTCGGTATCCAGTTTACAGACAAAGACAATACGCTCAAATATGTGCACCAGACTTCATGGGGTACGACGACCCGTCTGATTGGCGCGGTGATTATGGTACACGGAGACAATTCCGGACTTGTGCTGCCTCCCAGAATTGCGCCTACACAGATTATGATTATCCCTATCCAGCAGAAAAAAGAAGGCGTGCTGGATAAGGCGTACGAATTAAGAGATAAGCTTGGTAACTTCCGCGTGAAAGTGGATGATGCGGATAAGAGTCCCGGTTGGAAATTTTCAGAGCAGGAGATGCGGGGCATCCCAATCCGTGTGGAAATCGGACCAAAGGACATCGAGGCGAATAAGTGTGTTATCTGTCGCCGCGATACGGGAGAAAAGATCGAGGTTTCTCTGGATGAACTGGAAGTAAAAGCAGGAGAGATTCTTGATAGAATGCAGACGGAGATGTTAGAGCGTGCGAGAGCCCATAGAGATGCCCATACCTATGAAGCAAAGAACATGGATGAATTCCGCAAATTGTTTACGGAGAAGTCCGGCTTTGTCAAAGCGATGTGGTGCGGCGAACAGGATTGTGAGGATAAGATTAAGGAAGAGCTTGCTGTGACAAGCCGTTGTATGCCTTTTGAGCAGGAGCAGATTGGAGACACATGCGTATGCTGTGGGAAACCTGCTAAGAAGATGGTTTACTGGGGAAGAGCCTACTAATTTCTGGCTGTCTGTGGAGAAAAGGTTTCAATTTTGCATGTATACGTCGTATAATAGTGCTATGATAAAAATAGAAAGCGGTTATTCGTAAGCCGTATATCTTAGAAAAGAAAAGAGGGAATGATAACAATGAATGTTCTGGTTATTAATTGTGGTTCTTCTTCGCTGAAATATCAGTTGATTGACAGCGAGTCGGAAGATGTATTGGCAAAAGGTTTGTGCGAGAGGATTGGAATCGATGGCAGCGCCATTGTTCATCAGCCTGCGGGCGGTGACAAAGTGAAAACAGAGGCGGATATGCCGAATCACACGGCGGCTGTGAAGCTGGTGATTGAGAAGCTTACTGACCCGCAGGTAGGGGTGATTCAGTCGCTTGAGGAGATTGATGCGGTCGGACATCGTATTGTGCACGGCGGTGAGAAATTTGCAAGTTCTGTTGTATTGGACGAGGAAGTGCTTGAGGTGATTGAGCAGTGTAACGACCTTGCACCGCTTCACAATCCGGCAAACCTGATTGGAATTAATTCCTGCAAAGAGATTATGCCGGATGTGCCGATGGTGGGTGTGTTTGATACGGCGTTTCATCAGACCATGCCGAAGAAGGCATATTTATATGGACTTCCGCTTTCTTACTATGAGGATTACAAAGTGCGCCGTTACGGGTTCCACGGCACAAGCCATGATTTCGTATCCAAACGTGCCGCGCAGATTCTTGGAAAAGATATTAAGGATTTGAAGATTATCGTATGTCATCTTGGCAATGGTGCATCGGTGTCTGCGGTAAAATATGGGGAGTCCGTCGATACGTCTATGGGACTGACGCCCTTAGAAGGGTTAATCATGGGAACGCGCTCCGGCGATCTGGATCCGGCAATTATTACGTTTATTGCCGAGAAGGAAGGCATCAGCGCGGCAGAAGTGATTGATGTATGTAATAAAAAATCGGGAGTGCTCGGCTTATCCGGCGGTGTATCCAGTGATTTCCGCGATTTGGCGGAAGCGAAGGCACAGGGAAATGAAGCGGCGAAGACGGCATTGGAAACATATGCCTACCGCGTGGCAAAATATATCGGCGCCTATACGGCAGCGATGAACGGCGTAGATGTGATTGTATTTACGGCAGGCGTCGGGGAGAATAATGCCGAGGCAAGGGAATTGATTGGAGAATATCTTGGCTATCTTGGAACCAATATCGACCCGGAGAAGAATAAGCTTCGCGGTGAGGAGGTCATTCTTTCCGATGAAGGCGCGAAAGTTACCACGATGGTGATTCCTACCAACGAAGAACTTGCCATCGCGAGGGAGACCGTGCGTCTGGTGAGAGCGTAGAAGGAAGAGACATTATGAGTAGGCGCAGAAAGAAAAAGAAGAAGGGCATGGGAATGATAATATTCCTAAGCCTTGTTATTATCGTCTGTGTGGTGATTCTGATCGGGATGTTTCGGGGGAATCTGACGGATGGGATTAAGTCCGCAGTTGCTGAGAAAGTGACGGAACAGGTCATGGAGCAGGCAATCCAGAAGGCTTTGGAGAGCACAGGGAATCCGCAGGCGGCGGAAAAGGCGAAAGAGATTGTCAACAATATGGATGAATCGGATAAGAAGGAAGCGACGGAGATTATTGAGAAATATGCCGACAAAGATACCTTGTCAGACGTCATGGATATTGTGGGCGACGGCGTCAACAGCGAATCCATCTCGCAGGTGGAACAATATCTGCAAAACAGCATATCCGATGAGGATATGGATAAGATGATGGAGCTGTATGAGAAGTATAAGGATGAGATAAAGTAATAAAGAATATAAAAAGAGAGTTGGGACAGCGGTGATAAATGAGGAATTATCCTGCCGTCCCTCTTTTTATTTGACAGGATTCGGATGGGCAGAGAACCTTTTGTAATCTTCATCTTGACACACTTTTTAGGCAATTGTAGAATATATATAATGAATTTAGGCAAATGTAAAAAATAAGAGTAGTGATGGCAGAGGCAAATTTGAAATTTGCGTCGCCTATCGCATAAGCACTCTGGAATAGAGAGGTTATTATGAAAAGACTGCCGGAATCGGAACTGGAAATTATGATGGTTATATGGGGCTATGACAGACCAGTCAACAGGATGGAGATTGAAGAGCGTCTCAAAAAGAATGTAGCTGCGCCCACAATTTTATCCTTTCTGAACCGTCTGGAGACAAAAGGGTTTGTCAGTGTGGAGAAAATCGGGAAAGTCAATTGGTATACTCCGCTTGTAAAAGAAGAGGAATATCTGCAAAAAGAAAGCAGAAATATTTTGCGGAAGATGTATCGAAATTCTTTAAAAAATTTTGTGTCGGCATTGTATGACGGCGAAGGGCTCTCCTCTGAAGAGATAGAGGAACTGGAGACGTTTATTCAAAAGATGCGTCCGGATACGCAGACTGGGCAGGAGCACAGATAAAAGAAAGCTGCAGACGGGTATCTGCGGAGCAGATGTATGGAGGATGGCGGATTATGCGGGCAAAATGGAGAAAAGCGATATGGGCGGTTTTGGCGTTGCAGCTTTTACTGTGGCATGTACTTTTGTTGGAAAAAAGTGTCAGACTGGACTATTTTGTGAACCGGATTGTGGATCGTCTGGGTCTGCCCTATCTGTGCTATCTTCATTGGAAAAGGCTGGCGGTAGTTATCTGGCTTCTATTGGCAGTCCTTATCATGGCGCTGCATGATTGGAGTTATGTACGGTTTCGCAGACGTTGTATCAACCGGTTAAGTATGGTGTCGGAAACGGAAGTCCGGGAGAGTCTGGCGGCGGCTGTGATGGAGACGGGGCTGCATGGAGGGAGGAGCGAACGGTCTTTTCTCTATCGGAGTAAGGAAGCAAGAGAACCGTTTCTGATTGGTTTTCGCAAACCTATTTTGATAGTACCGGATAGGGAATATCGTGCGCAGGTGCTGCATTTTATTTTTTTGCATGAATGTACCCATATGCGGCATAGGGATATGCTCTATAAATTGTTTATGTTGTTCATGCAGTCGCTTTTGTGGTTTCAGCCGCTTATGTATCTGATAAAGGCAGTCAGTTACCGGGATGTGGAGGTTGCCTGCGATGAAGCGGTAGTGGCAGGGAAAGACCTGTCTGACAGAGAAGAGTATGCGCATGCGCTGTTAGAATGTATCAAGATGGGGAAGGTGAAAGGGCAGGCGTATTCAACCTATTTTAATATAATGGGAAATTCCTGCGTTTATTCACGAGTTCGCGAAGCGAATCTCGCAAACGAGCTGTGCTCGTTTTTTTACCATGGGAAGCAGATGATGAAGGCAAGAATCTCTGCAATTATGAGGGAGGATAAAAGATGGGATGTGACGGCATACTGTGCAATCGGGATTTTATTGCTGGAGGCGGCGCTTAGTCTATATCGCATTGGCGGCGGATTCTATGAGAGTTATCTGGCAGGAAGAGAAGCCGAAATGGCGGAAACGTCTATTTATGAAGGATATAGTCTGCCGGAAAGTTTCACACAGACGGCAATCGACGAGATGATAAAGCTGGAGCCTGTTTCTGAGGACGCATACTTTCTTGAGCGGAACAGAGAAGATGTTTACGAATGGAAAGAGTATGCGGAACTTCCCTATGAAGCCGAGGGTCCGTGGCAGGTCAGGCTGCAGGATGCGGATCATTATGGCGATGCCGTTCCCATGCTGTTACAGCGGTATGTTTTGTATTTTGAGGATCAGAGTAAGGCGGCATGGCAGAGTGGGGAAGATTCGTGGTATACCGTAGCTGAGCCGGTATATAGCAGATTGCTTGCGGGAGATAGGGAGGAAGCGGTCTTTGCGGTCATCTGTAAGTATGCTATCGGATACGAGGAAAGTGAGCTTGCCAAGTTTCCGCAGGAGTTAAAAGACAGGGCGCAGATTGCCCATGAAAAGAGCGGCTATTATGCATATTTTGACTGGACGCTGCGGATTCGTATGGTGCAGGACTATGTGTTTGAGGTTGAAGGAATCGCCAAGACGGAAGATGTGCTGCAGGCTTATACGGAGAGATACGCGCAGGCGGATTTTTCCGATATGCCAAAAGTTGATTTGGTTTATTCCATAGATAATCGCCCCGTTTTGGCAGGCATGAACGAAAATGCATATCAGATAGATACCAGCGGAGACGTTTTGCAGGTAAGCGGAGGGGACGGTGTGTGGAGGGAAGTGCCGGTTACCTTGGAAGAGCTTTTTGAAAGAGGGGATGAGATGGAGGGGGAACTGACCTCCCTGCAGCCCGGCAGCTATCAGGTGGATGAGAAGAAGATTATATTTGCATACGGCGGGGACAGCAAGGTGCCGTTTTCCGTTGTTTTTTATGACGAGGAGAGCCGGAGCTTTCAGAAATCCGTGGTGACAACCAAGTTTTTCGGGGGCAGGAAACTATTTATTGATTTTCCGGAAAACGGGCAGGAGGGATTTTTGATTATTACAGGGGAACGTGTTGTCCGGGATGAAATGACATTTTTGTTCTGTACAGAGGATGGAGGAAGGTCATGGCAGTATTCGGGGGTGGTGCCGGATATGCTCAGGGAAGGTCATTTACTGACGACGGACGCTGTGTTTTTGAATAACAGGATAGGATTTATGACCATGCAGGGTTCGGAAGAACCGGATATCTGGCGGACGCAGGATGGCGGGAAAACATGGGAACTGCAGATGCTTACGGATGTGCCGCAGTATTATACGCAGGCTTATGCGCCCCAGATGAGGGATGGTATTTTGTGTCTGTATATAGGAATGGAGGAATACTCTGAATATGGCGGAACCAAGGCAAAATATGAGTCAGTCGATGAAGGAAGGACATGGGAATACAAAGGGCTTGTCATACGAAAATAGTAAGACGCCGCTTTTTTGGAGAACGGCATGGTATGTGGGGACAAGACCGTTAAATCTGATTGTTTACGGGATTACATGGTTTCATTTGTATTCTTTGTGCCAGTTTGGCAGGCTGCATAAGAATATACCGATAGTAATCCTCTGTTTGGCGTGGTGGATAGGCGCTGTTGGTTATGGACTTTTTCTATGGATTTGTTATGGCAAAAGAAGGGAAGTGAGTGAATCTTGGGATGCCATTTCCGGGGTGAAGGCGGAAGATGTGAGATGGTATGTCAGAAAAAAAGATGTCTGCCTGCTTTTTTTGAAAAATAGGTCTGTGCTTGTCGTAAATCTACAGGGACTTGCCGGGGATGAGAGGGATTTTCTGGACTTGAAATTATCGGCGGTCAATGCTTTGGGAAAAAGGAAGTATAGGCTGTTGGCAGGCGTTTTTCTGATGATTGTCACCTTGTATGGAAGCGCACTTGTTGTAAGAAGCGCAGTGCCCTACAACGGGAAGCTGTCATGGTATCTGGATGAGCTTCGGGATAAGAGAAGCGCTGTACTGGTGCATGACAATATTTATGAGTCGGGGATAGACGGTATTTTGAAGGATATCAGGACCAAAGTGAAACTGCCGGAAACGTTATGTCTGGCAACGAGCTTTAACCTGCATTTTGCGCCGGACGGGACAATCCAGACATTTGATACGATGCTGTACGGATTCGATGAAGACGGTCAATTTACAGACAGTTATTTAATCACATATCATGCTGCCCGTTCAGAAGAAATCACGATTTATCTTGGCGGGGCGGCAGGGGCGGATTTTGACGTTGAGAAGGATTTAGGACCGCTTGTGGAGGCAGTTTCCGCAATGCCCTTAAGGGAAACGGTAGGAAAATGGGACGGACAGGAAAGCTTTGGCATTTTGTATTATGGAACGCGCGAATGGCATGGGTCGGAAGGAATCTGCTATCTGAACCATAAGGGAGAAAGCAGACTGCCTTCGGCAAAGGATGATTATTTTGCGGGCTACAGCATCTCCGTATTCTGCCCGGAGGATGAAGCAATTGCACCGGTACGTTATTTGTATATGGGATATCAGAGCTTTCTGGAGGAGGAAGCGGGGTACTCGGCGGATTATTATCCGGAAGAAGCAGGCTATCGGTCAATAGAAAAGGTGAACGCGTATAAGATAGCGGAGCAAAGCTTTGCTGTTTCGCTGGAAGATTGGGGAGAGGTTACATTTGTATCCTGCAAGCCGCAGTTCCATGACCTTGAGGATGCATCCTTTTTCTTAGTCAGAGGAGAACAGATATTGTATCAGTTCCCCTATCTTCGTGAGGATAACAATATCGTAGGGTATATGGGGGTATTTGATGACATTGGGGCAGTTGCTTTCCGGGATATCAATGAGGACGGAAAGCAGGACGTGATAATTGTCACATATTATTGCTACAGGGCAGGGGCAGACAAGACGGTTCCGCGCACAGGCGTGAAAATATTTTTAGCCGGAGAACAGGAATTTTATCTGGCGGAGGATATGATGATGGAGGTTGCAGAGCAGATAGCGGAAAAAGATATGTATATTGAAAGGATTTGTGAGTTTTTACGTGACAGAAACTGACTTGGTATAGAGAACGGAGATTGAGATGTATATCAAATTAATACAGCCCAAAATGATAAAACGACCTATGGACACAGACCTTAAACTTCATATGGCGCCGCCCTTGGGATTGCTTACGATTGTGAGTCTTCTCAGGAAGGAGCATACCGTTTCCTTGGAAAATGAAAATATACAGCGTATCGATTACACGGACCATCCCGATATCGTCGGGATATCCGTTACCGTTGATACCTTGCCGGGAGCGGTAAGAATTGCGAAAAAATTCCGGCACAGGGGCATTATTGTCGTGGCGGGAGGAATCCATATAACGACCGCCCACGATACCATCCCGAAGGACGCCTTCGATGTATTGTGCATCGGAGCGGCGGAGGGAACGTGGCTCGACATCGTCAAAGATTTCAAAGAGGGAACCTTAAAAAGCATCTACAGATGCCAGAAAAATTTTGCGGGGAAGGATATCGTACCGCCGGCATATGATTTTCTGTCAAAAGACCAATATTTATACTGCAATGTGATCCATACAAGCAGGGGCTGCCCGTTTCGATGTGATTTTTGTTATAACAGCGCCAAAGCAAGGATGTATATGAACCGTGAAATCGAGGATGTCCTGCAGGATATCAAAGCGGTCGGGTCAAAGCATATCATGTTCATCGATGATAATTTTGCCGGCAATCCGGCGTGGCTTAAGGAATTTTTAAACAGACTGATTCCGCTGCACATCAAATGGAATGCCGCCGTTTCCTTAAATGCTTTATGCGACGCCGATTTGCTTGATTTGATGAAGCGCAGCGGCTGTCAGGGGTTGTTTGTCGGGTTTGAGAGCATACAGGCGGACTCGATACATACTGTCCACAAAATACAGAACAACATAGAGGTATATGAGAAAGCCGTTAAAATGGCGCATGACAGGGGAATTATGATTAACGCCAGCTTTGTTTTTGGTCTGGATGGCGATACGCCGGAAACATTCAGAATAACCCTTGAATGGATTGTAAAAAATAAAATTGAAACGGTTACATCCCATATATTAACGCCCTATCCCGGTACAGAATTGTATAACAGGCTCAGAAAAGAAGGCAGAATCCTTTCCGATGATTTATCCAAGTATAATACGGCGCATGTCGTATTTCGCCCGGCGCAAATGACAGAGAAGGAGCTGTATGACGGATATCTATGGATTTATAGACAGATATACAGCGTTAAAAATATTTTCAAGAGAATGCCGGAGGATAAAAGCCAGCGGGCGGCGTATTTCTTGTTCAATTTTTTCTGTCGCAAATATGGTAAATTTACGGACTGGGTATGCAGACGGATTACCTATAAGAATGTCGGTATCATTGCGGAAAAATTGTCACGGTATTTATGATTGAAGAAAGGAAAATTGGTAGCAGTTTGGCATTTCATGTCGGTTTATCTATTCGGACGCGTCTGACATGAAAGGCTGAATCAATGTCAGTTAGGAATTGCTTATTGATGATATCAGCAGGCTTTTGAAAGATGAAATTTCTTCACTGCTGGATGCTTTCCGATATTCTTAAAAATTGATTTCCGTGGTGCGACAAAGGTTCCTGTTGATTTCTTGCTGATTACTGCTTATAATTATTATCAGCAAGATTATAAGCAGGGAGATACATGATGATTGAAAATAAAACGACCGAATTTAAGAGAGAATATACGGATGATATCAAATATGCTGTTATTGCTTTTGCTAACACGGATGGCGGCAAAATTTATATTGGAATGAATGATGATGGAACAGCAGCAGGTATCACGGATATAGATGATACGATGCTGCGTGTAACAAATATGGTTCGTGACGTGATTTCTCCGGATGTAACGATGTTTATGGATTGCAGCGTGGAAAATGTTGGCAATAAGCAGCTTATTGTTGTGACCGTTCAAAGAGGTACTTTCCGGCCTTATTATCTGAATGGAAAGGGTGTCCGTCCGGAAGGTGTTTATGTTCGTCAAGGTGCATCTTCCGTCCCCGCATCGCAGACAGCAATCCTGAACATGATAAAAGAAACTAGTGGTGACAGTTATGAGGATGCCCGTTCTATTAACCAGAAGCTGACTTTTGAAAAGACTTCTGCGTATTTTCAAAGGAGGCAGATAGAATTTGGTGATGCACAGAAGCGCACGATGAATATTATTAGTCAGGACGGAACTTATTCTAACTTAGCGATGCTGCTTTCGGATCAATGCGTTCATACCATTAAAATGGCGGTATTTGAAGGCAGTCAGAAAAGTGTATTTCGCGACCGCAAGGAATTGGACGGCTCCTTATTACAGCAATTAGAGGATGCATATGCATATATTGATTCTTATAACAGAACCCGTGCGGAATTTGAGGGTTTGGAAAGGATTGATACAAGGGATTATCCTGTGGAAGCGCTTAGGGAAGCCCTGTTGAATGCGGTTGTACACAGGGATTATTCTATCAGTAGTCCTACGCTGATCAGCATTTTTGATGACAGAATTGAAATTGTCACGATTGGCGGTCTGGTGCGGGGTGTTTCTTTTGAGGATATTATGCTGGGTGTTTCGGTGCTGCGCAATCAGCATCTTGCCAATGTATTTTACCGTTTGAAGCTTATTGAAGCATATGGGACAGGGATGTTGAAAATTAGCGAAAGCTATGCAGATTTTATTGTAAAGCCTAAAATTCAAGTAACGGATAATGCGTTTAAAGTCACGTTGCCAAATATTAATTACGGAAAGGCTGTCCACAACAAACAGGAAATATTAATGAATAAGCCTGCGGTTGCAGCGACCGTAGATGCCCGTGAAAATGTCGTGATTGAATTGTTTGAGGAAATGGATACCATTGGTCGTAAAGATGCAGAAGCAGCTTTGGGAATGTCACAGGCTACCGCGGTGCTGGTTCTTCGTGAAATGGTAAAAAAAGGCATTCTTGTAAAAGAAGGTGGCGGTAAATATTTAAGGTACCGCCTAAATAAGTAAATTGCTGGTTCGGACAAAGTAGCAATGCGAAGAGAAAGTTTGAGCGGCGTTGTTCATTATTGTAAAAACGCTTATATAGTCAATGTGACTTAGTTAAGCCCCGACGCAGAATAAATTACATCATTTCAAACTAGATAGAATACTATAGAGAACCAGTGAATCCCCATCTAACTCTCCAATATATATTCTTCTTGCATTTTCATCCTCATTTTCATCTCTGTATTGCATTAATTTTTTCATATAAACTTTTTGATATAATCACATCTTCTTCACATACTTCATTTAAGGTTGACAATTGTATACCTGTGGTATATCATAAGCACATAAAGGTAAACGGATGTATACCAAAATATACCAATACATATATTGCAATAGCGGGAAAGGACGGACAATACATATGGTCAATTTATCGGACGGTGAGTGGAAAATTATGAACCGCCTCTGGGAGAGCGGGGGGAGCACGATTACGGAACTCACGACGACACTTGTAGAGGAGACAGGCTGGGACAAACATATTATTATCACAATGCTGAATCGTATGGAAAAGAAAGAAGCTGTTGCCCATAAGAAAGACGGACGGGCGAAAGTATTTTATCCGATTGTGCCGCGCGCAGAAGTATCCATGCAGGAGACGCGCGGATTTTTGCAGAAAGTATATCGGGGAAGTATCGGCATGATGGTCAACGCCATGGTGGAGGATCAGGCGTTGTCGGGAGAAGAGATACAGGAGCTGTATGATATTTTGGAGCAGGCGAAGCGCAGAGAGACAAACTGAGAGAAAGGCATGGATATTAGAATGAAAGAGATTGTGATTACATCTTCGGTCTTGATACTTTGTATCATGTTTATTCGGATTGTTTTTAGAGGGAAAATCAGCGGCAGACTGCAATATGCACTGTGGCTTCTGGTGGCGCTTCGTCTGATGATTCCATCTGCGGCGCAGCTCCATATGGCAATCGGTTCCCTAGAGGACTTTCGTATTATGGATATTGTGGAAGCGCTGGAAGAAAGATTTGGTGATGTGACGGAGCAGCTTAACAAGCCGGTGCAGTTTACCATGTCGCTTTCTTCGCCACTCGGCGAACAGGCGGCGGAATGGATACTGGGAGAGGACTTGGATATACCGGAATCGCAGGACGGTCCGACGAGCGTTTTTTTGGCAGGTCGGATTGGACTCCTCTGGCTGGATGTATTCCGTTTGATATGGATAGGTGGAATGGTGGTAATTGCTGTCTGGATGGTGGCGGTGAACATTGTATTTATGCGTAAGCTGCGAAAGAGCCGTAAAGAATTTGTACTTCCGGGGGAGGAAAGCAGAATCAGATGCTATACGACAGATTGTCTGACGTCTTCCTGTCTGTATGGTATTCCGGGGCGGGAGGCAATCTATTTGACCACGGACATTACGGAAGATGCAAAGAAACTGCGGCATGTGGTGACACATGAGTTATGCCACAGAAAACACGGAGACAGTTTCTGGGCGGTTCTTCGCAGTATTCTTCTCTGTGTCTACTGGATGAACCCGCTTGTGTGGGCGGCGGTAGTGTTATCCAAGCGGGACTGCGAGCTTGCCTGTGACGAGGCGGCGCTTTTGATACTGGGAGAAGAGGAGAGGATTCCTTACGGGGAGACGCTGCTCTCTATCCTTACAGGCAAACGCAGACTGTCGGATATTGCGTGTACGGCGACGACGATGAACGGGAGCGGCAAAAGTGTAAAGGAGCGGATTAAGTTTATCGCCAACAAGCCGAAGGTTCTGGGCGCGGCGGTTGTGACAGCGCTGATTCTTGCTTTGCTCGTATCTGTGTTGGTGTTTACGAAAAGCCCTTTGTCCGGCGGAAGCACTTGGGCGGGCGAGATTACATTTACCGCGGGGGATATGCGTATTACGCTGCCGGAAACCATTGCAGGAATCAGCAGTTATGATGTGACAGAGGATGAAAATGACATTATCATTTATCAGACTGCTTCCGGCAGGGAGGCGGGCAGATTCCGGGTGCTGGCTTATGAAGAGGCAGTGATGCTTGTTGATGAGGGCAGAGAAGTGGTTCCGGTGGGAAACTATGGGATGAATCCCAATCTTAAAGGATATATCCATTCATCGGGCACATATACACCTACAGAGACCACCACACATATTTATAGACCGGAAGTGGAGGGGGCAGAAGCAATAGATTCAGACGGTGAGAATCCGATGCTTAGTAAGGAATGGGAAGTGTTGCCGTTGGAGGAGGCGGAGGAACAGGAAGAAGGTGTCATTGCACATGAGGATATTTATCATTCGGAGGAGATAGACAGTGCCATCGGTGTACCGGGTACAGATGTGAATGACGATACTACCTATCTGATAGAGGATAGCGGCAGTGCGTCAAATGAGGTGGAGGAATCGGTAGATTATCTTCCTGCAGAGGAAATTACGGCAACATACATTCCGTCAGAATCCGAAAATGCAACGCAGCATCATGATACATCGGCAGAAGCGGTTTCGGACAAATGTTATGTCTATGTGAAGGCGGATTATTCCGATGTCAAGGAGAAGTATCTTGAGGAGATGGAGTATATCAACAGGGAACTAGAGGGTGTGGCGAACCGCGTTGTGGTGGTAAGCATCAACCGGGCGATTCGCGATGAGATGTTTGATATATTGACAAAAAACAGAACCGAATATCTGGGAGATGCGTCAAAGACGGGCGCGCTTGTGAATGCACTGCCGCAGGCGGAAGGGCTTACTTATACAGGGATAACACTGCATACACTGGAAACGGAGCCGGAGACTGCTCTATCGTTAGAGATTTCGTATGGGATGACAGAAGCGGAGCTGTCGGAGGAAACCAGCGATATTCTGTTCTTCAATGCGGGGATGCTGTTTGCCACTATAAAGAATCTGGACGAGTGCAGTTTTGTCATCGTCAGAGGTGGGACGGAAGCGGATTATAGAGCGGAGTATCTTGAAGGCGGTATGGAACCGGAAGCGCCAAAGCTTGAGGAAAGAGAATATGACGCGCTGACGTATACGTTTCATAGAGCAGACTTGGAGGAAGCAGTCGGGGAGACGTGGTCAGAGGAGGCGCATCAGAGCGACGAAAGTTATATTTTGTGGCTGGAGGACTTATATGTGAGGATTATGGAGTATTTGCTGTAGTATTTGGATGGAAATCCGCGAATTAGAGATTCATTTAGTGAAAATTAAAAAAATTTTAAGAAATAATGAAACTTTTTCTTAACTTGGCGACTCTAATATATAAAGAGGTGTACTAGCTGTATTAGTACACAATATTGAAACAAAAGAGGGGAAGACAAGTGGGACAGGCACAGAGCAGCAGACAGCGGAGTGTTCCGTACAGAGAAGTGGAATTGGACTTGTGGGAATTAGACGGCGACGAAGACGAGCGGAGCGGAAGAGGCGGCAGCCGCAGACAGACGGGAAACCGTAATGGAAGCAGACAGACAGGCAGCAGGAGCGTCGTCAACAGACAGGTAAGTGGCAGGAGCCGCAGCGGAGACAGAAACCGTGCGGATGCTGTCAACAGACAGGTAAGTGACAGGAGTCGCAGCAGAGACAGAAATCCTGCGGGCGCTGACAGCAGAGGCAGGTCGGTGAATGAAAGCAGGCAGGGAAATAGAAGTGCCCGGAATATCCGTGCGTACGAGCAGAGACAGGGAAGTACGGGGCGGAACCGTTCGGAGAGCCGGAACAGGAATCGGACGAATGGGCAGGGCGTTGTTTGTGAGCTGCAGGTGCAGGATATCAGAAGGTATCAGAATGTACGGTCGCGGGGATACGCGGTTGCGGCGGCAGGTTATGCCTACGAAGGAAGTGCCCGACCCGTACAGTCCATTAAAAGGCGTAAGGCAAGGAAGAGAAAAATATTTTTTGCCAGAATGACGGCGGCAGTGTTTGTGGTGTTGTGCCTTGCCCTAATTTATATTTTAACGGGAGAGATTTATCGGTTTGTACATAGCAGACAGACATATCCTGAAACGGAGCCGGAAGCTGCCCAGACCATTGCGGAAAAAGTGGAGACGACGGGAATTGCGCCGCCGGCAATTATAGAAGATTATTTAGAAGTGAACGACTATTCCCGTCCGGGTACGCAGCTAAACAGGGTAAACAATATTTTCGTTCATTACACGGCGAATCCCGGCACATCTGCAGCGCAGAATCGGAGCTATTTTGCAAATCTGGCGATCACGCAGGAACGGTCGGCAAGCGCGCATCTTATCATTGGTTATGAAGGGGAAATTGTGCAGTGCATTCCGCTTGACGAGCAGGCGTATGCGGTGATGACAAGAAACGAGGATTCCATATCAATCGAGTGCTGCTATACGGCGGAGGATGGTTCTTTTACGCCGGAAACTTATGATACGCTCGTGCATACACTGGCATGGCTGCTTGACAAATATGATTTGTCAACGGATGATATTTTGCGACATTATGACTGTGGCGGCAAGATGTGCCCGATTTATTATGTAGAGCATGAAGACGCATGGCAGCAGTTGTTACAGGATGTGGCGGTTTACAAAGAATCGGGAGAAGTATAGCCACTGGTTTGATTCCGGTTCTGGGCAATTGAGAGGATTGTGAGGAAGGAAATCTGAAGAAAATCGGGTTTCCTTTTTTTGATATATAAAAGAAAATGAAATATAACAAAAGGCATGGAAACAATTTCGGTTTAATGCTACAATAAATAATAAGTAGTCATACACACAGTATGGGTCGTAATATGAGAGGACGGTGGTAGCATGGAAGGGAAGCAAAAAGTTGTATTAGAGCAGACGGGAGATTCGGCGAACAGGAAGCATATTCTGATTATAGATGATGATTTGAACATGTTAAAGACGCTGCGTTATTATTTACAGGATGAATATAAAGTGACAGTCATTAATTCCGGCAAAGTGGCGGTGGATTTTCTGTTGAAATTTACGCCTGATTTGATTCTCTTGGATTATATGATGCCCATGTTTAACGGTGCAGCTGTTCTTAAGATTATTAAAAGCAGAGAGGCAACAAAAGATATTCCGGTTTACTTTCTCACGGGACAGACTGATAAAACTACGGTTATGGAATGTCTTTCCTTAAAACCGGAGGGATATATCGTTAAGCCTGTAGCAAAGGATGCATTACTCGCAAAGATGAGAGAAGCATTTTCCAAATAGGGGATAGGTTGAAAAATTGCATGGAGAAGTAGATTGAGGGATTGCTATATGTCGGGAAGTGAAAATAACAAGGTTCCAAAATATTTATTTGGAGCTTTTTGTTTCTATTTGTTATATTTTGCATCTATCATTGTTTACTTGGATACGGACGTCAGGTGGCTGTTTGTGCCGGGGTTGAGTTTTGTGGTCAGTCTTTTTGTACTGGGAATGCATGGCGGCAGTGTAGAAATTCAGGCATATACGGTATCAATTCTGACGTTTGTTAATATCTTTTCATACGGTGTGATGTTCCAAGAATTTACGGAGCTTTTCACTGTATTTTGTGCGGCGGTCTGTCTGATATCTTTTTATCATATTTTAAAAGCGAATTATTTAATGCTGGGGCTTTGCACTTTTTTTATGTTATATGAACTGGTATGGCAGGGAGAGTGGCGTAATTTCTTGTCGCGGGACAGCTCTATTGCCGTTGTAATCCGGATTTTCAGTGTGTATCTGGTGCAGTTTCTGATGATTATGCTGATTAAGAGACAGCAGAATATTCATAGACTGGCGGAGCAGAAAGCGCATGAAGCGGAGGCGGCGGCACAGGCAAAATCGGATTTTCTGGCGAACATGAGCCACGAAATCAGAACACCGATGAATGCAATTGCCGGAATGGTAGAACTTGCGCTCCGCAATGATATGCTTCAAGAGCAGGATAAAGATTATCTGTATAACATCCGGGCGGCAGGGGAAGATTTGGTGTCCATCATTGATGATATTCTGGATATTACCAAAATGGATTCCGGGAACCTTGAAATTACCGAAGAAGACTATGAAATTACCTCATTGATACACGATGCGGTGAACGTGGTTCAAGTCATGCTTGGAGACAAACCGGTGGTATTGATGGTGGATATGGATCCGGCTATTCCTGCGTGTTTGCGGGGGGATGGAGTGCGTATTAAGCAGATTATTTTAAATCTGTTGAGTAACGCCGCCAAGTATACCGAGAAGGGTACGATTCGCATGAACGTGGAGGCTTTGCCGGTGGAGGGTGAGAGTGAAAAGATTGATTTGAAGGTCTGCGTGACAGATACCGGTATCGGAATGTCAGAACAGCAGCTAGAGGATTTGTTTACGAAGTTCCAGCAGGCGGACGCAAACAGCAGCCGTGCTAAGGGCGGAAGCGGACTTGGTCTGGCGATTTCCAAGCGGTTGATTGAACTGATGCAGGGTTCGCTGCAGGCGAAAAGCGAAGTCGGGAAAGGTTCTGAGTTTACATTTACAGTCAGACAGGCGGTAATGGATTCCAGACCTTGTATTGAGACGGACCCGCAGATGGTACAACAGCCGGTATTTCAGCAGGAGGATCATGCGGCGGACAGGGAGAACCGCAAACAGAAAGGGCGGCAGACGACGTTCACGGCTCCCAGTGCAAGGATTCTGCTTGTAGATGACAACAAGGTTAATCTGAAAGTGGCGGAAGGGCTTCTGCGCCCGTATAAGATGTGCATAGAGATGGCGGACAGTGGAATGCAGGCGATTGAGCTGATACAAAACCGCATCTATGATTTGGTTTTTATGGATCATATGATGCCGCAGATGGACGGTGTGGAAGCAGCGAAGATAATCCGTGGTCTGGACGGGGAGAGATTCCGTGAGATGCCGATTATAGCGCTTTCGGCGAATGCAGTGCGGGGCGCGAAAGAAATGTTTCTTGAGGCGGGCATGAACGATTTCGTGGCAAAACCTATTGAGATGCGGATTATGGACAGGACGCTGCGCAAGTGGCTGCCGGCGGGTAAGATTATATCAAACAAGGATGCGGCAGAGATGGCGCTGAAGGAGGAACAGGAAGCTGAAGCAAAAACCAGCCCGAAGATAAATCCGCTCTTGTGGCAGATGGAGGGCATCGATGTGGTTGTAGGAATGAAGTATTCCGGTGAGGATGCGGATTTGTACCGGGAAGTTCTGTCCGACTATATGGATACCATAGAGGAGAAGGCGGATATCATTGAAAAAGCGATTGAGGACGGGGATTTAGATACCTATACGATAGAAGTACATTCTTTGAAGAGCACTTCAAAGTCCATCGGCGCAGTGGAGCTTTCGGAACTGGCGAAAGATTTGGAGGCAAATGGAAAAAACAAAGAGTGGGGACCGATTATCGCAAGGACACCGGCGCTGTTATCCATGTATCGGGGGCTGTATCATATTATTATGCCCTACCGCACCGTAAAGGAAGAAGAAGCTCCGGAAAAAAGAAGCTTTACGGATAAGGAGCTGTTGGAACTGCTGGGACAGTTGTTTAACAGTGTTAATATGTATGATTCCATTTGCGCCGAAGAAGTGCTTGCCCGGCTGAACGAGTTTGATTTTACCGATAGCTGGGAGACGCATATGCAGGCAGCCGCCGAGTCGATGGGGCGGTTTGACTATGATGCGTGTAAGAAGGAAGTTTTGTTGTGGCGCAATGACTTAATGGATAAGATGTGGGAGGAAGCAAATCGGTAACACATGGAAAAAGCGTAGAAACCGGAATGATACCTCAACTGCTTATTTTTTCATTATTTCATTCATACAACCGCTTGCGCCATAGGAAAAGTGAATCATCTGACTTTCGGCATATTCATTTATAAGACTCACATATTCTGCCTCGGTTGACACGGTTTCTTCCTCACCTTTTATGCTTGTATAGGAAGCATTCCCTGTTTCGTCAAAGTTTTCATAAATACCGCATTCTAAGTGCAGCAATCCGTCTTTATCGGAAACAGTATATCTTTCTACACTGTGATTGGAAGCTGTATAGATTGCGCTTTCTGAAAAGGTAAGGGGATATGCGGTTCCCCCGCCCGCGATGCTGCCTAGATTTTCTGTCTTACCAGAGAAAAAATAATACACATTACAGGAAATGGAAGCCTGCTTTTCTGTTCCGGTATCATAGACCGAATCGGACGTCACCAAAACATGATTATCCGTATCCATGACCAGAAAAGCATACGCTTCCGCATCCCCTAGACCGGCTATAATGTTCCCATAGGCTTCAGTATTGTCAACAGGTTTCTTGCCGCATCCGGTAAAGCATATGCTTAGGAAAATAATTCCGATGATTATAAATGGTTTCTTACTGTTCATGTTTCTTTTCCCTCCATTTTTCACGAATAAAGTTTGCACATAAGGCTGCACCAACTACAATCAAAACGATAGCAGGTGATACCATTTTCCAATAATTAAGAGGCATATTGTCATACTCACCTACAGCAATATAGCGGTATAGCGTGTACTCTAGGCTGGTTGTAGTGCTGAATAAGGCTCCAATAAAAAATGCTACAAGTCCTCCAACCATAAGAAAGAATAGTCCACTTACAAGCATAATCGTCATACGCTGCAAACGGCTGTTTATTTTTACAATGTCCTGTAATGAAATCCGCTCTTCTCTGTCAACTGGCTTTCGCTCTCCTTTTAGAAAGTCGTCTAAAGAAATTTGAAAAAGTTCACATAAGAGGACTGCATTTTCCAAGTCGGGTGCCGCTGTTCCATTTTCCCATTTTGAAATGGTCTGTCTTGATACGTTCATTTTTTCTGCAAGCTCTTCCTGTGTCATTCCTGACATTTTTCTAATCTGGTGTATTTTTTCTCCAATATTCATGTACCATTTGCCTCCTTGTTTCAAATACTAACAAAATGCTGTTTTTTTTCTATCAACTTTCATTTACATTTTGGATAAAAGTCTTAACATGCTATATTTTTGTTATGTTTGTGTTTTTATCGTACCATAAAACACACTTATCAACAATTTTACCCAGTTTATTCTTCTTTTTATGGTATTAGGATGATGTTGGGGGAAGAAGTCTGATTGGTATAGCGGAAGGATGGGAGGTATGGTACAATAGACGCAAGCTCAGCAGCTTGCGTCGCAAGAATTGCTCTGCAATTCTTGCTGAGGTACTGTAGGTTTACAGCATTTGTGCCTATGGCACAATAGACGCAGGGCAATGGCTTGAAAACAGGGGAAATCTTATGGAAAAAGCGTACAAATTAGAATTTGCCGGAGAGAAGACAGGAAGCTTATATGTAAATTGCTGTGGGCTTTCGCGGACGGAAGGTCTGCACAGCTTCGGACCGGCATTAAAACCACATTATCTGGTACACTATATATTAAGCGGCAAAGGAAGGTTTTCCATAGGGGGAAAAGAATATCCGCTGGAGGCAGGATACGGTTTTTTGATTACGCCTGATGAGCTGGCATTTTATCAGGCGGACGAGGACGACCCTTGGACCTATGTCTGGGTGGGTTTCAGCGGTACGCAGGCTGCGGAGTATGTCGGTAATATCGGGCTGTCTGTCAGACAGCCTGTTTTTAAATCCGAGGCGTCGGAGGAATTGTACCGGATAGTAAAGGATATGATGGAACACAATACATTCGGGCTATCCAATGATTTGCGGCGGAACGGACAACTGGGAGTATTTCTTTCAATCATAGCGGAAGGAACGAAGGTTGCCGAGAGGAGCGAAACAGACAGAGCCAACACCTATGTACGCAAGGCGGTTTCCTTCATCCAGAGCAATTACTGCAATCCGATTAAAGTGACGGATGTTGCGGACTATGTCTGCATTAACAGGAGTTACCTGTACACTCTTTTTCAAAAATCCATGGGCATGTCTCCACAGCAGTTTCTGACGACGTTTCGCATTACAAAAGCGACGGAGCTTTTACAGCTCACCGCGCTGCCAGTGGAGAGCATCGCGCTGTCGTGCGGATATCATGACCCGCTGGTCTTTACCAAGGCGTTTAAGCAGATGAAAAAAATGTCGCCCACGAGTTACCGCAGAGAAATGCAGAAGGGTGAGACAAGACGTAACAAAGAATATCTGCGGCAGGTGGAAGATTTCATTAATCAGATTAACAGCTTGAGCGAGGGTATATAAGAATGCAGGACGCACGTATGGGTGGACGGATAGAATGAGACAACATTTTGACAGATATATTTAACAAAGAGATATTTTAGAAAAAAGAAATATTTAATATGATAATAGTAGATAAAAAAGAGTGGACAACCGAGTGCGCATAGAAATTGAGATGTGGGATTGCGGTGAAAAATGTAGGAAAAGTATTATAACAAAATAACAATGTAGCAAAAAGGAGAATGGGGTATGAAAGAAATTGTATTGAAGAAATTTGAAGAGCTGTTTGGGGATGTGCAGGGTGTGAATGTTTACTTTGCGCCGGGGCGTGTGAACTTAATCGGTGAGCATACGGACTATAATGGCGGACATGTTTTTCCCTGTGCCTTGACCATTGGCACATATGCCGCCGCCAGAAAAAGGGACGACAGAAAATTGCATTTTTATTCCATGAATTTTGAGTCGATGGGTGTCATCGAGAGCAGTCTGGATGATTTGACGCCGTCTGAAGCAGCGGATTGGACGAACTATCCGAAGGGCGTTATGTGGGCTTTTGCCGGCAGGGGCATGGAGCTGGACTGTGGACTGGACATTGTGTTAAACGGAAACATTCCCAATGGTTCCGGATTGTCTTCTTCAGCGTCTTTGGAGGTGTTGACCGGATATCTGCTTAAGGATTTGTACGGATTTGACGTAACCAATGTAGATTTGGCGAAAATCGGGCAGTATTCCGAGAACAATTTTAATGGAATGAACTGTGGCATCATGGATCAGTTTGCGTCAGCTATGGGTAAGAAAGACCATGCCATTTTCTTGGACACAGCGGATTTGTCTTATGAGTATGCGCCGCTTGTATTAGATGGTGCGAAAATCGTAGTGACAAACAGCAATGTCAAACATTCCCTCGTCAATTCGGCATACAACGAGAGAAGAAGCGAGTGTGAGAAGGCATTGGAGGAGCTGCAGACAGTCGTCGATATCAAGGGATTGGGCGATTTGAGTGAGGAGCAGTTCGAGGCGAACAAATCCGCCATCAAGGACACGGTGCGTGTCAGAAGAGCAAAACACGCGGTATATGAGAACCAGCGGACTATACGTGCGGTCGAGGCGTTGAAGAACAATGATTTGAAGCTGTTTGGGGAACTGATGAATGCGTCTCATGTGTCTTTGCGTGATGATTATGAAGTTTCCTGCGAAGAGATTGACGTATTGGTTGAGGAAGCATGGAAGATTGACGGTGTGATTGGCTCCCGCATTACAGGCGGCGGTTTCGGCGGCTGTACGGTCAGCATTGTGCGTGATGAGGCGGTCGATGCATTTAAAGAAAAGGTAGGGGCTGCCTATCAGGAACGTGTGGGTAAAACCGCTGATTTCTATGTGGTAGAGATTGGCGACGGACCAAGCAGGTTATGATAAAAACGTGGCGCACGGATTCGTATCACAGTATGCATGTTGTTGCAATTTTGGAAGGGAGCGGAATGACAGAGATGATTCAGGAGAATATCAAGAAACTGGTACAGTACGGATTGCAGACCGGATTGATTCAAGAGGCGGATAAGATATATACGACGAACAGGCTGTTAGAATTGTTCGGGCTGGATGAATTGGAAGAAAGTGACAGCAGTGTCACAATGAAAGAAGAGGAGCTGGAGGACGTGCTTTCCGGCATGATGGATTATGCCTATGAGCAGGGGATTATGACGGAAAACAGTATTGTATACCGGGATTTGTTTGACACGAAAATTATGAGTATGCTGGTACCCAGACCGAGCGAAGTGATTTCCGTGTTTGAAGCGAAGTATCAGAATGATCCCAAAGAGGCAACGGACTATTTCTACAAGCTCAGTCAGGATACGGATTATATCAGAAGGTATCGTATCAAAAAGGATCAGAAGTGGATTGCTTCAACGAAATACGGAGATTTGGATATTACCATTAATCTGTCGAAGCCGGAGAAAGACCCGAAGGCGATTGCCGCAGCAAAGAGCGCGAAACAGAGCGGGTATCCGAAATGTCTTTTGTGCATCGAGAATGAAGGGTATGCGGGTCGTGTGAACCATCCGGCAAGACAGAACCACCGTATCATTCCGGTGACAATCAATGGCAGCAGATGGGGATTCCAGTATTCGCCCTATGTATATTATAATGAGCATTGTATCGTGTTTAATTCCGAGCATATCCCGATGAAAATCGAGCATGATACGTTCTGTAAGCTGTTTGATTTTGTGAAGCAGTTCCCGCATTATTTTGTCGGATCCAATGCCGATTTGCCGATTGTGGGCGGTTCCATCTTAAGCCATGACCATTTTCAGGGTGGACATTATGAGTTTGCCATGGCGCGGGCAGGCGTGGAGAGAACCTTTACCGTGAAAGGCTTTGAAGATGTAGAGACGGGAATTGTAAATTGGCCGATGTCTGTGATTCGTATTGCGTCTGAGGATTCGGACAGACTGATTGCGCTGGCGGACGTGATTCTGGACGCGTGGAGAGGCTACTCGGACGAATCGGTGTTTATCTATGCCGAGACGGATGGAGAACCGCATAATACGATTACGCCTATTGCCAGAAAAAGAGGCGATAAGTTTGAACTGGATCTGGTGCTTCGCAATAACATCACTACGGAGGAACATCCGTTAGGCGTATACCATCCTCATGCAAAACTGCATCATATCAAGAAAGAGAATATCGGTCTGATCGAGGTGATGGGATTAGCGGTTTTGCCTGCCAGATTAAAAGATGAGATGGAGCGGCTGGCGGAGGCGATTATCTCTGGTGCGGATATCCGTAAGGATGAAATACTTGAGAAACATGCCGACTGGGTGGAAGAGTTTCTTCCAAAATATGAAGCCGTCACGAAGGATAATGTGATGGAGATTCTTCATAAGGAAATTGGAGATGTATTTATGCAGGTGTTGGAGGACGCAGGCGTATATAAGAGGAATGCAGAAGGACAGGCGGCATTTGACAGGTTTGTGCAAAGCCTGAATGGTTAAAATAAGATAATCTGCGAAGCAGATTATCTTGGGAAGAATGCTTCGCATTCTTCCGCTCTCTGGAGAGATTTTCTATTACATTAAGAAATGAGGCGGAATCTTTCGATTCCGCCTTTAGACGTGCCTAGCTGTAAAGCATGGCGACGAAGATCAGATATGACAGAAAATAGTGTATGCTATCTGTAGGGATGGTCTGTCAATCTGTTAGAACTACTTTAATATTTTATATAAACCGATTTAGGAATGATAGCAGATACAATAAAATATGTATGACGTTTATCATATTATGAACGTGAACGCAGAATGGTCTATGGCATTATTAAGCTACATAGTTTCGTCAATGCCGAGCATACTACAAACAAAAGTGTAAAAGTCCTTCTGTTGTTTCGGAGTCATTTTTTGGTAGAGAGAGATAAGATGCTGATATTTCTTAAGACGGTGCATATTGTCTGCCAATAATGAATCTGCATTCAGACGCTCTTCGGAAAGATACAGGATGTAATCTGTTGAGACATGAAAGAAATTAGATAAACTGATTAGAAGCATTGCGTCGGGTGTTGCAAGTCCGCTTTCAATTTTGCTTAATGTAGTTTGATTGACGCCTAAGCTCTTGGCGAGTGTTTGTTGTGTTAAATTTTTTTCCAATCGAAGTTCCCTGATTCTTGTTTTCATCTGTGTATCCTTCTTGTTATTGTAGGCTATTTCTACTATAAAAATATTCCAATTTTTAATAAGAATATTCCGTACAGAATATTTTGGGAAAAAGCCAAACAAAAAGTAGTAGAGACACAAAAAGATAGCAATATATTGTATATACAGTGACATTATATCGCAACATCTTGCGGATTACACGATTCGTTAATTTATGATAATATAATGGTGGCAAATTACACGGTATCTAAAATGGAGAAGGAAAAATGATAGATTCGTATGTGTGCATTGATTTAGAGACGACAGGTTTGAATCCGAAGACCGATCGCATTATCGAAATCGGAGCGGTGAAGGTAGAGAATAATGAAGTGATAAAGGAATGGGAGACGCTTGTGAATCCGGGCAGAAATCTGGAGAAGCGTATTGTGGAACTGACGGGAATCCGGGATGAACAGCTTGCGCAGGCGCCGCCGATTGAAGAGGCGCTATTGCCGTTACTTGAGATTGTGGCGGACAAACCGCTTCTTGGGCATGGTTTGATATTTGATTATTCTTTTATAAAAAAGGCGGCGGTTAACCAGAAGATGACATTCGAGAAAGAGGGAATCGATACGCTTAAGATTGCGCGTAAATATCTGCCGGATTTGGAAAGCCGCAGACTTGGGTATCTGTGTAAGTATTATGGAATTAATCATCATGCACACAGGGCGCTGGATGATGCACGGGCAACCGTGGAGTTATACCGGAAGCTGGCGGAGCAGTTTTATGAAAAAGAAGAGCAGGAAGAAAATAAGAGCATATTCAGACCGAAGAAGCTTTGTTATCATGCGAAACGGGAGACACCGATTACCATACCACAAAAAGAGCAGTTATATAAACTTGCAGACAAGCATAAACTGATATTGGACTATGATGTTTCAAAACTGACCAGAAGCGAAGCTAGTCGGAAGATTGATCGGATTCTTGCAGAATACGGACGATAGTTTTCTGCATTGCGGAATTTAACATTTCTGCAATCGGATAAAGGTCCCCGATTTTTTCGGGCGTGTTCTGTTCGTTGTATATCCGGCAGAGCAGACGGTAGGTGGCGCTTACGTCAGTGCCCGTGGAAACCGAAAATTCCAGCATACGTCGCGCTTCGTCCACATAGCCGGCGTCATAGAGCATCTGCGCCCATTGCTGCAAGGTACGCACAAGCAGCGTGTAGTTCTGGTCATAATGCATCAGAAGGTCAAGATTGGGCGCACCGTAGCGTAGCTTGAGCTCCGTATTGCTGATGCCGGTGAAGTTTACGATAGGGAGTTCGCTTAAGGAACGGATGATTTGTTTGTAATCTTCCGCTTTGGCGACGTCTTCTAATAATGTCATCGGAAAGTCATCCAAGGACAGCCTGATATAATCCAAATCGTCTAAAGGCTGACGTCTTGTGCTGTTTGCCCGAAGCTCTCTTTCCCAGAAGTCTTCCCGGTGGATGGAATCCCTTTTTTTCGTCTTCCACAGATAGAGGGCGATTATGGCGGAACCTATGAGAACGCTTGCATTAATTATCAAATTCATATATAATATCCTTTCAGAAAGCAGGGAGGTTTTACTCTATGTTAAATAGAAAGCAAAAGAAGATTATTTCTTCAATTATCATTATAATCGTGGTACTTGCGATGGTACTTCCCCTTATACTCATGGTCTAGGTTAGTGTGAGAAGTACTTCTAAAGCTCATGCCGGAGGGCATTCTCCGCACTGTTTTGAGCATCTGCGGAGCAGATGAATGGGTATTAGGCTGCAAAACCAAAGTTTCTTCAATCGTAAGTTTGCGCCTGCGGTTCAGACTGCAAATAGAAAGAAGGCACGATTACTGATACATTTTAACACAAATATTTCACATGAGCAATTTAGAGTGGAGGAAAGGTACGGGTTTTCATGAAAAGGGTGTCAATAACGGTTCCGATTGTGATGGCTGTAATGATGGCTGTCACGATGCCGGTCAACGCAAAGGAAGAGAAAATAGAATCAGGCATATATATTAACGATATGGATTTGTCCGGGATGACGACCGCAGAAGCGAAGGATATGGTGAAAGAGTATGTGGATTCTTTTGGCGGTGCAGAGATTACGTTGAATGCGGTGGATGGCGGAACCATTGTGACGACCGCCTCGGAACTTGGTTTGAAATGGGGAAATGAGACGGTTCTGGATGAAGCGGCACATTTCGGGCATGACGGCGATATCCTGCGGTGCTACAAAGAGCTGAAGGATTTACAGTATCGCAACAAGGTATATACGGTTAATTTCGACTTTGATAAAAATAAAATCAGGACATTGATAGAAGAAAATGCACAGCAGTACAATCAGGAGGCTGTGAATGCGACGCTGACAAAGACAGAGAATGGATTTGAGATTACCGAAGGACAGCCGGGCATTATGGTTGATACGGCAGCCTCCGTCGATGCAGTATATGATTATCTGACGAATGGCTGGAACGGTACAAGCTGTAGTATTGATTTGGTGGTTGCAGTGCAGGAGCCTGCGGGGAGTGCGGAAGACCTTGCAAAAGTGAAGGATGTGCTGGGAACATTTTCGACAAGCTATTCCACGTCCGGCGGTGCAAGAAGTGCAAATGTGGCTAACGGGTGCAGTCTGATTAACGGTACAACGTTATATCCGGGAGACGAATTTTCTGCCTACGAGGCGGTGGCTCCTTTTACTGAGGCGAACGGTTATTATATGGCGGGTTCCTATCTGAACGGGCAGGTAGTAGACAGTCTCGGCGGGGGAATCTGTCAGGTGTCCACAACTTTGTACAATGCGGTTCTGCTGTCCGAGCTGGAGGTGACGGAGCGGTATAATCATTCCATGATTGTTACCTATGTCAGCCCTTCTGCGGATGCGGCGATTGCAGAGTCTTCCGGTAAGGATTTTAAGTTTAAGAATAATACGGGGTACCCGATTTATATCGAAGGCAGCACCACATCGGACAAACAGATTACGTTTACCATATATGGAGTGGAGACGAGAGACAGCAGCCGGGAGATTGCCTTTGAAAGTGTCGTTTTGGAGAAAACGGTGCCGGATACGGAGATTATCTACACGGATGCGTCCATGCCGGTAGGATACTGTTCCGTGCAGTCGGCGCATATCGGTTATAAGGCGCAGCTGTGGAAAGTTGTTCGTGAGAATGGTGTGGAGATTAGCAGGGAGCAGATTAACAGCAGTAGTTATATGAAAGCGCCAAGAAGTGCGACGGTCGGCATTGCGACGACGGACGAAGGGGCGTATAATGCCATCATGGCGGCGGTAGCAACGAATAGTGTTGATGAAGTGAAGGCGGTAGCCGGTGCATACAAGGCGGCAGCGGATGCGGCGGCGGCACAGGCAGCAGCGGATGCAGCGGCAGCACAGGCGGCGGCAGATGCGGCAGCACAACCGGCGCCACCGGCGGAGCAACCTGCGCCACCGGAACAATAAACCATCACAGTTCAGGTGCAGAGTCATGAGAGAAGGAAAAATATCCGAGAGCGTGCTAAAGCGCTCCGTGTTAAAGAAAATCAAGACGCATAGGGATGAAGTGGTAAGTGGCGCAGGTGTAGGGAAAGACTGCGCCATTTTAACATTTTCAGAAGGGTATGATACCGTAGTCAGCACGACGCCCGTAACCGCTCCGGCGGAGGATATCAGTACATACGCAGTCCCCATGGCGCTCAATAATATTGCGGTGGCTGGCGCGGAGCCGGTAGGAGTCATGCTTGCGGTTATGCTGCCCGGCGGGACGGAAGAAACGGTGCTTCAGACGATGATGGAACGTGCCGAGGAAGTGTGTCGGATAAACGGCATAGAGATAATCGGCGGGCATACGGAAGTAGTTCCGGGCATAACGGAACCGGTGATGACCGTGACGGGAGTCGGCAAGAGGCGCAGAGGAGAAGAGGATTCCCAGATGGGAGTCCGGGCAGGACAGGAGATTGTAGTCAGCAAATGGATTGGGTTAGAGGGCACGGTTCGTCTTGCCAGAGAGCGAAGAGAAGAGCTGTGTACCCGTTATCCGGCGCGTATGATAGAACAAGCTGCCTCTTACGACCGCTATCTGTCCGTGATACCGGAGGCCGCCACCGCCATAAAGTCCGGCGTTTGCGGGATGCATGATGTTTCCAGAGGAGGAATTTTTGGCGCCTTGTGGGAACTGGCACAACGGGCAGGCGTTGGACTGGAAATTGATTTAAAGAAAATACCCATAAAACAGGAAACCATAGAGATTTGTGAATTTTTTGAGCTGAATCCTTATGAGCTGTTGTCGGGAGGATGTCTGATTATGACGGTGGATAACGGGGAAGAACTTCTCGCGGCATTAAAGCGCGAGCATATTCCGGCGGTTATCATTGGAAGGACAACGGACGGAAACGACCGTGTTATCTATAATGAAGATGAGAAGCGTTATCTGGACAGACCGAAGGCGGATCAGATATATTGCATCCGGCGCAGCAAATAATGGTGTAAATGTAGCGGATAAAGGTGTAATAAGGAAAAAAGAAGCAAGAACGGAGGATTATCATGAGAGAAGAGCTATTGGCAATCGTAGAAAGGAACAGCCGCATTGATTTAAAAGAGCTGGCAGTTATTTTAGGTGTGGAAGAGATAGATGTTATCAATGAACTGGCGGCGTTGGAGGCAGAGGGTATTATCTGTGGATATCACACGATGATTGATTGGGAAAAGACGTCTATCGAAAAGGTTTCCGCGCTCATCGAAGTGCGTGTGACGCCCCAGCGCGGACAGGGATTCGACAGCATTGCCGAGCGGATTTATAAGTATCCGGAGGTGACGTCGGTTTATCTGATTTCCGGCGGCTATGATTTACTGGTTACGCTGGAAGGCAAATCATTAAAGCAGATATCCGGTTTCGTGTCCGATAAGTTATCAACATTAGATTCCGTTTTAAGTACGGCGACCCATTTTATTCTGAAAAAATATAAAGACCATGGCACAATCTTATCTAAAAAATATGAAGATACCAGAGAGAAGGTGACACCGTGAAGAACATGTTATCTGAGAAAACAGTTGCGCTGAAGCCTTCCGGCATACGAAAATTCTTTGACCTTGTCAGCGAGATGGACGATGCCATTTCCCTCGGCGTTGGAGAACCGGATTTTGATACCCCATGGCATATTAGGGACGAAGGTATTTACTCCTTAGAAAAAGGGAGAACATTCTATACGTCAAATGCCGGATTAAAAGAGCTGAAAGAAGAAATCTGCAATTATACAAAGAGAAAACAAGGCGTTACATACGACCCGTTGCATGAAGTGCTTGTCACGGTGGGCGGTTCGGAGGCGATTGACATCGGAATGCGCGCAGTGCTCAATTCCGGTGATGAAGTGTTGATTCCGCAGCCCAGCTTTGTTTCTTATGAGCCTTGCGCAATCATGGCTGGGGGTGTTCCGGTCATCATTGAGCTGAAGGCTGAGAATGAATTTCGTCTGACGGCTCAGGAGTTAGAAGAAGCCATTACGGAAAAAACAAAACTGCTCGTTCTGCCGTTTCCAAATAATCCGACCGGTGCGATTATGGAGCGCGAGGATTTGGAAGCGATAGCAGAGGTTATCAGAAAACATGACATACTTGTCATGTCTGACGAGATTTACGCAGAGTTGACTTACAAAGAGAAACATGTGTCTATCACCGAGATTGAAGGGATGCAGGAACGGACAATTCTCATCAATGGGTTTTCCAAGGCATTTGCGATGACCGGGTGGAGACTTGGTTATGCTTGTGGACCGAGAGCGATTATTGAGCAGATGCTAAAGCTTCATCAGTTTGCCATTATGTGTGCGCCTACGACGAGCCAGTATGCGGCAGTGGAAGCGCTGCGTAACGGGGATGAGGATGTGGCGGAAATGAAAACGGCATATAACCAGAGAAGGCGTTATCTGATGAATGCTTTTCGCGAGATGGGACTGGAGTGCTTTGAACCATTTGGCGCTTTTTATGTGTTTCCGTCTATTAAGGAGTTTGGCATTACGAGTGAGGAGTTTGCAGCCAGACTGTTAGAGGAGGAAAAAGTAGCCGTTGTACCGGGGACGGCATTCGGTGACTGTGGAGAAGGATTCCTTAGAATATCCTACGCGTATTCTCTTGATAATTTAAAGCTAGCGATAGGCAAACTGGGAAATTTCGTGCAGAGACTGCGCGGTGAGAAGCAGTAAGGAAATAGATGATTTGTAAATACCGCTCAGATGGAAGCTTATTCTGCCTGAGCGGTCATTCTGCGTATAGGAGTATGGATTATGCACATTATACTGCATCAGCCGGAGATTCCGGCAAATACGGGCAATATCGGACGTACCTGCGTTGCTACAGGGACGAGCCTTCATTTGATTGAGCCGCTCGGTTTCAGGCTGGATGAAAAGTCGGTTAAACGTTCCGGCATGGATTACTGGGAACAGCTTGATGTTACCAGATATATGAATTATGCTGAATTTAAAGAGAAACATCCGGATGCAAAAATATGGATGGCGACGACGAAGGCGAAGCGCGTCTATACGGATGTAACGTTTGCCCCCGATGATTACATTATGTTCGGCAAGGAGAGCGGAGGAATTCCAGAGGAGATTCTGGTAGAGAATGAAGAGACCTGCATCCGTATCCCGATGATGGATCAAATCAGGTCTTTGAATCTGTCAAATTCCGTGGCAATCGTTTTGTATGAGGCGCTTAGGCAGAACGATTTCAGCGGCATGCAGACACAAGGGGCGCTGCATCGGTTGAGCTGGCAGCAATAGCGCTGGGCTGTTGCGGGCTGGACCGTTTCTTTGTTTCAAGCGGAGCAATATAGCGCATACTGTGCGCCGGGCGTCGTCCTTTGCGCCAGTTATCGTTTTTTACGTCAGTCATCGTCTTCAACGTCAGACTTGGGCAGTGAGAAAATAAATTCGGTGCCGACGCCCTCTGTGCTGATGACGTTAATGTTTTCGCCGTGGGAGCGGATGATTTCCTTGGTGATGGAAAGCCCCAGTCCGGTGCCCTTCTTATCTTTGCCGCGGGACAAATCGGATTTGTAGAAGCGGTCCCAGATTAATTTCAAATCGTCTTTCGGAATGCCGATTCCGGAATCTTTTACGCTGACAAAAATTTTATTATGCTTCTCCGACGTTTCAATTTTAATTACGGAATCGTGATGGCTGAATTTGATGGCATTGTCCAGCAGATTATAAAGCACCTGCTGAATTTTATCCATATCTGCAACGACATACATCTCTTCCCCGGTAAGTACCAGTTCGATGGCAATAGTCTTGGCGCGGCATGTGCCTTCAAAGGTGGCGGCAACATTGCGGATGGTTCTGTTGATGTCGAAATCCGTTTTGTTGAGCATGATTCCTTTTGTATTCAGATTATTTAAAGTGAGCAGGCTGTTCGTCAGCTTTCGCAGCCTTTCAGTTTCATTCAAAAGGATATTTAAATATTTTTCATACATTTCGGGCGGAATCGTACCGTCAATCATAGCTTCCAGATATCCCTTAATGGAAGTTAAGGGAGAACGGAAGTCATGGGAGACATTGGCGACAAACTTCTTCTGGTCGTCTTCCGAACGTGCAATCTCGCTTGCCATATAGGACAGGGTGGCAGCCAGATAGCCCATTTCGTCTTCACTCTCCACACTAAATTCATAATGCATATTGCCGCTGGCATACTGCTCCGTTGCTTCGGTGATTTTGCGAAGCGGAATATAGACGATTTCCGTGAAAAAAATTAAGATGATTAACGATAACAAAAACAGGATGACCAGCATAATATAAGAAATATTGAGCAGGTTGTTTGCCTCGCTTTGGATGCCGCTCATGGTACAATGAATGACCACATAGCCCTTGACCTTATAGTCGGAGGTGATAGGCGCAAATACGCTCAGCATGTTTTCGTCAAAGGTCTCAAAAAAGTTGCCGATAGTGTAGTAAGAACCTTCAGTGACGGTCGGGTCAAAGTTCTCAATCACAATCTCATTCTCCACATCAAGAGGTGAAGAAGAGTCCAGTACCATACGTCCCGAAGGATTGATAATCCACAGAGTGGCGTCCAGATAAGTGTCCAGAGCGTCCAGTTGTGTCTTCACCGTTTCCAGAGAGGTTTCATTATTGTACAAATCCGTTGCGTAGGTGTTCGCAATTAGGGTCGCTTCCCTGTAAAGGTTATCGGCATGTTCCTTTTTCAGATGGTCGATAGTCATATTGGACACAAAAGTAGCGACCACCACGAACCCAAACAGCCCGAAAATGATGTAGGCAAGTATTAATTTGAGATAAAGCGTTTTCCTCATAACATATTCCGTTCTTTTTATGATTAGAAAAATACATGGAGAATGCGAAGCAAATGCAGAGAATGCGAAGCATTCTCTTAAACGTCGCTGCAAAGCGACGTTTTTTTAACGTGACTCAAACTTATAACCAATTCCCCAGATAGTGGCGATACGCCATTTCTCATGGTCGTTGATTTTTTCGCGCAGTCGTTTGATATGTACATCGACTGTACGTGTATCACCGATATATTCATAGCCCCAAATCTGGTCGAGAAGCTGCTCTCTTGTAAAAACATGATTCGGTGAAGATGCAAGAAAATAGAGCAGTTCCAGTTCTTTGGGCGGCATTTCAATGGTCTTACCCATGTAAATAACGGAATAGTTGGTTTGATTGATAATCAAATCTGGGTATTCCACGCTCTTGACATCTGAGGGCTTTGTCTCGGCGACAACCGGCTTATAACGGCGCAGGACGGCTTTGACTCTGGCAACCAATTCCTTGGAATCAAAAGGCTTCTCCATGTAATCGTCTGCACCAAGTTCCAAGCCGAGCACTTTGTCAAAGACCTCACCCTTGGCAGAGAGCATGATAATCGGCAGTGAAGATTTGGAACGGATTTCACGACACACCTGATAGCCGTCAATACCCGGCAGCATCAAATCCAAAAGCATCAGATTCGGCTCAAAGCTGTCCACTGCATTCAGCGCTGACTCGCCGTCGTTGACAATCATGGTCTCAAAGCATTCCTTCGTCAAATAAAGAGAAATCAATTCTGCAATATTGTTATCGTCATCAACAATTAAAATTTTCTGTTTACTTACCATGGCTACTCCTTTTTCTTAGTCTTTAAATTCTGCAATCGTGACACCTGCATCGCCTTCTCCGAACTCTCCGAGCCGGTAACTTTTTACGACCCGGTTCTTACGCAGATAGTTGTGCACTGCGTTTCGCAGCGCACCGGTGCCTTTGCCGTGAACGATGCGGACGCTTGGCAGATGTGCCAGATAGGCGTCATCTATATATTTGTCTAATTCCGACAGCGCTTCGTCTACCGTGCGGCCGAGCAGATTAATCTCGGTAGAAACGGAGTAGGATTTGGACATTTTAAGTTTTCCGGACGAAGAACGCTGCATTTTGCCGGTATGAATGGTTTCTTCTTCTGTCAGCACAAGGTCGTCTAGCATAACCTGCGAGCGGATGATGCCGCATTGTACGAAGAGTTTGCCGTTTTTGTCCGGAAGGGAGCTGACCGTGCCTTTCAGCCCCATGGAAATGACTTTGACGCTGTCGCCAAGCTTAATCTGGTTCGGCTTTAATGTCTTGTGGACCGGTTTGTCATTTTTTAATGTAAGCTTATCGTTTTTCTCGGATATTTTGTCACGTACCTTCTGGCGAGACTTTTCCAGTTCCTTGATAGAAGAACCGGCGCCCGCTTTTTGAAATGTGCGGATGGTCTCATCGGCAATTTCCTTGGCATTTTGTAAAATCTCGCGGGCTTCCTCGTTTGCTTCACGCAGGATACGCGCCTTGGACTGTTCGATTTTTTCCTGCTTGGATTCGAGTTGCTGCTTGAGCGCCTTGACTTCATTCTTGTAGGATTCGATTTCTGCCCGTTCTTTCTCGATGGTCAGACGGCTGTTTTCCAAATCTGTCAGCAAATCCTCGAAACTTTCCTGATCCTCGGCAATATGCCGTTTGGCGTCCTCGATAATGTAATCCGGCAGCCCTAACTTGGAGGAAATAGCAAAGGCGTTACTTTTTCCCGGAATACCGATTAAGAGACGGTAGGTGGGGCGCAGCGTTTCCACATTAAATTCGCAGCAGGCATTTTCCACATAATTAGTAGATAAAGCATAGACTTTCAGTTCGCTGTAATGTGTGGTTGCCATCGTGCGGATGCCGCGGTTGTGCAGATAATCCAGCACAGAAATGGCAAGGGCGGCGCCTTCCGTCGGGTCAGTGCCTGCGCCTAATTCGTCAAAGAGACAGAGAGAGTCAGAATCTGCTGTCTTAAGAATGGACACAATATTTGTCATATGGGAGGAAAAAGTACTGAGACTCTGTTCGATACTCTGCTCATCCCCGATATCTGCGTATACTTCGTTAAAAATAGACAATTCGGAACGGTCAGCCGCCGGAATATGCAGTCCCGCCTGCCCCATCAGCGTCAGAAGCCCTACTGTTTTTAAGGAGACGGTCTTGCCGCCGGTATTGGGTCCCGTGATGACTAACAGGTCGAAATCCTCGCCAAGCCGGATGTCAATGGGCACCACTTTTTTCTTATCCAGAAGAGGGTGCCGTCCTTGGCGGATGTGAATCCGGTGCTCCGTGTTAAAAACCGGTATGGTAGCGTTCTGCTCCATGGCTAAGGATGCCTTGGCAAAAATAAAATCAAGTGCCGTCATTGCTTTCTGGTTATTTGCCAGAACTTCCGTGTAAGCGCCTGTCTGTGCGCTCAAGTCGGCAAGGATGACTTCGATTTCCTCCTGCTCTTTTATTTCCAGCTCTTTTAATTCATTGTTTAGGTTCACTACGGCAGCAGGCTCTATGAAAAAAGTGGAACCGGTGGAAGACTGGTCGTGTACCATGCCCGGAACCTGCCCTTTGTATTCGGATTTGACAGGAATACAGTAACGGTTATTGCGCATTGTCACAACCGCATCCTGAAGGTAGGTGCGGTAAGAACCATTGATCATGGATGTCAACTGTGAGTGAATCCGGTCGTTGGTAATGTTCATGCTGCGTCGGATGTGTTTTAATGCAGGGCTGGCATCGTCGGCAATTTCTTCCTCTGATAAAATGCATCTGCGAATCTCATTGGCAAGCGGCGTGAGTGGTTCCAGATTGTCAAAATATACATCCAGTGAATCGCCGGGAGTATCTTCCCGTTCTTTCCTGCCGTAGCCTTTGATGCGGTTGACGTTTTCTAAAAATGCGGCTATGCGCAGAAGCTCGGTAATCGAGAGTACGCTGCCGACTTCAAGTGATTTGATACACATGCCGAGGTCTTTGTTGCCGCCGAATGATGTGGAACCTTTACGGAACAGATGACCGAGCGCATCCGCAGTCTCCGTCTGTGCTGTGGCGATTGCCCCTGCATCCGTCATGGGAACGAGTGACGCTGTCAATTTTTTTCCCTGTTCTGAGGTAGCATGTTCCGTCAGGCGGTCTATGATTTTGTGATATTCCAAAACGCGTAATACTTTGCCGTTCATTTCTTTTCTCCATTTCTGTACTGCTTCTGGTTCCTACCCATATATCTTGCATTTTATCATAAAATGAAAAGAATTACTATGGGGTTTTCCGTTGCTTTTCTTTACAAGGGAAGGGAAAAAAGCTATACTAATACGAAAGGAATCTCTATCTATGAAAATGGAATCGCTATATGGCGGAACAGGAAGGTTGTATACCTTATGGCAGAGCAGGAAAAAGAACAAAAAGAGATCGCTGAAGAGGCGGTCAAGGAGCAGGCAGAATATACGCCGCCTGTACAGCCGGATTTTTTGCGCGAGACGATTAAGCAGAAGCCGGTCAATAAAAAGAAACTTCTTAGAAGAACGGTTATCACCGTGGTGATGGCGGTGGTCTTCGGTCTGGTGGCATGTTTTACATTTCTGGTGTTGGAGCCGGTTATCAGTAACCGGCTTTATCCGGAAGAAGAGGCGGAGGAAGTACAGTTTCCGGAGGAAACCGTGACGGAAGAGATGAAGCCGGAGGACATGCTGGTCGAGGAAGAGCCGGAACAAATTGTGGAAACCGTACCGGCGGAGCTGGAAGACGAACAGATTGAAGAACTGCTGTCCCAAGTACAGTTTGGTATCAGTGATTACCAGATGCTTTACGAGGAAATGGCACAGCTGGCACAGACGGCAGGGCGTTCTGTGGTCACGGTCACAAGCGTTATTTCGGACGTGGACTGGTTTAATGATATCTATGAAAATGAGGCGTCTGCTTCCGGAATTATTGTGGCGAATAACGGGAAAGCTATTTTGATTCTGGTCAGTGCAGGAACGATAAGCGGCGAGGAAAGTCTTATTGTGACCTTCTGTGACCAGTCAACGGTCAGTGCGGAGCTGGTACAGAAGGATACGGTTACGGGACTGGCAATTTTGTCCGTGCCGCTTGTGTCTATAGAAGAAGAAACAATGGACGTGATAGACATCGCGACACTGGGAAGTTCTAATAACAGCAGCCTGCTTGGGACTCCTGTGATGGCGCTTGGCAGCCCCATGGGAACAAGCGGTTCCGTGTGCTATGGGATGGTGACTTCCGTGGGAATGGTCATCGACCAGCCGGATTCCGCTTATAAGACAATGACGACAGATATTTACGGAAGCCGCAATGCAACCGGTGTGCTTGTCAACTTGAAGGGAATGGTTATCGGAATTATTGATAACGTCAACACAAGCAATGATATGGGCAATCTGTTGACTGCCTATGGGATATCGGAGCTAAAAAGAACCATTGAGAAAATGTCCAACGATAAGGAAAGAGCTTATCTTGGCATTCATGGAACGGATGTACCGAAAGAGGCTGGCGAAGAACTGGACATTCCGCCGGGAGCGTATATTAAAGGAATCGAGATGGATTCTCCGGCGATGGCGGCAGGAATCCAGAGCGGTGATGTGGTGATACGGATTAATGAAACACCGATTTCAACTTATAATGAACTGCTGAATGTGTTATACAATGCAAATCCGGAGGACGTATTGACCTTTGTGCTGATGCGGCAGGGGCGTGAGATGAACGCCGAAGTGACACTGGGAAGATGGTAGGATATTCTGGTACAAGAAAATTGCGTAAGTTTGTGTGATGAATGATATGGTAAAGGAGAAAGGTTGAAATTATGAAATATATTAAAGACTTTAAAGAAGGCGACAGAGTATTTGATATCTATTTGTGTAAGCATAAACAGTCGGCGGTCACAAAGAACGGCAAACCCTATGACAATGTTATCCTGCAGGATAAGACGGGAACCGTGGACGCCAAAGTATGGGATCCTAACAATGCGGGAATCGAAGACTTTGATTCCCTCGATTACATAGAGGTGTATGGTGATGTGACGATTTTTCAGGGCGCCTTTCAAGTCAATGTAAAACGTATCCGCAAATGCCGCGAGGGAGAGTATGAACCGGCTGATTATCTTCCCGTCAGTAAATATCCGATTGACGATATGATGCAGGAACTGCTGGAGTTGATTGACAGTATTGGAAATACTTATTTGAAAAAATTATTAAAAGCTTTTTTTGTGGAAGATGCAGAATTTGCTAAGACATTCAAACAGTCTTCCGCGGCAAAAACTGTGCATCACGGGTTTGTGGGGGGTTTGTTACAGCATACGCTTGCGGTTGCGAAACTGTGCGATTATTTCTGCACACAGTATCCTGTTTTAAACAGGGATTTGCTGCTGACTGCCGCAATCTGCCATGATATCGGCAAAACAAAAGAATTGTCGCTCTTCCCGCAGAATGATTATACGGATGACGGACAATTCCTTGGGCATATCGTAATCGGCAGTGAAATGGTAGGGGAAAAAATAAGAACGATTGACGGGTTTCCCGTGATACTTGCCAATGAACTGAAACATTGCATCTTATCCCACCATGGAGAATATGAATTTGGTTCTCCGAAAAAACCCGCAATCGTGGAGGCGGTTGCACTCACATTTGCAGATAATACCGATGCGAAAATGGAGACATTCACAGAACTGTTAGAGAGTACCAATGAAACAGGATGGCTTGGCTATAACAGGTTGTTTGAGTCCAATGTGAGGGGGACAAAGACAGAGTAAAGTCAGAAGCGGAAGATGGGAATCGTCTGGAAGATATAGAAGTGAAAGAGGCATTGTGATATATGGAATATGAAAAGTACCATAAGAATGATATTGTCACGGTCACGATAGAAGATATTGGGAATGACGGTGAGGGAATTGGTAAGGTTGACGGGTATACCCTTTTTGTAAAAGATGCAGTCATCGGGGATACGGTGGAAGTACGGATTACAAAGTGTAAGAAAAATTACGGCTATGCAAGAATGGAGAAGGTTTTAGTACCTTCTTCTTTTCGTGTGGAGCCAAAATGCGGATTTCATAGGCAATGCGGCGGCTGTCAGATTCAGGCAATGCGCTATGAAAGACAGCTTATGTTTAAACAGGATAAGGTGCGTAACAATCTGCTGCGTATCGGCGGTTTTACGACAGAGCAGGTTGACGCCGTGATGGAGCCGATTATCGGCATGGAGGAACCGTGGCACTATCGCAATAAGGCGCAGTATCCGGTGGGATATGACAAAAGCGGGAAGCTGATTACCGGATTCTATGCGGGCAGGACACACGATATTATTGCAAACACAGACTGCGCACTGGGCGCGCCCGAAAATAAAGATATTCTGGAAGCGGTGCTTGCATATATGCGGGAAAATCATGTGACGGCGTACCGGGAAAAGGAAGGAACAGGACTGGTGCGCCATGTGCTAATTCGTACCGGGTTTCAGTCGGGGGAGATTATGGTCTGCCTTGTCATCAACGGAAAGAAGCTTCCGAAGGAGGAGCGGCTGGTTGAGAGACTGAAAGGAGTGACAGCTAAGAGGTGCGTGGTGAGCGTCTCTGTCAGCGTCAATACCGAAAGAACGAACGTGATTATGGGAAAAGAAATCAGGGTGCTCTGGGGCAAAGACAGGATTCAGGACACGCTGGGAGGAATTACCTTTGCTATCTCGCCCCTGTCCTTTTATCAAGTCAATCCGGTGCAGACGGAAAAGCTGTATGGGCTTGCGCTGGATTATGCCGGGCTGACGGGCAAAGAGACCGTGTGGGATTTGTATTGCGGAATCGGGACAATATCGCTTTTCATGGCGAAGAAGGCAAGGCAGGTTTACGGGGTGGAAATCATTCCGGAGGCGATTGCGGACGCCAAGGAGAATGCGCGCAGCAATGGAATAGACAATGTGAAGTTTTTCGTGGGGAAGGCGGAGGAAGTGCTTCCGACGTTTTATGCCGCAGGGAATGTGTCGGAGACCTTGGCGAAGAAGGCTTCATGTGAGTGCGGGGAGGATGAAAGAAAGAAGAGTAACGGGGCATTTTCGGATGAGCAGATGCGGCATCCGGATGTAATCGTGGTTGACCCGCCGCGTAAGGGCTGCGACGAGAAGTGCATGGAGACGATGCTTGCCATGCATCCGGATAGAATCGTATATGTGAGCTGTGATTCGGCGACGCTGGCGAGAGACTTGCGTGTGCTGTGCGGGGGAGGATATGAGCTTAAGAAGGTTCGGGCTGTGGACCAGTTTGGGGGGACGGTGCATGTGGAGACTGTGTGTTTATTGTCCCAACTTAATGTCTAGCATCATGTTGTGGTGGAACTCACGATGGACGAGATGGATTTGACGGCTACGGAGAGCGAAGCGACTTATGAAGAAATCAAGGAGTATGTGCTGGAGCATACGGGATTGAAAGTTAGCAATTTGTATATCGCACAGATAAAACAGAAGTGTGGTATTATTAAAAGAGAGAGCTATAATAAGGCGAAAATAGAGAATGCAAAGTTTCCGAAGTGCTCGGTGGAGAAAGAGAAAGCAATTATGGATGCACTAAGTCGTTTCTATATACTCCGTATAAGAATGAGGATAAAGTTGAATGATTCGACAGATTTTATAGATATTATTCCTCTTATGGTGGAAAAAACCGACCGCCGAACTGTTATATTAGATAACGAGAAAATGATTTGGAGGCGATTGGCATATGAGTTTTGCGATTTTTTTGGATGTGGATGGCGTCTTAAATACAAGGAAGACCGTAATAGCCTCTCCGGACGGTCATATAGGAGTAGATTGCACTAGAATTGGGATTCTGGCGGGAGCAATAAAAAAATATGGCGGGGGAGCTCTTGTTCTGACATCTGACTGGAAAAATGTCAGGATAGGAGATGACCTCAATTATTTAAGAGAAAAATTGATGGAACATGGTCTTGAAATCTCTGCGATGACAGAAGATCATTTTAATAAAAGAGGTCAGGGAATCATGAATTATCTGGATACACATCCAGAGATAGATGAGTATGTTGTATTGGATGATAACCGATTTGATTTTGATGATTTCTCCAAATTATGGGAGAGACTGCTGATAACAGGTGGCATTGAGAATGCAGCTTTTGCATCCAAAACCCCAGCGGTAGAGGCAATCCTGTTTCGCGAATACATAAAAGAGCTTTCGTAATTTGTATTAAAATATTAAAAAATTGTAATGTGGAAAGCAAATGTCCCGAATATCGGCTGGGAAAAAGGAGAGTATATGCGCTATATCATGTCGGACATTCACGGTTGCTATGAAGAATATGAGTGTTTTGATTTTTTCTATGCAAAATGCGGGAAGGTAAGTTTGTAGATTTTGGTGACCAAATGTGCGGGTCGGGAGGGAAAATTTAAATTGGGCAAAAGAAGATTAAGTAAGGCTGCAAGATTTGAGCGGATGTTTAAAATTTGGGAGTTTTTAAAGAACAATACGGACAGTGAGCATCCCACAACGCAGGCTGAAATGCGAAAATCGCCGGAGGTATCGGAATACATAGGGGATAAAGAGACCTTCAACAGACTGATCAAAGACATGGCGCGCACAATGAACAGCGATGAGTATGGATATAAAAGTGAGAATGACTGGAAAATCTATTTTCACGATTTTAAAAAGTATTATGGGAATGCTGCAGAAGATTATGATGAGGAAACACTGTTTGGCAGTGAGGAAGAGTATGATGATTTTGCAGACCAGACAATGCATATCGACGGATTGTATTACAATAGGACTTTTTCCTATGATGAAATTAACAGCATCATAGAGGGTATCTTGTCAACAAAGACGTTAGATACGAGAACGGCTGCGAATTTGATAGAAAAAGTAGAACGAAATCTGACCACAAGATTTTATCAAAAAGGTCCGAAGCATATATGCAAGGTGATGGAGCCGGAACTGGCAGACAGGGAGCAGCTACGGGTAAATTTGTTGACAATTCAGAAGGCGATCGATAATAATGTACAGATTTCTTTCAGATTCAATGGGTATACCTATCAAAAAAAGCTGAAACCAATTAGGGACAGAAAAGATACTGTAAGTCCTTATTATATTGTGGCAAGCGGCGGAAGATATTATTTGTTAGCCTGTAAGGAGGTTATGATAAAAGGCGAAACGGTAAGAAATATGTCCATTTGGAGAATCGATTTGATGACGGATATTGAAATTCCGGGGGTAAACAAAGAAGCGGGAATTACGGGAGAGCCCAGAATCCCGAAGCGGGATGTCGAGAATTTACCGATGGAATGGACGGAAGATTTTCAATTGAAGCATCTGAATATGTCTTATGATAAACCGGTATGGATTACTTTAAAGATAAAAAGTCCGAAAAAGGAGGACGACCCGACAAGGCGAATTAGGGCGGATTATACTTTTCTGCACGATTGGTTTGGAGATAAATTTAAGTATGTGAAGACTGAAAAAGAGGCGCCCTATGATGATATTGTAAGGGTAGAGTGTTCTCCCTTTGCAATGGCGCATTGGGCGCTGCAATACAGCGACAGAGTGGAAGTGATTGCGCCGGAAGAGATACGGAATGATGTGATTGGGAAAATAAAAGATCTAAATGATAAGTATGGATTAAGAAAGGATAAATATGATGACTGAAAAAGAGAAGCAGGAAGTAAGAAATATTTTATTAACGCCAATTGAATGTGTTGCTCATAAACAATCTTCTGAAGTGCTTTGGATAAAACAGGATTATGAGCATGAAAAGATTCTTCCAAGCGAGGAAAAATTTACAAGTGCTAGAATCAGTTCAACTCAGAAATATAGGCGTGCGCTTGACCCAGATATGTCAGATTTGGCAGTTAAATTTTATGAAATTGTATATGCAGATACTTTGAAAGATATATTAAATGAGCGTGGAAGTTGTAATAATTGTAATTTTCTTGGTGATACAATTAACAGTTTCAATTCTATTGCAAATAATATACCAGAAGCTGGCAAGTCTGCAAAAGAAAGAACTCAAAAAGATAATTGGCCAGATTTTTTGAAAAATTATCACAGCCAATATCATTGTTTAGCAAATTTTTGGGTTCTTCCAATGTGTATAGGAAGAACGGGTACAAAGATAAATAAATATGATTCTGTAGATATTTTTCTAAATAAGTTGGAAAAAGACTACAGTGTTTTGGAAAAACACGCCGATTATTTTAAACGATTGAAAACATATGAAAAATTTTGTGAAAAACATTTTATTAAAAGTTATGCCCCATTGCGAACCGATGAAGTTCTGGAAATGTATCGTATAGGGCATGATAAAAAAGCTAAAACAGAGCTGGAACTCAAAAATGATGCTGAAAAATTAATACAGCAGGCGTACAAGTGCATGGAGTCTCGTGCTGATAGTATTATATCTAATGAAACGGTATGTAAAGAGCTGTATGAGTGTTTTATAGAACGAAAGTTTGATTTTGAAAAATAATTTTTGTTAATTCGGATGAGGAAAACCACATGCTATTTATAATGAGTGACATCCACGGCTGTCTAAATGAGTTTACCGGAAGAATCCATGACCTAAATGATTTGGATTCGGTAAAAGCAGGCAGAGATAAATTGATATTATTAGGCGACTATATTGACAGAGGACCTGAGAGTTATAAAGTACTGCAAACGGTTTATGATATCCAGCAGGAGTGCGGTGCTGATAACGTTATTGCGTTAAGGGGCAATCACGAAGACTGGTTTTTAGAGTTTCTTGAAAAGAAAAGCAGGGACTGGTTGGCGGAAGACGAGAAACTGAATACCAGCAGGACTTTTTTGACGGAAGAACAAATGACAGAGCTAAAGGAGTTGGCAATAAAGGAAGGAACAGGAAAGGTCTATGATTTTATCCGTCAGAGCATCAAAGGCAATCATAAGGAACTGCTGATATGGATGAAACATCTGCCCTATTATGATACGACGGATACGCAGATTTTTGTTCACGCAGGCGTAGATGAAGAGGCGGGGGACTGGTGGAATGTGGGAACTCCTGACTATTATTTTACGGGAAAATATCCGCCGACAGTAGGCAAATTTTATATGGATATCATAGCAGGGCATACGGCGACTTCATCTATCGTAGGAGATAGAGAGTTCCATGATGTATTTTATGACGGGCAGAGCCATTATTTCATTGACGGGGGTGTAGAAAGAAGCGGCAATATACCGGTATTAGTTTATGACGATAAGAAAAAGAAATATTATTCGCTAAAGGGTGACTTGAAGAGCGGACAGTTAGATATAGTAAGGGGTCACATTTAGAATGAAAAGAAGGATAAAAGCGTCTGATTTTTCTGATATTCAAAAATGACATGAGAGGGTGGAAAAAACCGCCCTCCTTCTTTTTATAATAAACAATATATTAAGTTCACCAAAAGCTCAAAATCGAAAGCGAGGCAGATGTTTATGAAAAAAAGAGAAATCAGAAGCGCAATCAAAACAGTGTATCAGGAGTTGTGGGAATTATTATCCCTGTTTGAGGAAACAGAATTTTTTTATAAGCTTCCGAAAGGTGAAAAGAAGGCAAAAAAAGCTGATGAGGATGCCGCACGAAAGTACGTGGATAAGAGGATATGCGGAATCAGAAAGAGCGTCGATTCTCTATTTCTGGGAGAAAAAACGGTTATAAAGAAACTGCATCGGATTATTGATGAGACGGAATGCTTTGTAAATCAGTGTTCGATTCCGGGCGTGGTGACCAGATGGAAACGGGTCAATCCGCAACTGCTTTACTTTGACTGTGCATTTGATGTGATGGAGAAGAGTCCTAAATTCTATTTGGAAATGCGCAGGGGATTGACGGATGTTCATTTATCCTGCTATCCGGATGCAGAGATGGTCGCTAAAAGGAAAGCGTATTTTGAAAGAATCAGAGAGAAGAATAAACTTAAAAATATAGAGTATTCAGAAGACAGGATTTTTCAAGATGAGCTGCTCAATACCTTGACGCTTTTATTTGAGAATGACTTTATGGAATATTTGTAAGAACGGCAGAACGTGTGTTCAAATTATAATAATAACAACATAAATAATGTTATCGCATGGAGAATAGGAGAAATAATGGCGGATAGGATTTATGAACCGATCAGAAACAAAATAGAAGAATGGATCTGTTATGATGACCATAAACCCACAGGAGCATACAGTACCCACAGAAAGGAGCATGATGAATACAGAAGATGGCATGACAGGGATTGTGTTTTGGAAGGCGGGAATCTGAATGCCGATACAATGTTCAGTCTCTGGCTGCCGCTCAGACATACGATTGTCAGGATGAACGATAAAGAGACAATCCGGGCAGTCGGAAATATATACAGTAAATATGATTTTTTGAGGGAATTAATCAAAGGGGATAATCTGGAAAAGCTTTTGCCGGAAGAAATGTCGGTCACAGTCAGACTCAGTGCTTTGTTTGAACTTGGCATGGGGAAGGAAAATGTATTTATCCTTCCGGCTAGACAATTAAATTCCCGGCGGGGGCAAAAGCCGTACTGGGATTATGTTCCGGCATTTTTGCTTGCCTCTTTTCCGGGTGGGGAATTTGCACATTATTGGAGCAGTCCTAAGGAACATTTACAATGGATTAAAAAGGAACATCTTCAGGTGTTTTTTGACGGCGATATTGCACCGGAAAATATCAAAGACTTAAGCGGTTCCGGTGATATTACAAATTCATTACCGCCGGAAGGCATACAGGCGATGGAGAATATGGTCGATCATTATATCTGTATTTTGCAGGAACGCAGAAAGTACTTTACCAAAGAGGAGCTGACATGTGCGGCCGAACTGGATGAACGGATGCGCGAGGACAGAAGAATACAGCAATTCAGATCTGGTGCGTTGTGCGGAGATTCTGAGATTTTAACACAGATAAAAGATGTAATGGATGTTTGATTGAAAAACAGGATACGGCGGAAAAGGGCAGGGGAGGAGATGGATATCAAGATGATGTGAGGGGACTGTGATTCCATCTTTATTATGAACCCTGCTATTATTTTACGGGAAAGTTTTATGATAGAAAGTGAAGGTGGCAGAAATTGCATTATGTAATTGGGGACATCCACAACGAGGCGAAAAAACTGAATAATATTCTGGAACAAATTCAAGTAACAAATGACGATGAGGTAATTTTCTGGGGGATATTTTTGATAGAGGAGGAGACGAAGCTGATCCATTAGGCGTATACTTTCTCCTGTCGGGAATGCAGGGAAAATGTATCTGGATAAGGGGCAATCATGACCAGTGGCTTGCGAATTATATCAAGAAGTATTTTTCCCTGTTGGAAAGAAAAAGAAGGAAGATGGTTCCTTATTTCTACAATTCTTTTGAGCTCATAAAGCAAAGAATGACAGAGGCGGATATGCTGAATCTTGCTGATTTGATACATACATTACCACTTCAGAAAGAGATTGATATAGACGGGACGAAATTCCTTCTGGCGCATGCAATGACGTCACATCCGTGCTTAGAGGCATCGGCTGACTATTATATGATGGGAAATTGGGAATTGGAAAGCTTTTTTCTCTCTGGAATAGACGGTTATATCTCACTGTGCGGACATACCGCCACTGACAATATTGTGTGGAAAAAGGCAGGAAGATATTTTGAGGAGGATAAGCCTTCCATTTGGGTAAATGAAAAGGAAAATGTTTATCTCATGGACTGCGGATGTGGAGTTGCAGGCGGGCAGTTAGCCTGCCTATGTTTGGAAACGGGTAAACGTTTTTATTCCCATGTACAATAGGCGTGACTGTTAAGCTGGTAAAGGGAAGAGGAGAAGAGAACGAAGCTGATTGTGGATACATTATATGCCACCGTGATTTCTGGCAATCTTCCGGCGGTGAGGGTTCTTGAGAAGTGCGGATTTATTAACAATCCCGAAATAATACCTTTGTTTCAGATGTTTATTGATACAGAAAATAACATGACTTATGAAAATGATATAGAGGAGTATGTATTTAGAACGTTACCGCAAAAAAAGAAAGAATCATAACATGAAAACGTCATGAGGGGGAGAAAATGCTTGTGTATCGTAGAGTAGCAAGTCAATATTGGAGACAAGCCTCCCTGTTCTTCCAACTCTTTCAGATTTACATGCGCCACATAGAAAGGATATTACCATGGGTTTTAAATTAACCTATACCAAAGTTGGCGATTATTATATCCCCAATCTGATATTGAACGATGAATCAGAGACAGGGAAGTTTTACGGCAAATATCAAGATTTGCAAAGCCCTGTACTGTGACGTTGCGGATGTGGTTGCACTGGTGCCGGATGATGACCCGTAAGGAAAAGTGGGTACACAATAGAAAACAGTTTGACACTTATGTTTACATTGACCCATATCAGCCAAAAGGATATTGACACCTTTTCAAAAAGACAGCCGTCGCATATGATAATTATGCACAGCGGTTATCCGTAGTCTATGAGGCAACGCGCCGTCCGGAAGATTTTATTTCTGCCGACTTTGAGTTCAAAAAAATGATGAGAGCCGACAGTTGCTCTGCGGAAGATTTAAGGTGCTACGGAATACTGCACCACTTTATGATGCGTTATTGCATGGATAAGGCTGTCAATTTGTTTGACAGGGTGCTTGAACAGGGAGAAGATGCGGGGCGGGTAACTTATTGGCGGACAAAGCATCAAAAAATGTCCCTATATGCAGAAATTGGCAGAGCGCAGGAAAATATTGACGAAGCGTTGGCAATTATCAATGGCGGCTCAGATGACCCGGAAGACTGGATTTGCCTTGTAGCGGCATACAGATACAGTGGGGATGAGGAAAAAGCTTATGAGTGGTTTTTGAAGGCCCGTCCTAAATGTCCCGATAAAGCTGCTTTATATGTTTATGGGGGTGATGTATGCAAAAGCTTAAAGCGATATGATGAAGCTTTCAAGTACTGGCGGAGGGCGTTGGAGCTGGATGGTGAAATGTATGACGCCAGATATTCTATGGGCTTCTGTTATGAGGAACTGGGGGAGTATGGCAAGGCGTACGATATGTGGCTTGAGATTGCCTGTGGTCTCGAAAAGGATGGATATGAGGTAGAGAAGCAGTTCCCGCTGGAACAAGCTGAAAAGTGCAAGACGCTTCTCACAGATCATCCTGCGTAAATTCTGTCAGCAGATCAAGGAACACCAAGCGACAGTTTGATGTTGCCCATTTCACTTTCGTAAAACCTACCCGAAAACATAAAACTATGGTAAAATTGCAGTTGAAAACAGATGCATCATGATGCAGTATGCCATACAAAGACTCTAGACGGAATTGGCGCATCATAAAAAATCAAGACGTAACGAATAAGCCATGGGCTGTGCATCCTTATTGTCCACTTATGGCATGTGGAGGCAGCAAAGTTGATTAAAGAAAGCGGGTGCCAAAATGAAAGGATCAGAATGCAGGTTAATCGAATATATGGAAGGGTCCAAAAAGCGCTTTATTATTCCGGTGTATCAGCGTAATTATGATTGGAGAAGTGAAAACTGTAAGCAGCTTTACGATGATTTGGTTAAAGTCATTAAAAACAATAGGCGGAGTCATTTCTTTGGCAGTCTTGTATCGGTATACAATCCGAGCGGACGAAATACAGAATTTTTGGTGGATAAATATCAGCCGGAGGAGAAGCGCATCAAGCTCAAGCCAGTGAAAAACGATCAAAGGGCTTTTGGCAAGCTCTTTTCTGACCCGTCAGAACATGTACGGGAGTCCAATCTGACAGCAAATTATAATTATTTTTATGAACGGATTCAAAAGCAGGAAATTACGATTGATGAGTTGTTTGATGCGATTTGCTGTCTTGAGATTATCAATATTACACTGAACAATGATGATAATCCACAGTTGATTTTTGAAAGCTTGAATTCTACAGGTCTGGATTTGAGTGAAGGCGATAAAATCAGAAACTTCATCCTTATGGGGCTTCCCTCTAAAGAACAGGATGAATATTATGAAAAATATTGGAATCAAATAGAGCTTTGCACAAAATATGATGTCAGCGCATTTATCAGAGATTATTTGAGTGTGAAGCAACAGGCGATTCCACAGCAAAAGAAGATATATGCCATCTTTAAAGACTATGTGGAAATGAGCAATCTTCAGACGGAATTGCTTCTAATTAATTTGTTGGAGTATGCAAAGAGATATGAACTGCTTTTGAACGGAAAGACCAAAAGCACTGCTCTGAATGCCTGTATCTGCCGGCTGAACCGGTTGGAGACGACAGTAACAAGACCGTTCTTCCTTGAGGTACTTCGTTTACACAATGAGAACACGCTGACGATTGAACAGGTTACAGAGATTTTTCTGATGACAGAGAATTACCTTTTCCGCAGGAGCATTTGTGAGCTGCCGACGAATGCCTTGAATAAGATTTTCCTAATGTTGCACCGAGAGATTGTACGCTATGATGGAACGGAAGCAAATTATGTGGAAAAATTCAAGTATGCGCTCCTGTCGAAAAAAGAAAAGTCTCGTTTCCCTGACGATGCGGAATTTTCTACAGCATTTGCGGAGAAACCTGTCTATCTCATGAACAGCAAGAATAAGGTTTATATTCTTGAGAGACTGGAGAATTTCGGGACGGTGGAAGATAAAGATGTATATCGTCATTGCGATGAAGGTACATACTCCATCGAACATATTATGCCACAGCACCTGACACCGGCATGGCAGAAGGAACTTGGTGAGGATTTTGAGCAGATACACGAAGAATGGCTGCACCGCGTTGCCAATCTGACGCTTACGGCTTATAACTCCAAGTATAGCAATAGTACTTTCACAGAGAAGAAAACGATGCAGAATGGTTTTGATGACAGCGGTATCCGTATGAATACTTGGATTGCCAAGAAGGAAAAATGGACGCTGGCGGAGCTTGAGGAGCGCAGCAGCTATTTGATGGGTAGAGCTTTGGTAATCTGGCAATTGCCTGCGACTGACTTTCAGCCGGAAGAGAAGCAAATGGATACCTACACCTTAGAGGATGAAGCTGAACTGACGGGGCGATTGATTGCCAGATTTACCTTCAAGAATACAGAACAGCCAGTGACAAGCTGGGTAGAGATGTTCCAGAAGGTAATTCAAATATTGTACGCAGAGGATAAAGCTATCATAACGAAGCTCGCTCTGTCAGACGAGGAGAATATTGCACTTCATTTTAATACAACACCAGATGCCTTTAACAAGGGTGTAGAAATTGGTGATGGCATCTATGTGTGGACGAATACAAGTACGCAGAGTAAGTTATCAGTATTGAATCGCTTGTTTAAGCTGTATGATGAAGACCCGGCTGATTTGGTATTTTTTCTCCGGGATGAGAGTGAACCGGCAGCGGACGAGCCGGGAAGCAGGCATGAGCTTCGGAGAAAATACTGGTCCTACGCATTGCCGCTTATTAAAGATGCTCATGGAAAGGATGGTTCTTTTTCAAATGTCAGTCCGGGTCGGGAAAATTGGATAAATGGCTTCTTTGGCATCAGTGGGTTTAGTATTTGCTGTGTGGCAAATTACGATGCCGCTCGTGTAGAAATTGTTTTTCAGAAAGGTGACAAGGTAGAAAATAAAAAAGCCTTTGATGCATTGATTTCTCACAGAGGCGAAATCGAGGGTGCATTAGGGGTTTCTCTGACATGGAATCGGGCAGAGGATAAGAAGGCTTCCAAGGTATACATGCAGCTTACGAATGTCAGCATAGAGAATGAGGTGGACTGGTTGCAAATGGCCCGTTTCCATGCGGAATGGAGTAAGAAGTTTTATGATGTGATTGTGCCATATATCATTGGAGTGTAAAGAGAATGCCTGAGTAAAAATTTAGATTTAGCTGCAGGCGGAGGACAGTAAGTTGGGTTTATCTGGGAACTATAGAAAATCAAGAATGATGGAGGAACAAAATGAAAAGACAATTAGAGATGGTAGCAAAATCATATGATAAGGGCATCGACTTGGGGAGAAAGGGCATTGATTCATATGATAACTTACCCTCTTATATTACGAGCCACCCCAATTATCCATTGTTTGAACAAATGCGGATGAGCGAAACACTTTCCGACAGTGCTCGAAAAGAGATTATCGAGTATCTAGCTCCAAAAGCAGGCATGAGATTTATTGATTTGGGGTGTTGCCTAAATTTGATGTTTGCAGGATATAAAGATTGGGCGTCTACATATTATGGAGTCGATATCAGTAGCAAAACGATTGAGCTGCTACAGGAATATGCGACAAAAAATCATATCACTGTTGGAGATTTGTATTGCTGTAGTATGCATGAAACACCATATCATACTAATTTTTTTGATATTGGTGCGTGTGTAGGTTCTTTGGAGTATTTTCAAAAAGATTTTGTGCAGCGGGCAGTTACAGAGTTTTCCCGTATTATGAAACCAAATGGTAGATTTGTCCTCGATATTCCGAATATTGGGAGTTCCGAATTTGAAATTACAAAGCTAATAGAAGAATATTTGGGCAGGCAAGATCAATTTAATTTATCGGTAGAAGAATTTGAAACTATACTTGACGCTCCCTTTATAATTGACAAAAAAGAAATAGTGGGACCCATGATACAGTATTTTTTGATTACAAAGTAATGAAATTTAAACCTGACCACATTTGAACCGTTTCCTAAGAATCCGGCAATTTCTAAAGTGTTTAGAGAAATAGGTCTTGCGGATGAATTGGGCTCGGGTATGCGAAATACTTATAAGTTTACAAAATTATATTCTGGCGGTGTTCCGCAGTTTTTAGAGGGTGATATTTTCAAGACGATTATTCCGTTGAATGATACAGCAACGCTTAAGTCTGGACCGATGAAAAGTGACCAAGTCAGTGACCAAGTCGAGCAGGATGAAATTTCGAGAAAGATACTTGAATTTTGCCTAACAGCCAGAACCAAAAGGGAGATTTCAGAGTATATAGGCTATAAAAATTTAACCTATTTGACACGCACATTTCTCAAGCCTTTATTAGAAAAAGGGAAATTGTTATACACGATACCTGAGAAGCCCAAGAGCAGGCTGCAGAAGTATATAACAAAACAGAGGCATTGAGAAAAAGAAAAATTATATCGAATCTCTTATAGCATCCTTGCCATCCTTCCGGTTTTGCTGTTCTTCCGAAACTGTTTTTTTCTTAAACTAATCCTTGAGTCGGATAGCAGAAAGGGAATAAAGCAGTATGAAAAGGGCATCCATGTAACTATATAGTGACAGATTTGTATCTTGGAAGCGGTGGTCTGTCGGTAATATGTCTGGTATAATCGCAGTAAAAACTGGAGGTGTTTTTATGAGATTGGAGGATAAATTACAGCTTTTGAGAAAACAAAGCGGTTATTCGCAAGAACAGCTTGCCGACAAAATAGGGATTGCCCGACAGACCATTAGTAAATGGGAAAACGGACTGGCTGTTCCTGAATTAAATGGTTTGATTTCATTGAGTAATCTTTATGGGATAACGATAGATCGTATTGTCAAAGAAAGTGATGAATGCAATATTTCTCTGTGCAGGAATGCAGGTATGGATATCGATCAGATTGTCGCGTTCCTTCTTGTGGCAAAGAAGAATACATATGCGGCAGCGGATAACAAAGTAAATTCCTGCAGAATGAATTCCCATGATTTCCGATATGAGGACAAAAACGGATATACTTATCTTGATTCCTATCTGGGTGGAGAGTGTTTTTCAGGTGAAGAAGCTGTATGGTTACATGACAACCCTGTTTGGAGCATGAATTATGCAGGACGCGTAACTGGCGACAACTTTGATGGTGATTTTTTGAAGGAGGTACTTAAGGAAGTTCCGGCAGATGCACCGTTTCGTGGACCAAAGATATATACCAAGGGCGACTATCGATATCATTGTAAAGTGGATGGCGAATTTGTCTGGTTCCGGGGATATGAAGAAATATTTTATATGGATGATAAAATATATGAATGTTATTTTCATGGAGGCGCTATCCGGTAATGAATATCATTGAAAAGGAAATAGAAGTGAAGGATTATTTGACAAAATCAAATCTACCAGCCAGTGACTATGTAATGAATCCATATGTAGGCTGTCCGCACGGGTGTAAATACTGCTATGCCAGCTTTATGAAAAGATTTACAGGACACAATGAAGAATGGGGGACATTTATAGATATCAAAAGATGTCCAAAGCCAATCAATAAAAAGAGATTAAGGGGAAAAACTGTTTTTCTTGCATCTGTTACAGATTGTTACAATCCTTTTGAGGAAAAATATTGTGTTACGCGAAGCATATTAGAGCAGCTTATGGACGTAGAGTGCAGGGTTAGTATTTCAACAAAGTCATCACTCATTCTGAGGGATGTAGAATTACTAAAGCAGTTAAAAGATGTTTCGGTAGCTATATCTATCAATACATTGGATGAAAGCTTTAAGGATGATATGGACCATGCAAGCAGTATCGAAGCACGGTTGAACACACTTCAAGAGTTATATGAAAACGGAATCCATAGCGTGTTATTTATGTCGCCGATATTTCCGGAAATAACGGATTATAAAAGTATTATAGAAAAGAGCAGGCGGTTTGTTGACGAATACTGGTTTGAAAATTTAAACCTAAGGGGAGAATACAAGAGCAAAATTCTAAAATATATTAACGAAAAGTACCCGCAGCATTATGGCTTGTACAAAGAGATATATGTAGATGGAAATAAGGATTATTGGGATGAGTTAGCGGCGGAGATGGAAGAATATTGTGCCAAACGTTCTATTATACATACAAATTTCTTTTACCATGAGAAACTTGTGGCGCAGAAGAAGGGGAGTTAGGTCGGTATTTTACAACACTTTTACAAGTGATAAAGGCGGGTCGATATTGATACTTAACCAGCTGTCAGTCAATACATCTCAATCAGTGCTGCTGTCACCATCGCAAATATCAAGTCAGGAGAGCCTCTTGAAAATAGTGCAAGTTAAAGAGCCGAATGACATACCGCTTGATCTTACAGAATTTTCAGTGGAGTTTTATGTCATGTCGGGCAAATGAAGGAGAATATCTGCTTTGTATGTTGGCAACTTTCATTGTACGGGTGCTGATTATCTATATTATCATCTGTGGAAAGAAACGTCAGAAAGAAGAAAGAGCTGGAATAAAAAAGAAAAGATGCGCTATGAGTCTATGTTCGTTGCCCTTTTTTCATATATGGAAGATTTCTGTATTACAATAGGAAGTTACTTGCAATGAAATATGTTTGTGAATAACAATGCTGTGCATTGTTATGGTTAGCATAAAAAAGTGGTAAAGGATAGAAAACCAAAGGATAAAGTATATCTGCCTTAGCGGGAAACCTTGACTAATACAATGGGAACGAGGATATCATTGTGGATAAGGAAATATACAATGTGCCACGAAAGGGTGGCATCCGGTAGTGATTTATTGTGTATATTACTAATTCATGATATAATTCCCATATTGTATCTTTTCCCATGCAGAAGTACAAAAATATATGCTACATGAGATTTTTAATATGTTATTTGTGCGCCTGCTGATTATATATTTGATAGCATTGGATTATATTTGTGGTGAGATGAAAAAGGAGACAATGGAATGACCTCCAATTTTGATTTTCTAAAAGATGATTTTCCTGTTCTTGCAAGCTTTGGCAGTCTGGCTGAACAGTATTGTTATTCCGATTCTAACTCTTGCTTGATGAAATTGGGGATGATAGGTGAGACTATTGTCAATTTGATTTTTACATACGATAAAATTCCTTTACCACATGACAATAAGGCAGCCACCAGAATTGGGGTTCTTCTTCATGAAGGCTTGATTGACAGAGATTTATGTGATATTCTTCACGCTCTTCGCAAAATCAGAAACAAAGCGGTACATGAAAATTATTCATCGATTAATGATGGAAAAGTACTATTGCAGATGGCACATAGTTTATGTGAATGGTTCATGCAGATTTATGGTGAGGGTGATTACCAACATCATGATTTTGTCATGCCGGAAAAACAATATTCTGTCGAGGTAATTGATAAGGTCGAGGAAGCACAGCAGGAAGAAGTGATGATAAGACAGGCGAAAGAAGTAGCACAGACAGCCGTTGCTGTACCTTCAGAAGAAAGAAAGAAAAAGGCAATACAGGCTGCAAGCCAGAGACAGAAATCAGAAGCTGAAACAAGATACTTGATTGATGAACAACTTCGGAAAGTGGGCTGGGAAGCAGATACGGAAAATTTGCGTTATTCCAAAGGAACTCGTCCGGCAAGAGGACACGCTATTGCCATCGCCGAATGGCCTACAGATTCCGAAGTTGGCGATTGTGGATTCGCTGACTATGCATTATTCATTGATTTACAGTTGGTTGGTATCATTGAAGCAAAGGCAGCTCATAAGGATATACCCTCTGTTATTGATTATCAAGGGAAGGATTATCCAAGAAATATTCGCGCTACGGATGAGAAGTATGTGATTGGTATTTGGGGAGATTATAAGGTTCCATTTACCTTTGCTACGAACGGCAGACCTTATCTTGAACAGTTGCAGACAAAGTCAGGCATTTGGTTTTTGGATTTGCGTCAGTCATTTAATGCACCGAAAGCACTGCATGGCTGGATTAGCCCGATGGGGATTCAGGAACTTCTCGAAAAAGATATCCAGGCAGGGAATCAAAACCTTAAATTTTTATCCTATGACCTGTTGCGTGATAAAGATGGATTGAATTTACGGGAATACCAGTTAAAGGCGATTCAGGCTGCGGAAAAGGCCATTATTGAAGGTAAGCAAACGGTTTTGTTGGCAATGGCTACTGGTACAGGTAAAACCAGAACTGTACTGGGTATGATTTATCGTTTTTTGAAAACAGGACGTTTTCGCCGGATTTTATTTTTGGTGGATCGTACTGCATTGGGTGAGCAGGCGGAGGATGTTTTTAAAGAGGTAAAACTGGAAGATTTAATGACACTTGATGATATATACAATATCAAAGGTCTGGAGGATAAGAGTAGTGAGAAAGAAACCCGTGTTCAAGTGGCTACAGTTCAAGGGATGGTAAAGAGGATTCTCTATAACGATGGGGAATTCATGCCGGCCGTGACCGATTATGATTTGGTTATTGTAGATGAGGCGCATAGAGGGTATATTCTTGACCGGGATATGGGTACGGAAGAAATTTTATACCGGGATCAGATTGAGTATCAAAGTAAATATAGGGCAGTTATTGAATATTTTGATGCGGTAAAGATTGGTTTGACGGCTACGCCTGCTTTACAGACAACCGAAATTTTTGGACAGCCGATATTTAAGTATACCTATCGCGAGGCTGTGATTGAGGGTTATTTGGTTGATCACGACGCGCCTCATGAGTTGACCACTAGATTAAGTAGCGAAGGTATTCATTACAAGAGTGGGGACACTATAACTATTTATGATCCTGTTACAGGAGAACTTACAAATAGTGAACTCTTGAATGACGAACTTGATTTTGAAGTAGAACAGTTTAATCGCCAAGTGATTACAGAGAATTTTAATCGAGCAGTTTTGACTGAAATTGCTCGTGATATTGACCCGGAAACTCCAGAGGAACAAGGGAAAACTTTGATTTATGCGGTTAATGATGACCATGCGGATTTAATTGTCAAGATATTGAAGGACATCTATTCTGAAACGGGTGTTGACAATAATGCAATTATGAAGATAACCGGAAAAGCAGGTGGAGGAGATAAAAAGAAAATTCTGGAAGCTATTAAACGATTCAAAAATGAACATTATCCAAGCATTGTTGTTACGGTTGATCTCTTGACTACTGGTATTGATGTGCCGGAAATTACTACTCTTGTATTTCTGCGCCGTATTAAGTCGCGTATTTTGTTTGAACAGATGTTAGGGCGAGCTACGCGGCTTTGTCCCAAAATAAAAAAGACTCATTTTGAGATTTATGATCCGGTAGGTGTGTATGATGCGCTGGAAAGTGTCAACACTATGAAACCTGTAGTTGCCAATCCGTCTGTAACCTTTGGACAGCTTTTAGATGGGCTGGAACTATTGGAAGATGAAAAACAGCTTCAAAACCAAATTGATCAGATTATGGCAAAACTTCAACGAAAGAAACGAAATATGGATCAGAATACCAGGGCGCACTTTATGGATATGACCGGTGGGCTTGATCCGACGCAACTGATTGTAGAGATTGAACACCAGTCACCTTCTGATGCCAGAAATCGTTTACTTTCTTATCGGGATTTGTTTCAGTTGGTTCAGCAATCCAAGAGTAGAGCTGGAAGACCTATTGTGATTTCAGATGCGGAGGATGAACTGCTTTCTCACGAAAGAGGATATGGAAAAGGCAGTCGTCCAGAGGACTATCTTGATGCATTTGCAGAGTTTATCCAGAAAAACCGCAATGAGATTACCGTGCTCAATATTATCTGCACCCGTCCGAAGGAGCTGACCAGAGAGAACTTGAAAGGATTGCGGCTTACATTAGACAGAGAAGGCTTTACAGCTCAGCAGTTAAATATTGCCCTTTCTGAATTGACTAATGAAGAAATTGCCGCTGACATTATTAGTTTGATTCGTCGTTATGCCATAGGTTCAGCGCTTATTAGTCACGAGGCAAGAATCCGCAGGGCTGTAGACAGGCTGAAAAGAGCGCACAATTTTTCCAAACAGGAATTGAGCTGGATTGGACGTATGGAAAAATACCTTTTGGAAGAATCCGTGCTGAGTATTCAGGTATTCGATGAAGATAGCCGATTTAAAGCGCAGGGTGGTTTTATGAAAATTAATAAAGTGTTCTTAAATCAATTGGAAAGCATCGTGTTGGAACTCAATGAGTATTTGTACGATGATGGAGGAAAGACGGCTTAATGACTACGCAGGAAATTGTATCAAAACTCTGGAATCTTTGTAATGTGCTGAGGGATGATGGTATTACTTATCATCAGTATGTGACAGAACTGACATATATTCTGTTTCTCAAAATGGCAAAGGAAACGGGGGCAGAAAATAAATTTTCCGATGGAATTACCTTGGTAGAGCGAGATAATCTGACATCTGAACAGGAAACGCAAAATAACGAGAAAAAGATAATTCAGTCATACAGTTGGGATAGGTTGACCGGCAAATCGGGTATTGAGCTTTACAGATATTATAAAGAATTGTTGCGTTTGTTTGGAACCTATTGCACTGGTAGGGTTCGTGAAATTTATCAAGGTTCTATGACCAATATTGAAGAACCCAAAAATCTGGAGAAGATTATTATAACCATCAATGAACTGGATTGGTTTTCAGCCAGAGAAGAGGGGCTTGGGAACTTGTATGAAGGCTTGTTGGAAAAAAATGCAAATGAAAAGAAATCCGGTGCAGGACAGTATTTTACTCCCCGTGTGCTGATTGATGTGATGACAAGGCTGATGAAACCCCAGCCCGGTGAACGCTGCAATGATCCTGCTTGTGGTACTTTTGGCTTTATGATTGCAGCAAGCCGATATGTGAGGGAACACACAGACGATTTTTATGATCTGGATACAGATACCGCTAAATTTGAGTATGAAGAGGCCTTCACTGGTTGCGAACTGGTGCACGACACTCACCGCTTAGCGTTAATGAATGCTATGCTTCACGGTATTGACGGTAAGATTACTTTGGGTGATACTCTTTCCGATATTGGAAAGAGCATGAATGGCTACCATCTGGTATTGACGAATCCGCCGTTCGGAACGAAGAAAGGTGGTGAGCGTGCCACTCGTGATGACTTTATCTACTCAACCAGCAATAAACAGTTGAATTTCTTACAACACATATATCGCAGTCTGGTGACAGATGGTACAGGTCGTGCGGCAGTGGTACTACCAGATAATGTCTTATTTGCTGACGGTGATGGCGAGAAGATTCGTTGTGATTTGATGGACAAGTGTAATTTACATACCATTTTGCGTTTGCCGACCGGTATTTTCTATGCGCAGGGAGTCAAGACTAATGTGCTGTTCTTTAGTCGCGGAAAGAACGATAAAGGAAATACGAAAGAAGTCTGGTTCTATGATCTTCGCACGAATATGCCCAGCTTTGGCAAGACGACACCTTTGAAAAAGGAGCATTTTGTGGATTTTGAGAAAGCATATGAAGCAGAGGAGCGTCGTGCGGTACAAGATGAGCGCTGGAGCGTATTTACGCGGGAAGACATTGCAGAAAAGGGCAATAGCCTTGATTTAGGGCTGATTCGTGATGAATCGGTGTTGGACTATAACGATTTGCCAGATCCGGCACAGAGCGCGGAAGAAGCTGCCGCTAATCTGGAAGAAGCTGTTGATTTACTTATGAGTGTGGTGAAAGAGCTGCGTGCGCTGGAGGTGCAGGACTGATGGCAAGAGGAAAGAAAAAGGAGGTCTTAACGCTGGAGGAGCGTTTACAAGCAGCGTTAGTGCCGGAGAATGAACAGCCGTATCGGGTGCCCGAGAATTGGTGCTGGGTGCATTTGCTTGATTCTTTTGTAAATAATACTGACAGCAAAAAAAAGGTTCTTCAAAAAGAATATTTGGAAAAGGGTACACTAGCGGTCGTTGACCAAGGACAAGAATTAGTAGGTGGATATACCAACAATGAGGCAATGGCATATGGTGGAGAATTGCCGGTTGTTATTTTTGGTGATCATACAAGATGTATTAAATATGTTGATTTTTTGTTTGCTCAAGGAGCTGATGGTATTAAAGTCTTGAAACCAAAATCTTTTTTTGAACTCAAGGCTTTTTATTTTGCATTGCAAAGTATTGATATTCCCAATATGGGGTATCGTCGGCATTTTCCATTATTTAACCAATATGCAATTCCCCTCCCGCCACTTCCTGAGCAGCACCGCATTGTTGACCGAATTGAAAGCCTATTTGCCAAACTGGACGAAGCTAAACAAAAAGCACAGGAGGCACTGGATAGTTTTGAAACCCGCAAAGCATCTGTCTTGCACAAAGCCTTTAACGGTGAACTCACTGCTCAGTGGAGAAAAGAACATGGTGTGGGGAGGGAAGACTGGGAAAAGAAGCGGTTTGATGAAGTGGCTACTATCAAGAGTAATTTGGTGAATCCCGCAGATTTTCCGAATTTCCCTCATATAGCTCCTGACAATATCGAGAAAAGGACTGGAATTTTATTGGAATATCATACAGTTGCTGAAGATGGTGTGACAAGCGGGAAACATCGATTTTATCCGGGGCAAATTCTTTATTCTAAGATTCGACCATATTTGTCAAAGGTAGTAGTTGTAGATTTTGATGGGCTATGTAGTGCAGATATGTATCCTATTGAGGCAAAAGAGGACGCAAAGTGCTTGTGGTACTATATGCTGTCAGAGGAATTTCTGGAACAGGCATCATCAGCGGGTTCTCGCTCTGTATTGCCCAAAATTAATCAGAAAGAATTATCAGCTTTAACGGTTAATTTGCCAGCATCCGGTAATGAACAAAACGAAATAGTCCGTATTCTTGATGATTTCTTTGCCAAAGAACAGCAAGCCAAAGAAGCCACAGAAGAGGTGCTAGAGCAGATTGACCTTATCGAAAAATCTATCCTCGCCCGTGCTTTCCGTGGTGAATTAGGGACGAATGACCCCACCGAGGAAAACTCATTGGGACTCATAAAGCAGACTCTTTCGGAAACAATAGATAATGACAATGTTTTGGAATCGATAACAATAGAAAGAATAGAGGTGAAATTCGTGCCTAAAACAATTATGGAAGCACTGGCAGGCGGAGCGCGTCTGACGCCAGAAAACTTAAAATCTGAAACGAGTCTGCAAATTGATGATTTTTATGCTCAACTGAAGGAACTAATTGATAGTGGGCAGATTATAGAAAGCAGAATGGATGGGGAATCCTACTTGGAGGCGGCACATGCGGATCGACAGACTGAAAATTGATAATTTTAAAAACTTAAGAAATTTCCAAATTGATATTGATGAGAGTCAGCTAACATCGGTATTTATCGGGCGTAATGGGGCGGGCAAGTCAAATCTTTTGGAGGCAATCGTAATTATATTTAGAGATTTGGACTTGAATGTGCAGACAAAAGACTTTTCTTATGAAATTCTCTATAAATGTTCTGGCTATGCAATACAGATAAAAAATAATGCGGCAGAAAGTGTGCAAGAGTTTTTCGTGAATGAGGAAAAGTTTTCCCGGACTGCTTTTTATAAAAAACGGGATAGTTTCCTGCCTGAACATCTCTTTGCTTATTATTCCGGACCAAGTAATCGATTGGAAAAACATTTTGCAAAGCATCAAAAGCGTTTTTATAAGGCATTGTTAGATGGTGATAGGGAAACTCTTCGTCCATTGTTTTATGCACGCTTAATTCATAGTAATTTTGTCTTGTTGGCGTTCTTTTCGTTTTATGAAGAGGCAAATCAAAAGTTTTTAAGAGATTATTTTGATATTGAGTCAGTCGAATCTGTCCTTTTTGTTTTAAAGAAGGCAGAATGGGTTAAGGGGAAAAGAGTTAAGGGAAAAAGATATACCAAATCAGATTTTTGGGGTGCTCGTGGAGTTGTGCGGGAATTTCTGGATAGTTTATATGAATATGCACTGGCTCCTATTAAGGAAACCGAGTCTTTTGAGGAAGGTATAAAAACTGTTAAAAAGGAAGTTACTTACCTTTATCTGAAAGATCAGGAGAAATTACGGGATTTTGCTCAACAGTATGGTAATAACGTTGATTTTTTTAAACAACTTGAGAGTACCTATATCTCTGATTTGATTGAAGAAGTTCGTATTAAAGTCAGAAAAACGGATGGAACTGTCATTACATTCAATGAACTTAGTGAGGGTGAACAACAGCTGCTGATGGTATTAGGATTGTTGAAATTTACACGCTCCAAGGAGTCTCTGTTCTTGTTGGATGAACCTGATACGCATTTGAATCCGGCATGGAAGTTTGATTATTTAAATCTAATTAGTGTCTGCTGATTAAGCCGTTTGCAAGTTGCCCCAGCCAGCAGATATC